>JBBIQU010000105.1:14252-14515 GCA_037442185.1 Chthonomonadales bacterium | reverse complement strand
TTGTCCGTGATTGTCCATTTCGTCCATCCCGTCCATCCCGTCCATCCCGTCCATACCTCGCCCTGACCTCCCGGATCCACCCCACCACCTCTTCGGCGCTTCGGCAGCGCCGCGCGACCAGCTCCTTCCTCCGAGGGTCTTCCGGAGCCCACAGCGAGAGGCCACGTTGTCGCAGGAAGTCCTCATAGTCCAGCCGCAGCTCCTCCAGACTCGCTCGCGCCACGTTCGTGAGCTTCATCTCCGTCTTCTTCGAGGTGCCGCTT
>JBBIQU010000105.1:13977-14218 GCA_037442185.1 Chthonomonadales bacterium | reverse complement strand
CACTCCAGAACGCGCGGCCTGGACCATCTGGTCGTGCGTCCGGCTCCGACGATCCACCAGACGGTCGCAGAACAACACGGTGAAATCGTAGGCGAGTTGGGCCACCTGGAAGCTCTTCAGCCGCCGAAAGCCCCCATGCTTCGGTATCAGCCCCTCCTCCTCGTCGCCCCGACCACCCCTATCTCGCCGTCCATCCTGTCCATCACCGTCCATCACCGTCCATCCCGCCCATCTACCCCTT
>JBBIQU010000105.1:0-13935 GCA_037442185.1 Chthonomonadales bacterium | reverse complement strand
CCCGTCCCTCACCGTCCATCCCGTCCATCACCGTCCATCCCGTCCATGAACGTCCATCGCCCCCTCCACCACCCCCCAACCCGACCGACCCGCCGTTTGGCGACTATCGTAACATAGGCGCCAGACTCCTTCAAGGACTCCCCTTCACATTCGCCGAATAGGCGGATGTCGCGACCTACGGCGAGGAGGGCGCCATGCGCAATATCATCCTGATCATCACCGATACGTACCGTTACGACAACCTGGGCGAGCGGTGCGCGGAGATGCCGGTTCGCACACCGCAGCTGGATCGCTTCGCGGCGGAGATGGCGGTGGAGGTTCACGGCTTCTATACGGGCAGCTTCCCGACAATCCCCCATCGTACCGATATCGCAACCGGCCGCATCGGCTGGCCGCACTACGGATGGCAGCCCATTGACAGGAGCGGCAGCAACCACGTTGCGCGAATGCTCGGCCGCAAAGGATACGCCACGCAGCTTCTGTGCGATTGCCCGCACCTGTTCCCGTCGAGGTTCGACCAGGGCTTCGAAGGCGCCTACCACATCCGCGGCCAGGAGGGCGACCGACCCATCCTGCACCTGAACGACCCCATCGAAGAGGTCGTGGATCAGAGCAAGACCCGACTGTCGCCCATGTACCGTGGCCGGACGCTCGCCGACCTGCATGACTGGACGAATCGGCAGCCGCGCTACGAGACGCAGTGCTTTCCGAGCCGGACCGCGGAAACGGCGGTGCGGTGGCTCGAGGAGAACTGGAAGGCATCGCCCTTCTTCCTGTGGGTGGACTTCTTCGATCCCCACGAGCCGTGGGATGCGCCGGAGTACCTCGTGCGCCGCTATGACCCGACCTACGACGGTCCGCGCATGCTCCACCCCAACTACGGCCCGTCATCGGCCTACACCCATGCCGAGCTGCGCAACCTGCGCGCTCACTACGCAGCCGAGGCCGAGCTGGTTGATCGCTGGGTCGGTCGCGTGCTGCAGAAGATTGACGACCTAGGGCTGTGGGAGAACTCGGTGGTCGTCGTGACGAGCGACCACGGCATGTCGCTCGGCGAGCACGCTCGAACGGGCAAGAGCAACATCCACGAGAAGGACGGGCGCTACTGGCCGCTCTATCCGGAACTGGGCCACGTGCCGTTTCTCATCGCCGCGCCGGGTCTGCCCAAGGGACGAAGCGTCGCAGCCTTCGGCCAACCGTGCGACTTCCTGCCTACGGTATGCGATCTGGCCGAAGTCAAGCCGGAGCCGCCGGAGCCGTTCCATGGCCGCTCCATGGCGTCACTGTTGGCCTCGGGCTCAGGCAAACATCGCGACTTCGTGGTGACGGGATGCCACGCCCAGCCGGCATCGGGCTCCTGCCCCGCGAAGGCATCCACACCGTTCGTCGTGTCGGAGGGATGGGGCTACGCGCCCATCGGCGCATCTGGCAAGCCCGAGCTCTTCGACCTCCGGACGGACCCCCTCGCCGCAAAGGATGTCGCCGGAGCGCATCCGGACGTGGTCAGGGAGATGCAGGAGCTGCTTGTCAAGCACCTCCGCGAAACCGGCGCGCCCGACGGTGTCGTGAAGATGTGGAGCTCACCTGCGGCCTCAGCGCAGACTGGTGCCTGGGCTCGGGACTATCGCGCTGGTGAGTGAGGGCAAGAGGCAAGTGGCGAGAGGCTAGAGGCTGGAGGCGAGAGGTGAGAAGCGATGACGGCAGAGATAGGCGGAAGGGAGACGGGGATGGCCAGTATGGAGCGTGAGGTGCGACTTGAGCGCATGAGGCCGGCCGAGATTGATGCGGCGGTTGCCGAATGTCCCACACTGTATCAGCCGCTGGGAACGATCGAATGGCACGGCGTCCACAACATCGTCGGCCTCGATGCGGTCAAGGCGCACCACCTGTGTGTACGGGCGGCTCAACGGAGCGGAGGCGTGGTTGCGCCAGCGCTGTTCGGCGGCGTTGGCGGAATCGACGAACCCCACACCTTCGTCATGGAGCCTGAGCACGACGTTCGCTCCGTGATTGTTCGCAGTTGGGTCGAGAAGCTCTGCTGCGAGGCCGCGCGTCAGGGCTTCCGAGCGATGATCATCCTGACCGGCCATTACGGCGCAGCGCAGCAGGTCGTCATACGCGACCTGGCAGTTCGGGCTAGCCGCGCGCTCGGCATCCCCGTTCTCGGCACACCGGAATACATCCTCGCGCTCGACGAAGGCTACCTTGGCGATCACGCCGCGTGGGGAGAGACCTCGTTGATGCTGTACCTCGATCCCGGCTCGGTGGATCTATCGCGCCTATCCCAGCCTCCCCATCAGGGCGTCGGCGGCCGGGATCCCCGCGAGGCGACGGCAGAAGACGGTAAGCGCATAGCCGAGACGATCATAGATCGCCTTGCCCGACTGGCTCGTGCCATGCCTCTGTGGGATCGCGCGAAGCTGGCTGCGTTCCAGAATGCCGAGGCAGCCATCGTCAACCGGCAGATGGAGCTTGCCGTCGAGCTCGGCGCCATCTGGGGAGGCTGGCGCAATATCGGCAGAGGCGCGCTGGCGCCGTACGGCCGGTTGCTGGCCGAAGGGAAGTTCGACGAGATCGCAGCCCTCGTCGAGGCCATGTAGGCAGGCGGGACCATGCATGTCGCGCCGTTCGCCGGCGACCATCTTGATGGGACGCTCGACGTGCTGCAGCGGGCCATGCTCGCCGACCCGATCGGCCGCGCGACGTTCGCCCGCAAAGTACTGCTGGACCCGAACTTCGATCCGGAAGGGGCTCTGGTTGCTCTCGATGCCGGCCGCGGTGTCGGCTTCGTCCTGGCGATCGTGCGTCGCTTCCCGCTCGAAGATGCGCCACCGGACACCGGTTCGGGCTATGTGACGCTTCTGGCCGTCGCTCCCGAGGCGCGCGGTCGGGGAATCGGTTCGGAACTCCTCAAACGGGCCGAGGCATACCTCGCCTCGCGCGGCTGCACCCGGGCGCTGATCTCGCCCTATGCGCCCGGCTACTTCATTCCCGGTGTGGACGTGACCGTGTACGCCGATTGTCTCGCGTTCCTTCAGCGGCGCGGATACTCGGTCATCTCGCGGCCCATTGCCATGGAGTGTGACCTGACGGCACTGCAGACGCCTGATTGGGTCGTCAACCGCGAGCGGCAACTCGTTGCCGAAGGCATCGCTGTCGAGCCCTATACGACCGCCCGGACTCCGGCCCTGTTTGCGTTCCTTCGAGCCCACTTCCCGGGCGATTGGCAGCGATTCGCGCGATCTGCCGCCGACCGGATCGAACAGGGGGAGCCGGCATCCAGGCTGTGGCTCGCGCTGAGCGGGGACGAAGTGATCGGATACGCGCACCACGAGGTCGAGCGGTTCGGTCCCATCGGAGTTGCGCAGGAATGGCGAGGTCGGGGGATCGGCCATGTCCTGATGTATCGGACCCTCGCCGCCATGCGCCTGCAGAACCTCCACACGGCCTGGTTCCTCTGGACGGACGAACGGACCGCCTCGCGCCTCTATGCCGCCGCCGGCTTCCGGGTCACCCGCAAGTTCTCCGTGCTTGCCCGGGAGCTGAGAGCTGAGGGCTGAGAGCTGAGAGCGATGCAAGACACCGCAGCAGTCCGCGAAGGCGGACTTTGTGCCTTTTACAGCCGCGACTTCAGTCGCCGGGTTGCCCCAAGCACGCTTCGCAGAGCACACAGCCGCGACTTCAGTCGCCGGGTTGCCCCAAGCACGCTTCGCAGAGCACACAGCCGCGACTTCAGTCGCCGAGGGTTCCGCAAGTGAAGGAGGATAGCAACGTATGGAGCCTGTTCACATTCTTGCCATAGGCGGCCACATAGGCGATTGCGAGATTGCCTGCGGGATGGCCCTTGCTGCCCATGTCAGGCAGGGGAAACGCGTCGCGATGCTGCACCTCACAACCGGCGAGAAGGGGCATCCTACCATGCCTCCGGAGGAGTACGCGGCCCAGAAACGCCACGAGGCGCAGCAGGCCGCCTCCGTCTACGGCGCGGAGCTGTTCATGTTCGACTACGCCGACGGCGAGCTGCCGGTCAACGAGGAGGTGAAGTTCCGCATCTGCGATGTGATCCGCGAATGCCGCCCCAGAATCATCATCACTCACTGGCAGGGGAGCATGCACAAGGACCACACCAACGCCGCCCTGAACCTCCCTGACGCCATCTTCTATGCGGCGATTCGCGGCTTCGAGAGGAAACTGCCCCCGCATGGCGTCGGCACCACCTACTATGCCGAGAACTGGGAAGACCGGGACGGCTTCGTGCCCGAGGTTTTCCTCGAAGTGACCGCTGAAGATATGGCGCTGTGGGAGCGCGCGGCCATGACTCACGCTCTGTTCCGAGGCGGCGTCAGTCGGTTTCCGTACATCGAGTACTACAAGGCGCTCGCGCGCGTGCGCGGCTGCGAGGTGGGCGCCCAGTACGCGGTTGCCTTCGCCGTGCCGCCGTCCGCCCGCCGAAGAAAGGTCACGCTTCTGTGATCGCATGGATGCTCCTCGTCCTGACGGCAGGACCCGTAGCCTACTGGGAGGGATCCGACTTCTCCGGCGGCGCAGCCGGACGCTTCGGCGCGTACCACCACGGCGAAGGCCCGGTCAACTATGTCTATTCGGCGGCCACAGGCGGGCATGCATCCATGGAGGTGCGCTTCGCCCTGAGCGCGCTCCCCGAAGGCCGGCACCTCCTCCACCTGCGGGCGCGCGATGACGATGCACCCGGCGAGTGCCGAATCCGCATAGAGATCAACGGCGCTCCAGTTCACGAAGGGCCGAGCGGTTTCCCGTCCGATGCGTGGGCCGAGCGCCGCTATCCCATACCCGAAGGCGCGCTGAAAGCCGGCTCAAACGTGCTGACTGTGCGCAATGTCGAAGAGCGCGGAGTCGTCGGTATGCCGCCGTGGTTCATGGTGGCCCGGGCAGCCATCGCTCCGGAGAAGTACATCCTGCGGCGCGACATCAAGCGTGACTTCCGCTTTCGGCTCCCCGAAGAGAAACGTCCGTTCCCCGAGCCTCTCGCAGCGGGCGACAAGCCCGGCTTCTCGGTGCGAGGCACGAAAGGATGGCTCTGGAAGCCCGAGCAGTACCTCGCCGAGATCCCGTGGATCGCCCGATGCCGGATGAACTTCCTGATGAACTGTTACGGGAGCATGTGCGACATCGAGCACTACTCGTGGGGAGACACACGCGTCAACCGGTGGTGGGAGCCGCTTCCCGATGCCAAGCGCAAGGCATACGAGAAAGTGGTCGCGGCCTGCAAGAAGGCGGGCATCGAGTTCTGCTTCAGCATGAACCCGAACATTTGCACCCGGAGGATCGTCCGCTATGGCTCCGATCAGGACCTGGACCTGCTTTGGCGGCATTACCGGTGGATGCAGGACCTTGGTGTGCGCTGGTTCAATATCTCGCTCGACGACATCACCGAAGGCATAGACGCATCGGGGCAGGCACGGATGGTCAACGAGATGCTCCGCAGGCTGCGAAGCCGTGACCCGGGCGCGAGGATGATCTTCTGTCCCACATACTACTGGGGAGACGGGACCGCGCCGGACGCGAAGTCCTATCTCGAGACGCTGGCCCGGGAACTGGACCCCGACGTCTACCTATTCTGGACCGGCAACGCCGTGGTTGGGCGAATCACCCGCTCCGCGGCCGAGACGTTTCGGCGCATATCGGGCCACAGGCTGTTCCTCTGGGACAACTACCCGGTGAACGATGCCCAGCCGACGATGCACCTTGGGCCTGTGATTGATCGGGATGCCGACCTGTGCGAAGTCGTTGACGGCTACATGTGCAACCCAATGCACAGTCAGAACGCGATCAACCGGATACCCATGTTCACGTGTGCCGACTATGCGTACAACCCGCGAGCCTACGACCCGGAGCGCTCCATCGGGCAGGCCATCATGCACCAGACGCCAAACGCCCGGGGGAGACAGGTCTTGCGTGATCTGGTCCTGTGGTATCCCGGCATGCTGATCTGGGGAGAGGCCAACACGGGTCACAACTCGGTCCGGGCGCGCTTCTTGCGCATTCTGGCGACGCCACACGGGACCCCCGCCGCAGAAGCCTACGTTGCCTCGCTTGAGGCTTTGCTGAAACGTTTCCAAGGGGCGTTCCCCAGATGCTACACAGCCGAGAAGGCCACCATCAAGGCCGACATCGCCGCCATGCGCGCCATGCTGTCGTCACGCTGACCGCTCGCGTAGCGCAGGCGTCCCGCCCGCAACACCCCCCATCCCTCAGGGGATTGGGCAGCACAGAGCGTAGCGCAGGCATCCCGCCTGCCTCAACGACGATCGCCTGGCTTCGTTGGCAGCTTCGCAGCCTCGCTCCATAGCCGCGCGAGGTCGCCCGGGCTCACCATCACGTAGCGCTCGGGCAGCTTTGCCTTAAGGTCGGCCAGCCACGATGGGAAGTAGATCCAACTGATGGCCATGGCGCTCATGAAGCCCGGACGGGACGTCGGGGTGTTGGCCGCGATCTCACCCAAGAGCCACGCATTCTCGTCGGCCATGTTCTTCTCCATCAGGTTCTCGGTAAGCGACCAGACTCGGAAGTTGGTGAGCGTGTGGAACACGGCCGTATCGTCGAGCGTTTCCGCCGCAGCGTCGGGCTTCACGTCGGAATGTCGCCCCAGACCTGCGAGGACATAGCGCAAGCCGGGGATGCCCTTCGTGAAGCGCCTCAGCAGCTCTTCTGAGGCCCGTGCGCCTCCCGTGCCGCCCGTGTACAGCTCGAGTCCCTCCATGCCCATGCGCTTCAAGTAGTCGCCCGTCAGCCGAACGTATTCGGACCAGATCCTCTCCCTGTCCTCCTTGCGAAAACGCGACGCGTATACCGGTGCGTTCATGTACATAAGGCCGAAGAACGAGTCGTTCGGCGTTCGGTTCTCGTGGTACCACTGGGCCACAACCGGGAGCGCATCGCTCAGCGTCATGTTCATCCCGTAGCCGATGGGTACGGTTCCGCGAACCGGGTCGTCCCAGATGCGCCGCTGGTGGAACTGCCAGTACCACTGGGCATCGCCGCTGTCGAGGATGTTGACGCTGATGTAGACCTTGTCGCGTGCCGGATCCCCCTCTCGTAACGCAGGCGTCTCGCCTGCATTATCGTCCTGCCCCTTCCAGAAGGCCGCCGAGAAGACCCTTCGTTCTGGCCGAATGGCGCTGTGGACAGTTCCATTCGAGTTGAACGCCGTACCGGGCACCCACTTGGCGTACTCGGAGAGCAGGCGGACGCCCGTGTACTCCTCGACGCCTTTGATGCCGTGCATGGGCCAACCCATAACCGGGATGTTGCCGGGCGTCTGGCTCAGCACTTCTTCCAGAAGCTCCATCTCGGCGATGGGATCGGCGCCCGGCTCGTTGTCGAGGGGAGCCGAGACCCAGAACATGAACACGCGTTTCTGGACCATGACGTCACGCGAGGTAAGCGCGTCGTTGAGCGGATAGTCCCACGCAAGGATATCCACGGCGAGATCGGACCGGTGCTTCTCCCAGACGTAGCGGTACGCCTCGACGTTGCGCTTCCAGCGCCCGCGCAGGTCCTCGACAATCGGCAAGCCGAAACGGGCGGCGGTCTCGGCCGAAGCGGGAAGCGCGTTTCTGATGCCGCTCAGCATCCATGCCGCATGGCGCGAGCCGGGCAGCGCGTCGTCCCAGACTATCGCGCCGCGCACGTTAGCGCGGAACCGCTTCAGGGCCTCCTCGGCCGTTGCCAGACGCTCTTCCGGACCCGTGTACCCCTTCTCCTGCATGTAGCGCAGCCACATCTCATCGTAGCCGCGCGGGTTCGTCGGGTTCATCAGATAGAGCCGCGGTGCCTTCCGATTCACGATTCCCTGCAGGGCGACCATCAGCGCCCTTACGTCGGCCGACTCGCTCGATACGTCCAGAACGGCCAACCGTCGGGGGAGCTTGCCCTCGGTCCGTGGATACCAGGACTTCCTCTTCCCCGCGCGCGCCTCGGCTATGCCCGCGAGCTGAATGGGCGACGTCTCGATCGAGAGGTCGTCGAACCACAGGTCGGCAATGTCGTCGGCGGCGAGCTGGACCCGGATGCGCCCAGATCCGGCAGGCGTGGTGAACCGAAATGCGACCTCGCCCCACTCATAGTCGCCGACGGGAAGCTGCTGCCGGTGCTCGCCCGCGCCTTCGCACGCCACGCCGACGAAACACCGTCCGACCGTTCGGCCCCGAACATGGAACCGCAGGATATAGGTCGTCTCGGGCTTGGCCGCGATCCAGTCCGTGTTGACCAGCACGTAGCGATAGGCCTGATGCGGAGTCCGGTCCGCGATGTGCAACGATCGCTTGCCCGACCGCGCCACGGTCTCCACGATCTCGGCGGAACCTTCGGTCCCCGGGCCAAGGCCGCGAATCCAGCCGGCGGCGAATCCGGTGGATGCGTCCACCATCTCGAAGCCGGGGTTCGGGATGGTTGGTGCCGCCGCCGCTGATGACGAGCACACCAATACAGCCGGAATGCACAGCACCATTGCCGTCAATCTGCTCATCTGCCGCCCTCTCTATACAGCTTAACGAACTCCGCGATCGTCACCGGAACGTACTCGGGGCCGAGCCTCCGAACGATCTCCACATACTCGGTGGGATCGTAGGCCCAGCTCAGCACCATGGCGTGCATGAAGCCCGGGCGGCCCTGCGGCGCGTGCGCCTTGATGTCATTTACCAGCCACTCGATGTTCTGCTCCCTGGTCTTACTGCCGTAGTCGGTGTCCCAGCGCGTCAGACAATGGGATACGAGCACATCGCGGTTGCCGAGCCGATAGTTGCCGTTGTCTCCTGTCAGTTCGCCGTCGCGCCCCATTCCAAGCACGATCGAGCGCAGCTCCGGTATGCCCTCGATGAAACGGAGCGTCACCGGGTCGTGCTTGCTGCGGTCGAACGGGTGCCACGCGTCAGTATAGAGCTGCAGATCGAACAGGCCCATGAGTCTCATGTAGCGGCGCGTGAGGGCGACGTATTCCTTCCACGCCGTTTCCGGATTGGGGACACGGCTGAAGAGGTCGCGATACGGGTGGTTGTAGCCCGCGCCCGAGAGCGACACGTAGAAGAAGTCGTTGGGGGTCGCCTGATCGTAGAACCACTCCATGATGACGGGGCATAGCTCGAGCACCATCGGGCCCACGTTCCAGTTGAAGGGCAGCTTGCCGCGCATGGGGTCCTGCCACTCGCGCCATTGAACGTACTGGAGGTAGAACGGCGAGTCGCCCGACTCGGTGAACTCGAAGGCAACGTAAATCCTGTCGCGCTCGAGTTTCGGCGCTTCCCGCCTGGCCAGCGTCGCATGGTACTTGCGGACGGCAGATTTCCAGTCCACCTTGACACCGCTCAGCAGGGACAGATTGCTCGAGTGGGACGTCACCACCGTGTATTGACCAGTCTCTCCCGCGAGGCCGACACCCGTGTACTCATTGATCCCGTGATCCGGCCCGGAGAACCAGAACCCAAGAACAGGCGTATTGGCCGGCGCGTCAGCCAGCGCTCTCTCGACTGCTGCACGCTCGGCGTTGTGGTCTGAGGCCTTGCCGTCGGCCTTCTCCTTGCCGGTGATCCAGAACGTGAACACTTTGTTGGCGACGAGGTAGTCGAACAGGTGCGCCTCGCCGCCTTTCGGGTTCATGGACGCCAGCATGTCCCGTTTCATGCGCGGACGAAGCGTCCGAAAGCACCATTCGATGGCCTCGGCGTTGGTCTTCCATCTGCCACGCAGATCTTCTATGGGGCGTCCTGCGGCTACCGTTTGGGCGTCTTCCGGCGCGCATGCAAGACCATTCTCGAGAGATCCGAGCATGATGGCGGCATTGATGCAGCCCGACATGGCGGGGTCGTAGACGAACACTCTGCGGAATGAACGCGCGTGTTCCCGCAAGAACTCATCCGGCGGCAGGACCCTGGTGCCGCGAACGTACCCCTTGGTCTTAAGGTACTCGAGCCAGAACTTATCGGAAGGTCCCGGATGAAGGAGGTAGGCCGTCGCGCGCGGTCCACGGTTCGCCAAACCCTGGAGCATCGTGACGGTGAGGCGCATCGAGTACGTCGCCGACGACACGTCTACGACATCCACCACGGGCGCAAGTGGCCGGCCCTTGGGCCAGACCGTTGCCTCGGCGTCACCGTGCGCGGCGGTCAGTACGGCAAGGCAGATGACCGCAAGCACCTTCGAGAGACGCATCTGCGCGCGCGTGGGGTCCCCACCATTCCTGGTCCGCCGGAGCCCTGTCATGTGCGCCCTCCTCCTGTTGAAGCGGCGGCGCTCCCGGTACTGCAGAGCGCCGCCGGTGATCCTGCATGGGTGGTTGCTGCTACCTGGGCCCGCCCGGAGGCATCATGCTGGGTGCGCCTTGCTGACCCCCTGGATTCTGGACGCCCTGTGGAGCCCCGGGCGGCACTGCCGGCGCACTACCCTGGTTGGCGCCCTGCTTCGCATCCCTGCCGTACATGGACTTATACATGTTCTCATACACGGACTTGGGCAGAGGCTTGGGCTGACTGGCCTGGTACCGCACGACGAATGCGATGGCTCCGCCGACGGCGAGAACCAGCACGATGGCCAGCAGTATCTGTCTGGGGTCCGTTGGGTACCAAGGACGGTCACCGTCCTGCTTTCGGGAAGCCTTGTTCATGGTCTGCAGTCACCCCTTCTTGGGTAGCTTACCGGTATTCCTGCATGGCGTTGTCGCGCGCGGTGATGTGTGCAGCGTGGCTGTAGATGTTGTGGGTCCACATGCAGTCGGCTTCAGCGTCCTTGACGGTCTGAACGGCCTTCATGGCCTTGACGTGACCGTCCCAGAAGCCCCAGTTGCCCATGCCGCTGTGCCAGAAGCCCATCCAGGCGTAATCCCAGTTCAGGAACTGCGAGTTGATGGGCGGTCCGCTCCAGCGGGTCTCGCCAATTATGATCGTCTGGGCAGGTTTGTCAATGGCGGCCATGGCATAGGTGTGGACCCCGAAGTCGCCGTAGCAGCCCCAGAACGTATCCTCTGCTATGCCGTAGCTCGCAGTCGGGTCGTCGTCCACTTCCTTGTACTCGGCCCAGGTCGGCTGCATGCTCGGACACGCCCAGAGCGTTCCGCCGCCCTGATTGTTGCCGAGGGCGCCGTTCTTGATGTAGGGCATCACGGCAAATCGCCAGGTCCAAACGATGCCGCTGTTCGGTCGCGGCGGAGGCGGCCATACGCATCCGGTCCCACCGCCCATGCGCTCTCCGCACATTGCCTCGTCATTGTCCTGCATGTACATCAGGATCCCCAGCGTGATCTGCTTGGAGTTGCTCAGACATGCGGTCGCCCGGGCTTTCTCGCGTGCCTGGGCGAATACGGGGAAGAGGATCGCCGCCAGGATGGCGATGATGGCGATCACCACCAGCAGCTCGATCAGCGTGAAAGCTCGCCGATCGTTTCGGTACGTCATTGTCCCGTCCTCCTTGTGGACACTATGGCCCGCCTCTTTCCGCCGGTCGGGCCTGGGCGGTTGCGATGACGCCGTCGCTGAGGGGCGCGCCCGTCACCGCCGGGTGGAAGTCAGCCGGTACCCGAAGCGCCGTATGAGCGCGATCCGGGTGATCCAGGCGCTGCAACAACAAATCAACTGCCATGCGGCCCATCGCTTCGGGTCGCTGAACGAGGCGGTGGACCGCCCGTTCGTGTCGTCGCATGAGGTTCAGTGAGTCGTTGAAGCTGAGTATCTCGAAGTCTTCCGGAACCGAGACACCAAGCATGTAGCAGGCTTCCAGCAATGGCGCCAGCAGGTACTCGTTCAAACAGAATGCGGCGGTGGGCGGATCGGGTAAGTGCAGCATCGCCGCCAGAGCATCGGTTACAAGCTGGGCAATCAGGGTCCGCTGCGACGTATCGAGCACAGGATAGGCCCGAACCCATCGCGATGGGTCCTCGATGCCGACCTCCCTGCTTGCCTGAAGGTGCGCTTCGAAACGCTCCCGAGCCGACGAGATGTGCATGATGTCAGCCGTGAAGTGGGCAATCCTGCGATGGCCTCTGCGAGTCATGTGCCGCAACCCTTCGAGTGAGGCGCCAAAGTTATCAGTCACCACGGAATCCACCGCGAGGCCCTGCGACACACGATCCAGACACACGACTGCCAGGCCGGCCTTCATCGCCCGTTCGAGTACGGCATCGTTCTCCGGAGCGCTCGTGCCAATGAGTACGATGCCGTCCACATCCTCGGCAAGACGCATGATCAAGCGAGCTTCGCGCTTCGGATCGTCGCGATGAACGCAGATGAGGAGGTCAAGTTCTTCGGGGATCTGGGATCGGACGCCACTGAGGTAAGCAGCCTCAAGGATCGTGGCGTCACTGAAGTAGACCATGGCAAGTCGTCGGGACCGACGCGAGCCTGGGTGGGCGACGACGGTGCCATGCCGCGGACGCCTCACCACCCATCCCTCGCGCTGAAGCTCCTGCAAGCCCCGGTGCACGGTCATGGGTGACACGCTCCAAGCAGCCGAAAGCTCACGCTCCGGCGGAAGCCGATCGCCCGGGCTTAGCTTGCCGTCCTGGATGTCCCGCCGGATCGTTCCGGCTATCTCCTGCCACTTGTGATTCGACATTGGATTACCCTAGTGCAATCGAACATTCTCATTATAGTAATGGTTCGCCCGATTGTCAAACGGAATCTTGGCGAACCTCGGCGGATGTCATGGCAAGCATGCGCCAACATGCGGCCATATGCGTGTAGAAGCGTAGCCATGCAAGGGGTACGGGGCGCTCGGGGCGAACTACGGATAATGCTCACGGTCTGGTCGTGCCCGATTGGCTCCGATCGCCCCTTTCGGCGCAGACCATGCACTCCAGCGAGGTGGTAGGCCTATGAACGCCACGATGTCATCCCGAGAGAGGGTGCTGGCCGCGATTGCGCGCGAGGAACCCGACCGAACTCCCCGCGACTTCTGGGCCGAGCCGGCCGCTTTGAACCGCCTGTTCGCCCATGTCGGGCACAGCGACGAGGAACGTCTGCTGACCGACCTCGGCATTGACATCCGCCGGCTCAACGCTGCCGAGCCGCCTCCGACCGATCTGGGCAACGGGGTGCTTCAAAACATGTGGGGCGAGCGGTTCGTCATGCGTCAAACCGAATGGGGCCCCGTGCGCGAGGACATGCCGGGCGCGCTGACACATGCCGAGGCACTCGATGACATAGAGCGGTTCGCCTGGCCGAGTCCCGATTCGCTCGGTTACTCCGGTCTCGCCGACCTGTGCGTCCGGGCCGGCGACCATGCCGTTCTGTACGGCTTCGCCGACGTCTGGCAACGGCCGGCGCTCGTCAGGGGTTGGGAGAGGCTGTTCGAAGACATGGTCGAGCGGCCCGAGTGGGCCCATGCGCTTTGCCGCAGGTTCACCGACTTCTACCTCGAGGACTACACGCGAGCGCAGGAGGTCTGCCGCGGACGCATAGACATATTCCTTCTCATCAGCGACCTGGGCTCCCAGCGCGGTCCGCTGATCTCAATCGGCATGTTCCGAACCTTCGTTGCTCCTTACCTTCGCGAGATGATCGAGAGTATCCACAGGTTGGGCGCAAGGGTCATGTACCATAGCTGTGGGATGATCCGTGGGTTCATTCCGGACTTGATAGAGATGGGAGTGGACCTACTCGATCCGATCCAACCCGTCAGCCCCGAGATGTCGCCTGAGCGACTCAAGGCCGACTTCGGCGATCGGCTCGCGTTCCATGGCGGGATTGATACCCAGACGCTCCTGCCGTTCGGCGCCCCTTCGGAGGTGGCTGCCGAAGCTCACAGGTATTGCGAAGCGTTGGGGTCAGGCGGGGGCTACATCCTCGCGCCGTCCCACCTGTTCCAGCCCGACGTTCCGCCCGCGAACATCCTCGCCACCTATGCCTGTTGATTCGCGTCCCTCGCCGATGTGACGCGCAGCGTGTAGCCGTCGCTTCTTGCGACGCGGAG
>JBBIQU010000104.1:14246-14564 GCA_037442185.1 Chthonomonadales bacterium | reverse complement strand
GGCAGCGTCGGGGATGCGACGCCGGGGTTGGCATCGTCGGGACCGCCGCTACCGAGCCGGATTCAGGCGAGGCACGGCCCAGACGGCCCAGTCGAAGTTGAACTCCCCAAGGGCGTCGGTGACGAGCGTCAGCACGATCTCCTGTCCCTGGTAGGCGCCAAGGTCAATCTCGACAGGAACCCAACCCGAGCCGGGCACGAGATCCCGCGAGAACTGCGTCCTGCCGTTGACTTCCACCCGAAACCCGACTCCGTTGGATCTGGACCCGTCACGAATGCCGATGGCGGTGACAAGCTTCATGGGCACACGCGGCAGTCT
>JBBIQU010000104.1:10946-14225 GCA_037442185.1 Chthonomonadales bacterium | reverse complement strand
CCAGCAGAGAGCATCCTTGCTCGGGCGGATGCAGGCTGATGACCTGACGCTCGAGTCCTGAACAGGCTGCGACGCCCTTGTCGGGGCCGTAACGTGAAGGCGGGCCCTCAATGCCACGCTCAGACCGTGTGCAGGCCTGGAGCGGCAGGGTCATCAGGTCCAGGCCGGTATCGGAGACTACAGTCGGGTCTCGGAACGGTATGGTCATCACGTTGGGCAGGACAGTCGAAAAGGTCACCGAGCCGTCGCTCTGCGCTTGAATCGCAGGCACTCCTGACGCTGCAAGCGCATGCTGAGGACGCGGCTCTCCGGTGAACGTGAGCTTCGCCTGGATTGGCTCGACCCGTTCCGGGTCGGCGGAGATGATCGGATCGGCGAGCCGACCCCAGTCGAACGTCGGGTCGCCTGCCGGACCGGCATCGGCCTCAATGCGCAGCACGATGTCGCGGCCACGCAGGGCGTCAAGGTCGAGCTCCATCGGCGCCGGCCGAACGCTCGTGGCCATCACTTCGACGGCACGAACCTCCGCAGAGCGATCCGCCTGCCAGGCGGAGACCCTGAATCGAACGCCGTCGGAATCCATGGCCCCGGACCGAAGATGGGCGCCTGCCCGAAACCGAAGGCCGGCCGCTTCGGGAAGGGTGAGGCGGTATTCGACGAACGTCATGAGGCCGGTTCGAGCCGAGGGATCCGCGGGCAGGCCCTTGTATGGCGGATGGAAGAACAGCCCGTCGCCATCGGGCCTTACGGCTCCGCCGCTGATTTCGTCGAAAAGGTCCATGCCCTGGACAACCGGGGTCCTCTGGCCGGGCGCGACGATGCCGGCGCGGACCGTAACCCCCGCTCGTGTTCCCTTGCCGGGCACGGCGGTCGCGAGGTCGCGTTCGTCCCAGAGACGGAGCTCATAGGCTGCGATGCCGCCGTGTGCGCTCAGTCCTAGCCGGAAGAGATGGGGGTGCAGGCCCGATCGGGAGATATGCCAGCCTGACGGAAGCGAAGTCAGATGCAGAGCCCCATTGTCGCGCGGGTCAGGCATCCACAGGTACCGGCGCTTCGGATGGAGACCGAGTATCTCGCGCTCATTGTATGCGAGCCATCCGGGTATGGACCCGGCGCCGACATGGCGTTCGACGCCCTCGATTCGGCGCTCGATGACGATCGGCTTCTTGCCCGGCTGCCGCATCTCAAGCGCGGGGCCGCCGTCCATCAGGTAGCGCGCACGACCGCCTTCGGCGGTTCGCCAGACGAACAGATCGTTCGGTCCCCAGTTGGGTCTGAAGTCGGGTACCAGACCGTAACGCATGAACAGCCCGCCGCGGCGCAGCAGACGTTCGATCGCCAGCGAAGACCCCTTCGGTATCTGTCGCGCCTCAGGCCAAGCATACGTCGGGATCACGCCGAACCGCTCGTAGGCCCTCTGCCAAGCGTCGGCCAGTTCGGGCGCGCGCTCCGGGTTGGGCAGGCCCAGATAGCCGTACATGGTGGTGAATGGCGCCAGCACCGATGAAGCCACCGGGTGAGCCATGTTGAGCAGCCGGTCGTCCCAGGTTCCGTCCACATGGTTCAGACCCCAGACATGGCGCTGCGCGAACTCCTCGAACCTGCAGGTAACCTCGTTCAGCCCTTCGCCGCTCAGAGCCACGTTCGGAAGCGCTTGCTTCAGTTCCCGATGCAAGGCGAGGTTGCCCTCGGCGCATGACATGCCGTCAATGCGCCCGTTGGCGTCATTGAATATGCACAGCGTCTGATCGAGGTGGAGCGCATCAATGTCGTATTGGCGACACAGCGCGCTCATCCGCTCAACGAACAGCTTGCGCCACGCTCGGCTCGCCGGGTTGATGTAGGCAAACTTGATGGGCGGCTCCGCCATCTTCCAGTCCCACCAGAGCAGCTCTTTGGTGAACGGGTCACGCATGTGATATTGCTTGAACCGCTCATACTCCGGGTTCTTCGGGTCGCAGCCGAAGTAGTTGACATGCGGCATGACGCGGAACCCGAGCCGATGGGCAGCTTCGACGAACGGACCGAACTCGGGGGCGGGAGTGTAGTCAGGATAGTTGCGGTCATAGCCGTCGCGCCGCCAGCCCGGAACGTACAGCAGCGTTCGCCGCGGGATGACGCGTTGTGCAAGGGCTCGGATCGTGCCTATGTCCATCCCGACGATGGCAACGAACCTGATGTCGGCTGCCCAGCGCGGCGTTCGCTTCGAGAACTCGGGGCCGTCGAGCGGCGACAACGGCTTCAGCCCGAGGTGCCTTTCTGCCCACGTCCGGTACATTGCGGCTCCGACCTGCCAGGGACCCCTGTATGCCCGAATGAGCCAGGGCTTGCCCACCAGGCGATTCCGCTTCTCGAACGGCGCCTCGGCCTGCGTCATCAGACGCACGATGAACCCGCCGGAGACCCGCTCGACATCCAGACGCTTTGGGGTCATGGCAGGGTCGTTGGCCTGAATGAGGACCCCTCCGCGCGCGCCCTGAATGAGCACGAACCCCGCCTCCCAACCAAGCGGATAGTCGAACGTCCTGATGCCGTTGGGCGCATCCTTGCCGAAACGCTGCCCGCTGTTGCCCGGCACGAGGACTTCGTAGCGGTCCGGAATCACCCCTACCGACCACGAAGCGCCGTAGAGACCGGTCCCTGAAACTGCAGCCTCCTGCTTGATCTCGATGCTCCCGTCAGGAAGGGCCAGCATGCGGGTGGTCAGACGATCATCTCCCTTCGACATGCGCAGGAGCAGCACGCCCTTGGCGGTTTGCCCTTCGAGAGTGCGATCAGGCGACCAGCGTTGCGTGGAACCCGTCCTGTGAAGTCCCATGCCCGCTCCCAGCCCCTTGCGGCCCTCGGTCAGGGCCTCGCCCGTCATCCGGTTGAGTAAGCGGATTGTTCCGTCGGCGCCCATGTCGGCGGACAGCCGCTTGGTCTGGAGCGGACGCGCCTGCGCGAGGGCGCACATGCACGCGAGACAGAGAGTGGCAATAGCGATCTTCATTGACGTACCTCGCGCCGCTCGGAGCGGCGTTCCATTCGTTGCTTCGGTCCTGCGGCTTCCGGAGCGCGGGGATCGTCCCCTTCGGCGCAGCCGGTCTGGTATCATGGCACAGCTAACGACATGCGGCAATACGTCATTGAGTGATCTTGTTCTCGTCGGCATCGCCGTCAGCCTGGCCATGGATGCGTTCGCGGTTGCCGTGGCGTGCAGCGTTTCACTCGGCTGCGTGAACCCTCGCCAGGCATTCCGCCTTTCGTTCCACTTCGGCCTTTTTCAGGCGATCATGC
>JBBIQU010000104.1:0-10936 GCA_037442185.1 Chthonomonadales bacterium | reverse complement strand
TCGTCGGCTGGATGGCCGGCAGAACGGTCGCCGACTCCATTGCGCCCTACGATCACTGGCTCGCGTTTGGCCTGCTGACAATCGTCGGCGCGCGCGCCATCCGCTCGGCCATCAACGACGATGGCGAGACCGACAGGTCCGGCCGCGATCCGACGAGAGGCTTCAGCCTCGTGGGGTTATCGGTGGCAACGAGCCTTGACGCGCTGGCCGTGGGCCTTAGCTTCTCGTTTCTGCACGTGCGAATATGGACAGCCATAGCGGTCATCGGTCTGGTTGCGGCCCTGGCAACGCTCCTCGGCATGACCATCGGTAGCAGGCTGGGCATGCGCTTCGGGCGCGTCGCCGAAGTGACGGGTGGGTCGGTGTTGATCCTGATCGGCGCGCGAATCGTAGTAAGTCACCTCGGACTCTGGTGAACCGTTCGCGTTGGTGCCATACTCGATTGGCGGACATCCGCCATCGCCATTGAACCATCGAAAGGATGATCCTGATGAGACCACTGAAGCCGGCACTCGCGCTTGCGGCCACGATAGGCGTGCTCGCCGCCGGATCCGCGGCACAGACGGCCAAGAAGAAACCGAAACCGACCCTGACGGCAGCGCAGATCATGGATCGCGGAGCAGCGGTCCTTGGCCCCAAGGCTGCCTGGGATCGCATCAAGACAACCGTGATGCGGGGCAGCGTCGAGGCGAAGGGCCAGGGCCTCAGCGGCACGGTCGTTGTCAAAGCCAAGCGACCGGGCCGGTTCCTTGTCGAGCAGAACATCAAGGGCATGGGGGTGACCACTCAGGGGTACGACGGCAAGGTCGGCTGGTCCAAGGACCCTGCTCAGGGGCTCAGGAAGCTGTCAGGCGCCGAACTGCAAGCGGCGCAGCGTGCGGCGATAGGCGCGCACCTCGAGTGGCGGAAGTTCTTCACGAAATGGGAGCTTGCGGGCACCAGGAAAGTCAACGGCAAAGACGCCTACGTCGTCAAGCTGTCGCCGCGCATTGGCCGGATGACCATCGAGTACTACGACGTGAAGACGTTCATGCCCGTGCGGACCGACATGGTCACCGAGATCGCGGGCTTGCCCGTGCCGATCGAGATCTACCCGTCGGACTTCCGCAGAGTTGATGGAGTGCTCATGCCGTTTGCGATGCGGCAGCGCGTACTGCAGTCATCCGGTCCTGTTGAGATCGTGGTGCGCATCAAGTCCATCAAGAACAACACGCCGATACCTGACGCGGCGTTCGCGATGCCGAAACAGTAGGACGCTAAGGGACAGGCTCAACCGGCCAGACGGCGTTCCTCAACGCTGCCTTCCACGTTTGGACTTCGGCGACGGGAGCGACGACGCCCCCGAAACCTGCCTCAACGATATCCGGCGCAAGGTGCGCGAGACTATCGCCCAGGACGCAGTAGACCGGTACGGCCACAGAGCGCGTGGCAGCGAGCGCGTCTTCGAGCCACGGGGTCATGAGCGAGGTCGTCTCGTCGGCGGTCCGCGAGGCCAATGAGACCAGCAGGCGCTCGATGCGGCACTCGGCGAACGTGTCCGGATCACCATCGCCTTCGTGGACCCAGCCGGCAACCCGCACGCGTCCGGTTTCTACGCCTTCCTCTATGAGTTCCTCGGTGGCCCTCTCAATGGCGGCGCCGAAATCGGATCCGCAACGCGTAGCCCCGCGAATCGAGATGGCAGCAGTGACATCGGCCCACGCGGCGGCCTGAACCAGCGCCTTCTCGCAGCAGCCCTCAGGATGGACGTGGAACAGGAGCGGCTTTCCGTGAGCGCCGGCAACGGCTTCGCCGACCAGGTCGCAGTCACAACCCACGGCAAGCACGATCATATCCGGGCCGTGCGCGATGGCATCTTCGAGATCGGGAGCGCCGGAGGCCCTGGGTGCCGGCCCCCTCGGACCCGTGCTGAGGAACAGCGGTCCGGCAAGGCCGACGCGAGCGGACTCGAACCCAGCGCTTACGGCGTGCTGCTCCACTTGTCCTGCGACCACGATGGGACGTCCGTCCGGAGTTCTGACCGTTTCGTGGGCGTAGTCCACAAAGAACCTGCGAGTAGGATTGAGGCCGGTCAGCTTCGCCTGAAAGGCCGACACAGCCCGGTCGGTCGGGTCCACGAGCACTTCGCCTCGGGTGGCGTCAACAAGAACGAGGTCGCCATCCCGTATGGTCCCGACGGCGCAGCCGAGGCTCTCAACGGCGGGAAGCTGTGCCCCGGCTGCGGACGGGAGACGACATCCCTGCGACTCGGCCAGCAACGCGACGCATCCGGGCATGTCGGGCTCGCCGTCCAGCCGGCATGTGCCGGGTACGACGAAGACCATGTCCACGTTGTCGGAGACCGAGCGACTAGATGCCCAGAACGGTTGCTCGGCGTCTTCGGCGCGCAGGGCGGCAAGATCGGCATGCGAACGAATGGTGCGGGCCAGGCCCATCGCCCGGCCCGGTGTTACGCAATGTCCCAACAGTCGCCGCACTGTCGGCACCCCCTCCGGGCGCGAAGCCTCGGCGCTACTTCGGCCGTTCGGCCGGAGCCATCTGGGGCGGCGGCTGAGGCGCAGGAGGCTCTTCGGCGTTTTCCTTCGCAAGCTGATCGAGGCCGACATCGCCCGGCTTCCGCTTCTTGAACCAGTCTCCGGTGACGTCCAGCGCTCCTGCCGGAAGCTTCCCCTTCTCCGCTTTCGGAGGTTCGGGAGCGGTGCGATTGATCGGCAGCTTGCCGCCCTTCTTGCGCGCTTCGGCGGAGTTCTTCAGGCCCTCCATCATCTTGGCCCGAGCTGCGTTCTCCTGCTTCATGCGCTCGTCCATGGCCTTCTGGCGCGCCTCAGCCTCCTGGGCTGTAGGCGTCTTGGGCGGCTCCGGTTTTCCGGCGCGCTCGACGACCCAGGACATGGCGCCCAGGACGACAACGAGCACGCCCAGGATCGCGTACATGAACACTCTCGACATGCTGACCGCACCTCCACGATTACGGTGATCGGCTTGTTACGACGCATATGTTACCGGATTCCGACCGCTCCGTGTTCCGGTCGTCGCCGATGGTCAGCATGGGAAGCTCCGCCCGGCACTTGCGCGCGCAGTCCAATGTCGCTAGAATGGACGGCATGGAGACATGTGAGCTTTCGCGCCGCGAGTTTGCAGCCATGTGTGCCGCTGCTGCGATCGGGTTGCACCGGTCGAGGTCCGGTCGAGAGGAGGGACGCATGAACGTCATTCTGGTGCTGATGGACGATCTTGGCCAGCGCGACCTCGGCTGCTACGGAAGCAGGTTCTACGAGACACCGGCCGTAGATCAGCTTGCGCGAGAGGGCACGCTGTTCACGGATGCCTATGCCGCTTGCCCCGTGTGTTCGCCCACGCGGGCCAGCCTGATGACCGGTCGCTACCCGGCGAGGATCGGCCTTACCGACTACCTGGTTGGACGGCGTCGGGGCAAGATGCTGCCCGCCGAGTACCTTGATCATTTGCCGCTGGAAGAAACGACGATCGCCGAATGCTTGCGGGAGGCGGGCTACGTAAGCGCGTCCATCGGCAAGTGGCACCTTGGCCCCGAGCCGTACTATCCGGAGCATCAGGGCTTCGACGTGAACATTGGCGGCTGTCATCTCGGGCATCCGCCCAGCTACTTCTGGCCATACGGTGACGCCTCGGTGCGCGTGCCGATCACGCCCGGGCAGCCCGACGAGTACCTGACCGATAGGTTGACCGACGAGGCCATCAGGTTCATCCGCGCCAACGCAACCAAGCCGTTCTTGGTCTATCTCTCCCACTATGCAGTGCACAATCCGCAGCAGTCGCGCGACCGGTGGACTAAGCGCTTTGCAGCCAAGCTCCGGTCCATGCCGGATCAGCCGGGGCCTGAGTTCGAGGATTGGCGCGGGAGGCGAGTCCGACTCAAACAGAACCAACCGGTCTATGCCGGCATGATAGCCAGCGCCGACGAAGGGCTTGCTCGCATCATCGTCGAACTGAAACAACTGGGCATATACGACAAGACGGTGATCATCTTCATGTCCGACAACGGCGGCCTCTCGACGGCCGAGGGCACGCCGACCTCCAATCGGCCGCTCGCAGGCGGCAAGGGATGGCTCCATGAAGGCGGGATTCGCGTCCCGCTGATCGTGCGGTGGCCCGGCATGACGAAGCCGGGGTCGGTTTGCCGGACGCCCGTCATCAGCAACGACCTGTTCCCGACGATCCTGCGCGCGGCCGGATTGGGTCTTCGGCCCGACCTGCACTCCGATGCGGCGGACCTGTCGCCCTTGTTGCGGGGAGGGGTCGGCCTTGGCCGCGACGCGCTCTACTGGCATTACCCGCACTACAGCAATCAGGGCTGTACGCCATGCGGAGCTGTCCGAGAGGGCACTCTCAAGCTAATCGAAGGATACGAGGACGGTGCGTGTGAGCTCTACGATCTGTCGGCGGATATCGGCGAGACCCGGGACCTGAGCGCATCTCGGCCGCAGGATGTCGTCCGACTCAGGGCGAAGTTAGGCAATTAGCGTCAGGCAGTCGGCGCCAAGATGCCCCGAAATGACAGCGATGCGATCAACACCCTATAGGAGTGTGACAGGCGCGCGATGACCGTCCCAAGAAGACCGCTCAAGGCGCTCATTGTTGAGGATCGTGAGCCGGATGCGGATCTCATCCTCCTTGAGCTGCGCCATCGTTTCAAGGTCTCATGGACGCGCGTCGAGACGGAGGAAGCCTATCTCCGCGAGCTGGCCAACCGGCCCGATGTCGTGATCTCGGATTACGATCTGCCCAGATTCAGCGGCCTGCGCGCGCTCGAGATACTCCGTCACGACGATCCGGACACCCCGTTCATCCTGGTGTCCGGCGTCATCCCCGAAGGCGAAGCTGCAGCGACCCTGCCGAAGGGCGCCACTGACTATCTCCTCAAGTCCAGCTTGGTCAGACTGGGACCCGCCATTGAGCGCGCCCTCGAGCAGAGGCAGACCGTTCGCGCGAAGGCCGAGGTCGAGGACCTGTATCATCAGTCCGAGGCACGATACAAAGCGCTGTTTGAGCAGGCGATTGAAGCCGTCATCGTCATGGACGCAACGACCGGGACTGTCTTGGAGGCCAATCCGCGGGCAGCCGAACTGTTCGGTCTCAGCTTGAACGAGATCGTAGGCCAACCTTCGTTGGAGCTCTTCTCCGAGCCCATGAGGGATCGCTACCGTGGATGCCTGGAACGCTTGCGCAACGAGGATGCGAGCGGCACGGGCGCGACTGCGACGGCCCGCCTCGAGATGGTCATCGAGCGTGCCGACGGAACGCGATCCGATGTGGATATCTCGGCGGCACTCGTTCGCGTTGCCGAGAACCGCTCCGTCGTTCAGGCGTTCTTGAGAGACGTGACCGAGCGCAACCGGCTCAGGGATGAACTCGCAGCCCAGCGCGACAAACTGGAGGATACTGTTGCCGTCCGGACCAGGGAGCTAAGCGATACGGTCACTCAACTGGAAGCCACCGTGCTGCAGCTCGAGGAAGCGAACAGGCATAAGGCCCAGTTCCTCCGCACGATGAGCCATGAGCTGCGGACGCCGCTGAACTCCATCCTGGGCTTCACCGACTTGCTGACCTCAGGATTCTGTGGCCACCTGGAGCCGCAGCAGCTGTCGTACATCAAGCAGATCGAGGTAGGAGGCTCGCACCTTCTGGGCATGATCTCGGACATGCTCGATCTCGCGCGCATTGATGCAGGCGCAGTGAAGCTGCAGCCCGTCCGCTTCGCGCCGTCGCAGATTTGCGAGGCCTTGACGAGGCTCCTGACGGCTCAGGCTCGCGAGAAGCGGCTCCGTCTCATCGTGGGTCACGACCCGCGGGTTGGCGATATTGAGGCGGACATCCAGAAGGCGCGGCAGATCATGCTAAACCTTCTCACCAACGCTGTGAAGTTCACTCCGGCAGACGGTACTATCACCGTTCGCACGGCGCCGGAGGGCGACGATTGGGTGAGAATCTCCGTTGCCGATACGGGGGTCGGCATCGAGCCCGAAGCGATCCCGCACCTGTTCGAGGAGTTCTATCAGAGCGACCGCACCCGAGATCAGGCGCTGGGCGGGGCCGGTATCGGCCTTGCGCTCACCAAGAGATTGGTCGAACTGCACGGCGGCACCATTGAGGTGGAGAGCGTTCCGGGGAGTGGGGCAACGTTCAGCTTCACGCTTCCGATGCGGCCGACATCGGCTTACTCCTCGTCGCGGGCAGCGCCGGCCGCCAACGGGCCTGATTTCGTTGGCCAGCTCAGGGTGTTGCTTGTGAGCGACGGGACCAACGGTTCGGACCTTATCGAGACAGCCATGCTTGCACACCACCACAGGGTGCAGCGCGCAACGTCGGTTGAGGAAGCGCGTACGCGTTGCGCCATTGAGGTTCCGGATGCTGTCGTCATGGACCTTTCGGATGGAACGGATACGGCGCTCGCGCTCGTTCGAGAGCTGCGCGCCAACCCTGCCCATGACGCCATGGCCATCATGCTGATCATTGACGACGACTCGAGCGACACGCTTGCCCGGGCCCAGGCCTCCGGCTGTGATGCCTGTCTGAGCAGGCCTGTGCAGCCGAGTTTCGTCACATCCGAGGTCGCGCGCCTCGTGTCGCGACGGGCTCGATCCATGCCGAAGGAGACTCCCAGGTGAGAATCGCGATCGTTGAGGATGACGCCGGTACCCGTCGTTTCATGGAGGAAACGGTCTCCAATCTCGGCTACGAGATGAGGTCCGCGGCCGACGGCTTGGCCGGGCTCGACCTCATCAGGGACTGGGAGCCCCACCTGGTGTTCCTCGATATCCAGATGCCCGGGAAGGACGGCCTCGAAGTCCTCTCCGCAATACGGGAAGAGGGCATAGACACCATCGTCATCATCAACACCGCGTTCGGCACCGAAGAACACGCGATCCGGGCGCTGCGCCTGCGGGCCAACGACTACCTGCGCAAGCCCGTCCGGCATGCCGACCTCATTCCCATGCTGCGCAAGTTCGAGGAGATCGTGGCCGCGCGCGAACAGCCGACGGGGTTGCCCGAGTTCGTTCGGGAACGACGGTGCAGGGTTGTCCTCGAAAGCCGGCTGGATCGCATCGCGCCGGTTGCCGACTACCTGGCCAATGAAGCCGAGATGGGGAGGAACCGGCCGTTGACGCTCGGCGTGACTCTCGGCCTCGTCGAACTGCTCAACAACGCTGTCGAGCACGGCAACCTGGAGATCACAGGCGACGAAAAGGCCGATGCGCTTGCCGTGTCGCCGGGGGCCTATCGTGAACTTATCGAAACCCGACTGAGCGATCCGGAACTCGAGCGACGCAGGGTCTACGTGGACCTCCTGAGCACGCGGGATCGAGCGGAGTGGGTCATCACCGATCAGGGGCGCGGGTTCGACTGGCGCTCCATCATGAAGGACCTCGAAGCGCCGGACCCGCTGGCGCTCCACGGACGGGGGATCTTTCTGGCCACGTGCTACTTCGACCAGGTCGAGTTCATCGGCTCCGGCAACGTTGTCCGCGTCCGCAAGTGGAAGGGCGCGCAGTAGTCGCCACGGCCGCCAATGCAGAAAAGATGCAGCGATTCCGCTTCAGCCGTTGACTCGCGCATGGCGCCCCATGTATAATCAGCAGGTTTTCTGAGCGGAAGATCGTCTGTCCGCTTGGAATAGCCCACAACGTGCACTTAGGAGGCCGCGCAGGGAGACGCCAAACGTCCCTTTGAGTGCTGCTCGATACTGACCGCTTTTCGGAGACGAGTCTGTGAGAGCCCCTCCTGTGTGCGAGAGGGGCTCTCAACGTTTCTTTGGCCTGGCCGAATGGCGAAAGGCTGCATAAGGCTCGGCGTGACTGCAGAGCCACCGGAGGTCCAAATGCCGACGATCAACCAGTTGGTGCGCAAGGGGCGCAAAGGCACTCCCAAGAAGAGCGCCGCGCCCGCCCTGAAGGGTAACCCGTTCCGACGGGGAGTGTGCCTCATCGTGCGAACGATGCCGCCGAAGAAGCCGAACTCGGCTCTGCGGAAGATCGCAAGAGTCCGCCTCACGAATGGGGTGGAAGTTACGGCATACATCCCGGGGATCGGCCACAACCTGCAAGAGCACTCGGTGGTCATGGTGCGCGGCGGGCGCGTCAAGGACCTGCCGGGCGTGCGCTATCACATCGTTCGCGGCACCCTTGATGCCGCCGGAACCCGCGACCGCAAGTCGAGTCGCAGCAAGTACGGCGCCAAGCGGCCCAAGTAGCAGGAGGAACCGATATGCCACGCAAAGGCCCCGCCCGGAAGAGGGCGCTCACTCCCGATCCCATGTTCGGCAACCTGATGGCCCAGCGCTTCATCAACCGTCTGATGCTCGACGGCAAGAAGAGCGTCGCCGAGCGCATCTTCTACGGCGCGCTGGACATAGCCGAGAAGAAGTCCGGCAAGCCCGGCCTCGAAGTGTTCGAGCAAGCGCTGAAGAACGTGATGCCCGTCATCGAGGTCAGGCCGCGCCGCGTGGGCGGTTCGACATATCAGGTGCCCGTGGACGTTCGGCCCGATCGCAGAGTCTCGCTGGCGATGCGATGGATCACCACATTCGCGAGGAAGCGCGCGGGTCGGAGCATGCAAGAGAAGCTGGCCGCCGAACTCCTCGACGCCGCCAACCAGACAGGCGCAAGCATCAAGCGGCGCGAGGACAACCATCGAATGGCCGAGGCGAATAAGGCATTCGCCCACTACCGCTGGTAAGAGAGGACTGAGGGCAACCGACGCTGAGCTGAGGCTCGCCGAACCGCACTGACACTTCCATGGCACGAGAATATCCGCTAGAGAGAATACGCAACATCGGTATCGCGGCGCACATTGACGCCGGGAAGACAACGACTACCGAGCGCATCCTCTACTACACGGGGCGGACGTACAAGATCGGCGAGGTCCATGAAGGTACCGCCATCATGGACTACATGGAACAGGAGCAGGAGCGGGGCATTACGATCACGTCGGCGGCAACCACGTGCTTCTGGCGCGAGCATCGCATCAACATTATAGATACGCCCGGTCACGTTGATTTCACTGCCGAGGTCGAGCGCTCCATGCGCGTCCTCGACGGCGTCGTCGCGCTGTTCTGCGCTGTCGGAGGCGTGCAGCCACAGTCGGAAACCGTCTGGCGGCAGGCCGCCAAGTACCGCGTGCCTCGGCTCGCGTTCGTCAACAAGATGGATCGGCTCGGAGCCGACTTCCTGACTACCGTTGAGCGCATGCGAACCCGTCTCGGCGCCAATGCCGTCCCGATCCAGCTGCCGATCGGCGCAGAGGATGACTTCCGTGGAGTCGTGGACCTCGTCCGCATGCGCGCTCTGGTCTACCCGGAGACCGACGAGCATGCGTTCACGGAGCAGGACATCCCGGAGAACCTGAAGGCCGAAGCCATCGAGTGGCGCGAGAAGATGATTGAGGCCCTGGCGGACTGCGACGACGCTCTGATGGAGAAGTATCTCGACGGCCATCGAATCACCGCCGAGGAGATCAAGGCGGCGCTGCGCAACGGTACGGTTCGAGGCAAGATTGTGCCTGTTACTTGTGGGGCGGCCTACCGCAACAAGGGTGTGCAGCCTCTCCTCGATGCGGTGGTTGACTACTTGCCGTCGCCGCTCGACCTCGAGGCAGTGCCGGGCGTTGACCCGAAGACCGGCAACCGGATCACCCGTTCGGCCTGCGACAGCGAGCCGTTCAGCGCGCTTGCGTTCAAGCTCGTCACGGATCGGTTCGGCACACTGACGTTCTTCAGGGTCTATTCCGGTCAGCTAAGCAAGGGTCAGGCTGTCCATAACCCGGTGAAGCAGCGCAAGGAGCGTGTGGGCCGCCTACTGTTGATGCATGCAGACAAGCGCGAGGACGTGGATACGGTCTATGCCGGGGACATCGCCGCCGCGGTGGGTCTGCAGTTCACGACAACGGGCGACACTCTCTGTGATGAGGAGAACCCGATCCTGCTGGAATCGATTCAGTTCCGTGATCCCGCTCGCCATCGAGCCGCGCTCAAAGGCCGATCAGGACAAAGTTGCCGCCGCGCTCCAGAGGCTGTCGTCGGAGGACCCGACGTTTCGGATCAGCACGGATCCCGAGACCGGCCAGACGATCATCTCCGGCGTCGGCGAGCTGCACCTTGAGATCATGCTCGATCGGCTCCGGCGCGAGTTTGGAGTGTCCGTGAACAACGGCGCTCCCCAGGTTGCCTACAGGGAGACGATCACTCGATCGGCAAGGGCACGTGAGCCCTTCAAGCGGCAGACCGGCGGGCGCGGCCAGTACGGCGACTGCGAGCTGGTCGTCGAGCCGCTCGAGCCGGGCCAGGGCTTCGAGTTCGTCAGTGAGATCGTGGGCGGCGCGATCCCGCGGGATTACATACCCGCCATCGAAGCGGGCGTGCGCGAAGCGCTGGACGCTGGAGTCATTGCCGGCTATCCCATCGTGGACATTCGCGTCCGGGTCGTTGACGGGTCGTTCCACGAGGTCGATTCTTCGGAGATGGCCTTCAAGATCGCCGCCTCGATGACGTTCAAGGCAGCATGCAAGAAAGCGGCGCCGATCCTGAAAGAGCCGATCATGGCTGTTGAAGTGGTCACGCCCGAGGAGTTCCTCGGCGACGTGATCGGCGATCTGAACGCCCGGCGCGGGCGTGTTGAAGGCATTGAGCCGACTCACGGCGGCATGCAGATCATTCGGGCCCAGGTTCCCCTCGCCGCCATGTTCGGTTACGTTACGGCGCTGCGCTCACTGACACAGGGGCGCGCAGATCCGACAGTCGAACCGTCGCACTACGAGGAAGTACCCCGGTCGGTGTCCGAGGGTCTCATCGGACGATCACAGGGTCGCCAGTACATCACGAGCTAAAGTCTCACCGCTGAAGCAAGCGCGGAGGTCTAGGAATGGGCAAGCAGAAGTTTGAGCGAACGAAGCCGCATGTCAA
>JBBIQU010000103.1:0-14647 GCA_037442185.1 Chthonomonadales bacterium | reverse complement strand
CAACCGCATCCAATCCCCCCGCCCCCTGGGTGGGCGGGGGTAAGGGGGAGGGGGGCCTCTCAACCGCATCCAATCCCCCCGCCCCCTGGGTGGGCGGGGGTAAGGGGGAGGGGGGACCCTCTAAGTCTTCCGCAACCGGGATCCCAAGCTCCGCCAGCACCTCACGCGTGCGTTGCGGTTGGTCCGAAACCGCCACACACAGCGCGCCCTGCTCAAGCCATCGGCCGACCTCGTCGCGCAGGAAGTCCATGCGGCTGCGGAAGGTCTCCATGGCCGCCGAATGAAAGGCGTATTCGCGACCACCCGTAACCGCCCGCGCCCAACCGGTGTCGAGCGAGGTCAACTGGAGCACGGAAGGAATGGCGGCAATGCGGGCAAGACCGTCCTGCGGCAGCTCAGTCAGGCCGACTTCCGACGGCAGCAGCGTGGCGCCCTGCTCGGCATGCCGTTCTCGGGTGCGCTCGCGGTCCTCGACCACGCGCGCCCATCGGACCTCGATCTGCGACGGCTCGTCGAGAATCACGGTCGGGAGCGTGTCATTGAGCCTTGCGCCGCACTCAAGGTAATCGAGCGCGCAAATCGGCTCGGCGACCAGGAAGGGCATGTATTCGGCCACGTGCTCCGGGTAATCGAGGGCCTTGAGCGATGCCAGATCGGCTTCGACACGGTCGTCAAGCGCCTGTGCGGCTTCGCCGGCGCTCGAACCGGCGAGGGCTTCGCGACGTATCTTCCATGCCTGACGGATCAGCGGCTCAGCCCGTGAGATCGTGGCCGCGTCGAGCGCAATCGGGTGAACCGGCAGAATGCGGACCGGCCCGGACGGACCGGTGGATCGCTGGGTCGTAGGGTCAAACGTTCGCAGGCTCTCGATCTCGTCACCCAGGAACTCCATGCGGACGGGCATCGGCGATCCGATGGGAAACACGTCGAAAATGCCGCCCCGGCGAGCGAACTGACCCGGCGCGGCCACCGTGGTCGTGCGCGAGTAGCCGATGCCGACGAGGTACTGGGCCAGCGCGAGCGCATCGGCACGCAACCCCACCGTAACCTCGATCGTCGCTCCGAGGATGCTGTCCGGAGGACCCGTGCGTTGGAGGACGCCCTCGAGTGTGGCCACCGTCACCGATAGGCGGCCGGAACCCATGGCGTCGAGGGCTGCCATGCGCTCGCTCAGCGCCACATAGTCAACCGCGCTCCGGAGGACCGGATCGCGTTCAAGGGCCGGCAGCGTGTGCACCTCAATGCCCTCGCCGGCCAGTTGCCGCAGGTCGTCGCTGATGCGATCCACCTGGTCGGGCTGCTGGGTCACGACGAGCGTTGCGCCCGGCCTGCGTCGCGCGAGAGCAGCGATGAACAGGCTCTTTGCCACGCCCTGAAGGCCTACGATACGGATGTGGCCGTCTGATGTGGAGATGTGTTGGATGAGACGAGGCAGTTCGGGGATACGGTCAACGTGCCGCGTTATTTCGTCGAGGCGCATAATCGGTTTTCGTTCCGCCCGCGAAAAGCGGCGGAAAGCCACGGGATTATACCAGAGGGTTCGGGGGGAGGCCCGGCTTGGACGCCGATGTGCCGGCAGAGCCGATTCCCCCCTCTTCCCGTGCCCGAGGGCGCAGGATAAGGGTGAATCGGCTCAAGCCGCCACCGCGGTACCGGTTGCGGATCTAGACGCGTTCGGGCACGACGAACCCGGGCCGGTATGGGCTGCGGAGCATGGCATCGGCGGCGCGGTTTCCGATGAACCGCTCACGCTTCGGGTCCAGCCGCAGCGTCGGGCCGACGCGCAACCTGGTCGCCTTGAGGTCCACGCCGTTGGCCGCCAGGTGTTCCTCCATGCGGGCCAACGTGTCCATGGCGGCGCCGTCGGCGCGAACGGCAGCCTCGACCTCCTCAGGGTCCGCTTCCTTGCCCAAGCGGTACGAGATGTTGCCCAGATGGCATAGCGCGCTGGAAAGATGCCCTTCGAGGATGTCGGCATTCAGATCGCTGACCTTGCGGCTGCGCACGGCGTCAATGAAGTTGGCGAAGTGATCGCCGCCGCGGTAGCCCTTGCCGGTGAACTCCTTGATGAGTCGGGCATTGTTGTCGAATGCCTGATTCCCGGCGATGTAGCCGCCCTCGCATTCAACGATGTTGCCCACCCGCTGACCGAAGTACCGGGGCATCTCCGCCGAGCCTGACCTCTCCGGCAGACCGCGGACCTCGAAGACAAGCTGGGCGTCGCCGTAGTCGAACACCACCATCTGCGTGTTGGCAGTTTCGCCGTCGTCAACGTAGCCCAGGCGTCCGCCGATGCTCATCACGGTTGATGCAAGCTCCATCTTGCCAAGCGCCCAGCGAGCGATGTCCATCTGGTGGATGCCCTGGTTGCCGAGATCGCCGTTGCCCGTGTTCCAAACCCAGTGCCAGTCATAGTGCAGGTTCTTGCGCATGAGGGGGAGCTTCTGGGCCGGGCCGCACCACAGGTCGTAGTCCACGCCCGCCGGAATGGGCTGGGGGCCGTCCACTTTGCCGATGCTGGGTCGGCGCTTGTAGCAAAGGCCTCGCGCAACCTTGATGCGCCCGATGTGACCTTCGGCGAGCCACGCCCATGCCTCACGCCACGCCCCGTCGGAGCGGCTCTGGGTGCCCGCCTGAACGATCCGGCCGTACTTGCGCGCGGCGTTGACTGCCTGGCGACCCTCCCACACGGAGTGGGACACCGGCTTCTCGACATAGACGTCCTTGCCCGTCTGACAGGCCCAGACGGTGATCAGCGAGTGCCAGTGATTCGGCGTCGCCGTCGCGATCACGTCAATGTCCTTCTGCTCCATCAGCTTTCGGACTTCTGTGTATCCTGCGACCGATATGCCCCTGTCCTTGAGCGAACGGACCCCCTGTTCGAGAACGCCGGAGTCGCAATCGCACAGGGCGACGACCCGAACGCCCTTCATGTTACTGAAGGCGTTGATGTGGCTGCCGCCGCGTCCGCGGAAACCCACGACGGCCACGCGTATGTCATCGTTCGCGCCAAGTACCTTCGCCCAGGAAGCCGGCGCGAGCGTCGCAAGGCCCGCCCCGGCTCCGAGGCCGATGAGATCCCTTCGCGTCATGCGTGGTTGGATGTTCATGACTTCCTCCAGTTCGATCGCCACGGGTTAGCTGAGCCGATCGCTCGGCCTACCCTCCGTGAGGCTTGTATAGAATGACTTCGTAGCCGCGGATGCCGTCGGTGAAGGCTCGCGCGCCCACTGTCACACCGGCTCCGCCGCCGATGCGCTCAAGTCCGCGGCCGTCCAGGGCAGCAGGCAGACCGCTCACGGTGAATGTCACACCGTACGGGTTCTCGTTCACGACGATCAGCAGGTACTCGGTGCCCACCTGCTTCAGCATGGCGCGCACGCCGGTGCCGTCGTTCGAAGCATAGTGCTCTTCGACCCTGACGCGCGCCTCCGGCGTCACCGTGGGAGCGGCGATGAACGTTCGGTGTTCGTGAATCTCCCGCACAACCGTCAGCAGGTCATTCCAGAACGCCTGCGCCTCGTCGGATTCGGGTTCCTTCAGGTACGCCGTTCCCCAGTACAGGATCGCGTTGGCTCCATGGACGATGGCGTCCCAGGCCATGAACCGCTGCTCCTTGAGGGTCGGTCGCCTGCCGATGCCGATCTCAACCTCGGCCTCCGTCACTTTCTCCTGCAGGTCACGCCAGCCGAATCCCTGCAGAACCATGGCGCATGCCTTTCCCGGGGCCGCTTCGCGCATCCGATCGGTGTAGGCGCCAACCGAGCTCGGCGAGGTGTTCGGAAGATCGCTGTGTCCGACGCGCAGGTTGGCCGGGATCGGGTAGATGTCGCATCCCGCCATGTCCACGGCCCGGTTGTGTTCCCGCATCGCTCGAACGGTGTTGCGCGGCGCGTGGTTCAGCCAGATGAACCTGCCGGGATCGAGCGCTCGCAGGAAGCGACACCCCTCGGTGAACCCGCGGCCCATGCGCGACGCACGTTCCTCGACGGTGTCCATGCGCGCGTCGGGAACGGGGATGGGCTTGCCCGCTTCGTCCCAGAAGCGTTTGCGCCACTGCTCCCAGCGCTTCCATTGCCCGGTATCGTAACAGCGCATGGCCGTCTCGTAGGTTGGTGTCAGGGCCTTGTTGCGGGCCAGCTCCTCCCGCATCGCCTGGAACTCGGGGATCAGCGCCTGCATGGCGCCGTACCAGCAGTTCCAGAGCGCCTCATCAGGGCCCTCCCATACCAGGAGCGCCGGATGGGAAGCAAACTTGCCCACCATCTCGGTGAGTTGGGCCTTGCGCCTGTCGCGGTCCTCGCTCAAGTCCAGGGCATATCCGGTGTTGATCCACGCGCGTGCCCCGAGCCGACCCACACGGTCCAACGCTGCCGTGTCGGGCGGACAATGGATGAGGTTGAAGCCCGCGCCGACAGCCTGCTGCAGCTTGATGTCGCTCTTCGGATGCTCATACAGGCCGATGATGAACGTGGGCTCGCCGTTGACCGTGAGCATCTTGTTGGGCGCGAGACGCGCAGGCTCCGAAGCAATGCCTGCGGCCATCAACGTGCCGAAAAGGACGAACGCCCCCATCGCGTGGTTCCTCCGTGAGTGAACGGGATGCTCTGATGTTCGACGCGCACCGCCGCGCCTCCTCCGAACTGCCGCCGGAGGGTGTGTGTTGCATGTTGTGATCCTGGCGCCCAGCAACCGTTCGAGCGCATACGTCTCGCGAGCGAAGCGAAGCGATCCCGATCGGAGATGGACCCATGTGGCGCGCTTGGGATCGCTTCGGTTCGCTCGCGATGACGTGTGCGGCTTCGATCCGACCCTGGGCGGGAGCTTTCACAAGGAACGACACGCCCGCCCGCCGGACGAGGCCGCTTGGCGGCGAGCCGAGCGCGCGCGGGGGAATAAGGCTCCCTCTATGCGCGGCATCTAGGCGGAAGCTTCGCTCCGGCGCGGCAACGGACCGGGCGTGGCAGCAATCCAGCGTTCCAGAGCGTCCAGCGAACGTGAGGCATAGGCCATGCCCCGCTCAGCCCTGTCTCCTGGGCGCGGCTCGATGGGCGGCAGGAGGCCGTGGTTGGCGTTCATAGGCGAGAACGCTCGCGGATCGGCCTCGGCAATGTGTCGGCACAGGGAACCGAGGACCGTCTCGGCGGGGGGCACGACCGCATCGAGGCCGAGAGCCCATCGCGCTGCGTTGATGCCGGCAAGGATCCCCATGCCCGCCGATTCCACGTACCCTTCGACGCCCGTCAGTTGGCCTCCCAGGAATACGCCCGCATGCGCGCGCATCTGCAGGGCCGGCGTCAGCACGAGCGGCGAGTTGACGTATGTGTTGCGATGCATGACGCCGTAGCGTACGAACTCGGCGCTTTCGAGGCCAGGGATCAGCCGAAACACACGCCTCTGTTCGCTCCATTTGAGCCGCGTTTGGAAGCCCACCAGCCCCCAGAGCGTCCCCTGTCGGTTCTCCTGCCGGAGCTGCACGACGGCGTGCGGCCTGCGCTCCGTGCGCGGGTCTGTGAGGCCCACCGGGCGCATCGGGCCGAATGCCAGTGTGCGCGGACCGCGCGCGGCCAGCGCCTCGACGGGCATGCACGCCTCGAAGTACTGGGCGTCCTTCTCGGATGCAAGGTGCGGATCGGCCGCCTCGGCATGGATCAGCGCATCATAGAACCGATCGTATTCCTCGCGCGTCATTGGGCAGTTGATGTAATCGTCGGAGCCCGTCGCTTCGTCCGTCTGACCGCGCTTGCGCCGCGATGCCCGAAACGCCCGGGTCATGTCGAGGCTCTCGAGCGTGACGGTCGGCGCGACGGCATCGTAGAAGTGGAGCGACGCCTGCCCGGTCAGCGTAACGAGCGAAGCCGCCATTGCCTCGGACGTCAGCGGTCCCGTCGCGACGACAACGGGACGATCGTTCGGAAGGTCGAGGGCTTCGCGACGCTCAACCGTGATGGGCTTGCATGCCGCGATGCGCTCGGTGATTGCGGCGGCGAATGCCTCGGGGTCAACGGCCAGGGCTTCTCCCGCGGGAACCGAGGCAGCGTCCGCCGCCGGAAGGATCAACGAGCCGAGGCGTCGCATCTCCTCCTTCAGCAGTCCCGATGCGTTGGTGATGCGCGCCGACTTCAGCGAGTTTGAGCATACGAGCTCGGCGAAGCGGTCGGTTCGGTGCGCGGGCGTCATCTTCGACGGCCGCATCTCGATCAGCCTGACTTCCAAGCCGAGCGCCGCTGCCGCCCACGCGGCCTCGGAACCGGCGAGGCCGCCGCCGATTACGGTAACGACCACGTCCTCACCCTCTCCCGCTCTCGCGCTCGACGCACCGACAGATTACGGCGCTCATGAACCACGGTCACCCTCAGTGCCTCAGCTCCTCCGTTCCGATCTGGCCAGACTCTACCCTCTCCCGGGCCGGCGGGCGCCGCATGGCCGCGCGTCAATCCACGATGACGGGATACTGAGTCAGGCGCAGGGAGAGGCGGCCGTTGCGGGTCTCGACGATCTCGATGCGGGGGTCGGTCTGGCCGAGTTCGGTGACGATGTGGCTGACGCGGGCTGTCGGGCGCTGCCAGGGTATCGAGACGCCGATCGTGGGCCCCGGTTCGTCGTGGTTGCGGGCCACGTGGTCGTCGCAGAATGCCACGATCGCGGTCTTGCCGCCGCGCAGTGTGCACTCGTAGACGTAGGCGCTGTCGGGCACGGGCAGGCGGCGGCAGCCGCTGATCCCGTCGAGGCGCTCGATAAGGAGCTTGTAGGTGTGGGCTGCGGGCCACAGCTTGCCGGTATTCGTTGACTTGTAGCCGCCAACCGCAAGGGGGTAAGGCGCGATGGGGGTCTGGCTGTCGAGCGCCCAGCCGTTCATGAGCATCCGGGTGCCCGCGTTGAGGCCGACCATGCACGTCTTGACCGTCATGGCGGCCTGCATGCCCCTGTACCACCGATTGACGGCCTCGTACTCTCTGTGGCTCGGCTGACGGGTGATCTTGATGTAATCGAGGCTCCGTGACGGCGTCGGGTACGGGTACAGCGTGGTCATGGGCAGAACCATGGCGTCGAGCAGGGGGTGCGCCGTGTATATCTCGGCGCTCCAGATATCCGCATTCGGCCTGCCCGCGCGGCGCATTTCCTCGCGGCAGTGCTCCACGACGCCGTAGAGCGACCAGCGCGCGTCCACGATGTCGTAGTCCGGGAATGCGAGGCTGCTCTTGCTGAACTCGTGCATGCGGCGCAGGAATGCCCGCATGTTCGGCGGAATGCGCGGCAGGTTGCGCTCGACGTATGCGCGCGTGAGCGGGTCCATGTGCCGGTCATAGAAGCCGTCCATGGGCTCGAGGCATATGCCCGACAGAATGATCTTGACGCCGGCGCATGCGTCCCTGGCGGCGCGCGCAACTTGCCTCAGGTGTTCGCCGTACTCCTCGACCGTGCCGCCCCAGAAGAGTTCGTTGTAGGCCTCGTTGCAGACCTGATAGTGAAGGATCGGGAAGAGCAGGCCGGGCATGTCGCGGTCGCCGTCGCCGTCGTACCGCTCGACCAGCGCGCCAACGAACGCGCGCAGGTCTCCAACGTGTTCCGGTTTGGCCTTGTAATCGGCAAGCCGGCGCGTCCAGCCGAAGATGCCGGTCAGGTAGGTCGGCTTGAGCGTTGACTTCGCGTTGGCCCAGGCGTTGGCGAAACGCAGCGACATGGCAATGTGCACGCCCTGATGCTGCCATTGCCGGACAGCCTCATCGAGTCCCTGCCAACGGTAGGTATGGCGGCCTCGCGCGGGAGGCCGAGGCTCTATTTCGCCCCAGTTGATCCTGGCGAAGTTGACCCAGCGCACCCCCATATAGCCGCCCAGGTCGCGGGCCAGTGCAGGATCGCGGAACGTCTTGTTTAGGGCGAAGACGTAGTCGAGGCCGAACGGCGATGACCGGCCCTCTTCGACATACTTCATGAACGCCGGCCCGCCGACGGGCTGCGGCGCTACCGAAGCGCGCTGCGCTGAAGCCGGCGCGAGGGACGCGCCCAGGAGCAGAACAAAGAGGGTCCGAACCGCCATCGCCGATGTCCTCCTGCGGGTCTTGATCTCCCGTTTGTCAGCCTCTGCCGACTTCGCAGGCCAAAAGGCTGCACGCCGACATCTGTGACGAGCGATCGGACTGAACCGTTTCGCGTTCTCGGGGCGCGGCGTGTCCGCCCCAGGCGTGGCCTACGCCATGCCCAACGCGATTTGCCTCGCGGTCGGTCCCACCGAGCCGAGCGGGAGCAGCCGCGCGTCGCCGGTGAGCGGGTCGGTTCGGTCCGACAGGGACACAACGTAGCCGGGACGGACGCTGTCCGATCCGAGCAAGGCACGCAGCTTGCCGATGGAGGCCGCCATGTCGGTGCGCAGCGTTCGGGCGGTCTTGAACTCGAACGGGACCAGCGACCGGTTCGCCCCCTCCACAAGAAGGTCCACCTCCAGCCCGGCCTGTGACCTGAAGTAACTCAGGCGTGGCGGCGCTCCAGCGTTGACGCATGCCTTGACGGCTTCCTGCACACAGAGGCACTCGAACAGCGCGCCTGCCATCGGTCCGTGCAGCAGATGCTCTGGATCGCGGATGTGCGTCAGGTAGCAGACGAGGCCGCAGTCCATGAAGTAGACCTTCGGTGAGCGCACCAAACGCCTCCCGATGTTGGCGTAGTAGGGCTCCAGCAGGTACACGATGCGGCCCGCTTCAAGGATCGAGAGCCACCTCTTGATCGTGTTGACCGCCACGCCGACGTCCGATGCCAGCGATGTCATGTTCAACGTCTGCGAGCAGCGGGCGGCCAGGATCACCAGGAATCGCTCGAAATCGCGCAGGCTCCCGACGTCGTACAGACCGCGAACATCGCGTTCCAAGTATGTCTGAACGTATGCCGACTGCCATCGGTCGGCGGCCATGCCTGGATTGGCCAATGGCTCGGGATAGAGGCCGCTCAGGCATGCCGAAACGAACGCTTCGGCCGGTGAGGCGCCATCAGAGTCTTGTCGGAGCACGCTCGCCTCGCCCAGCGTGAACGGAAGGAGCTCCAGCGCCGCGGCTCGTCCCGCGAGGCTTTCGGTTACGCCCCGCATGACCGCGAACTGCTGGGAGCCTGTGATCACGAATCGGCCCGGCGTGTCGCGACGCTCGTCTATGCGCCTCTTGACGTACGTCAGCAGCGAGGGCGCATGCTGGATCTCGTCAAGGATCACGGGTTCGTCCGGGTTACCCAGAAGAAGCTCGGGATCGGTCTCCGCCTGACTCCGCAACAACGGATCATCGAGACTGACGTACCGGTATCCGGGCAGCGCCTGACGAACGAGCGTGGTCTTGCCGGACTGACGGGGTCCTGTGATGACAACCGAGGCGAATGACGCCACACACTCACGGAGGACCGGCTCTATTTCGCGCGGAACATAGACACGCATGCCGTCATGCGTACCCTCTGAAAACCGTGCAAATCTGCAGTGAGAGAGCATATATGCGCGCATCATCCTCTCCGCCCAACGCTTATCGCGTTACACGGTCTCCAGCCGCGCCGGCCCCGAGATCGCCCGCCATGCAGCTTCTGAGTTTTGGGAGGAGGCACGCGATGCGCCTGGCATGCGGTCGCGCGATCGTCGTATGGGCGTCATCTATCAGCGCCTTTGCCCAGCCTCCCGTCCCGGGCGATCGGATGGCCGCGCATCATCTGACGATGGTGGCGGTCAACGAGACGCGACCGAATGCCGGGATCATGACCTACGTCGTGGATCGGTTCACACAGGTCGAGGCTTACGGTCTGGCGCGGGCGTCGGTGCATGCCGAGGTGGGCGGCAAGGAGCTCGGGCCGAAGGACGCAACGGAGGTCCGCGTCAGGGACATTCCCGGCGGCGTTCAGGCGACCTACCGGCTGGGGACGGTGCATGTCGCGACCGAGATAGTGCCTTTGCTTCGCGGGCGCGGCAAAGGCCTATGGGAGGGCGCGGCGGTCTTCTCGGTACGCACGAATCCGCCGACGCCCGTCGAGTTGAGGGTGGGCGGCAGTCGGATTGTGGGCTTCCACTCCCCGCGCGCCGCATGGCTGCAGGCCGACGACCCCACGTCGCCGAACGACAGCGCGATGCTGCAGGGCGACCTGGCCCTGCTCCGTTCCGCAGGCCATCCGCTCGTTGTCGCCGTCGGCGGACGTCCGGGCAGCGCGGTCGCGCTCGCTGCCGACTGCAGATCGGCTATTGCGCATCTGCCCCGCGGAGAGGGCCGCATCACGATTGCCTATGCCCGGGATGGGGCCAGAGCGACGGCGTTGGCCTCGGAGGACCCGATTGCCGCGCGCCGGCAGGTGGCCGACCATTACGAACGGCTCCTCAAGGCCCGCATCCGCACTCCCGAACCTACCCTCGACGCCGCCTTCCGGTCGGCGATCACGACGCTGGAGTACAACTGGATCGAGCCCATCGGCTGGAACGAGTGCATCCATCACTGGTACTCCCTCTGGCACATGCAGCATTCGCCCGCGGCCGAGTGGATCCGTCAGGCCGACCGGTCGCGAGCATGCATCATGGAGCATGCCGAGAACCTCCTGCCCAGCGGAGCGGCGCCGCAGCTTTCCGTTGATGGCCGCGCAAGGCGCGACTTCGGCGGCTCCAACCAGTTCTACGCGTGGCAGATCCGCCACTACCTGCGGCATACGGGCGACATCAAGGCCGCCCGGAAGCTCGCGCCGGTTCTGGATCGGATCATCGAACAGACGTGGGACGAGTATGACCCCGACGGCAACGGCCTCCTCGCCTGGGGCCAGCAGATCGGCAATCAGGAGGACTACGTCAGCACGCCCAACGACGGCGCAACGCCGACCATCGAGGGCATCCAGATGCTCCTGACGAGGGCCGAGGTCGCGGAGCTCATCGGCGATCGGCCGACCGCTCAGGAGCATCGCCGACGCGCCGAAGAGCTGCGCCGAAAACTCGTCGCCTCGCTGTGGATGCCCGATCTGGGCCGGTTCGCGTTCTTCCGCGACGGACCGGGCGTCCTCCGTCTCGACGGCCAGTACCACACCTTCGCGTATCCGGCCATCTACGGCGTTGCGGACGCCCTTGACGCCTGGGCGAGCGTCAGGCACATGCGCGACACGCTCACCGGCGTCGGCGGCGAGGTCTACTGCTCCAATAACTTCCCGTGGCATGCAGTGGGCACCTGGGGCATGCAGGCCGGCGCAGCACAGCAGCCGTGGGCCGCATGGGCGCTCGCCGCTACGGGCCACCGAAACGAGACCGTTATGCCGCTGCTGGCTGCGGCGCGTTGGGCCATGGACGGCAACCACCGGGGCGCATGGCCCGAGATCTCCGTCGAACCGACGCCGGCCTACTTCTCACCGCCCGCCGGGCTGTATGTTCAGGCGGTCATCGAGGCGCTGTTCGGCTTGACGCTCGACACGCCGCGCGGGACGATTCGGATCCGGCCCTCGGTCCCGGACGCATGGCCGAGCGCCGAGCTGCATACGCCGGAGGTGACGGCCCTCTATCGCCGATCCGGCGGCACAATGACATACGACTTACGGACGAAAAGGCCCATGGCGGCCGCACTCGAGTGGTCGCTGCCCGTGTGCAAGGTGCGGTCCGTGCGGCTGAACGGCCGGGCGGTACCGTTTCGCACCCGATGGTCAGTCAACGGGATCGTCCTGATCACCTCCGCGCCGCCATCGCGGAGGGCAACCTTCGTCATTGCCGTCGAGCCATCGCATACGGAAGTGCGGTACGCGAGAGTGGCTGCCGAAGGCGACGACTGGTCGGTCGAGCTGCGCAAGGGGCTCATTGAAGGCGTCGAGGATCGTGCCGGCCTTCTGACGAGTGTGCGCATCGAGCGCGCGGCGAACGGCGCGCGGGTCCGTGGGACCATCAGGGGCGGCCTCATGCGGCCCTATGAACCCTACGGCAAGCTTGGGCGACCGGCGTTCTCGCGTCGCACGATGTTCCTGCGATGCATGACCGACGGAGGCGTCCGCTACGTAGCGCCGCTGACGGTCACCGTGTTGCCCAAGACCGAGGCGTCGGCCATCCTTATGCCATCGGCGGGCGGAGCGACGCTCTCCGTGCGCGTTCGCAACAACCGGGCTGTGCCGACTGCCGGACCGGTGACGATCCGGTGGGCCGGCGGCGAGACCCATGTGCGCGCCGAACTGCCTGCTCGATCGGAGCGGACCTTCACCGTGGCTGTCCCGCGCAATCGGCTGGCGCTGCTCTGCGCAGGCGATAACGCGGTTGAGGTGTCGGTCGCAGGATCGAACCCAATCGAAGTCCTGGCCGATGCCGCCGAGGTTCATCGTAGCGAGCCGAAGCTCCAGGGCTGGATGGCGGCCCGATGCGAGCCGATTCCATTGCCGAGCGAGCTTCTGCAGGATGATGCCCAGTGGCGGCAGTGGCGTGAGTGGTATGCCTACGGGCACTGGCCGTGGGCCAACTCGAAGCCTCCTCTTGAGGCTCTCGGCGGCAAGCCCGAAATCACGGCGTCGCGTCTTCCCGAGGTGCGCTTCGCCCTCTCGGGCCGTCGGCTGATCCCCGTCTCGATGCGCCTGGGCAGGCCCGGCGTCACGCTCGAACTGGGCGGCAAGTCATATCGGAAACTCTACCTGCTGGTGCTGCCGCTGCTCGACAATCACGACACGTTCAGTCCCGTGGGCCGCGTCACCGTCCGCATGGAGAACGGGAGCATCCGGACGCGAACGCTCCACTTCCCCGGTGATCTCGACTGGTGGTGCCCGACCGAGGTCGTCTCCCTGTTTGCCACCGCCCCATCGGAACGTCCGGACCGGCTGGCGATGGCAGCCCTGCCCGATGCCTCCGGCACCGCGCGGGCCATGCGGCCCCCTGAGTACCCCCAGCCGGCCCTCTGGGCAACGTGCCGCGCGTTGGCCACCCCCTCTGCGGTGATGAATGTTGTCGAACTCGACCTCGGATCGGCACGAGCGGTGCGGAGTCTCACCCTTGAGACGGCGGGTTCGGAAGCTGCGCTCGGGCTGGTTGCCCTGAGCGGCGAGCGAGCGACCGGCAGCGCCGAGCTGCAGGAAACGCCCTATGCGCCGCCTCCCGGCCTGGGCGAGCCGACGCCTTTGTTCGCGCTCAACCGGGCCGGCGATCTCGAGGGGTGGACCATCGAAGGGGAGGCATTCAGTGTCGCCCCGGCGCAGGGCCTGTTCTCGACTCCGACGCTCAACTCGATTGCCGCCCGCGGCGAGAGCGCAACCGGACGCGCCCTGTCGCCGCCCTTCAAGCTGACCGGATCGCGGTTGAGGTTCCGCTTCCACGGCGGCCTGGCGGCACGAGATGCCGTGGGACCCACGCTCGCCGTGCGCGTCGTGGATGCGGCCAGCGGCGAGGAACTGGCCTCAGTCTCGCCTGCGGGCTCCCACATCGCATCCGCAGCCGTCCTCCATCTTGCCAACCACCGCGGGAAGACCGTTCGTCTGGAGCTTGTGGATCGGCACGTCGGCGCATCCTACGCGTGGATCGGCATCAGCGATGTGGTGATGGAGGATCGGCCGTAGCCGCTCGGCATGAGGGCGAGACAACCGCAGCGGCGCGATTGCCTGCTCATCGAGACGTGAGTCGTGCGGTTCACTCGCCCCTACGTCGGCGAACGCGCGCGTGATGGTAGGGGCGCATCAGCCGGACGGACCATCTGCCGATCGCCGGACATGACGCTGCGACCGGCCGATAAAAGAAGGAACCCGCCCGTCCGAGTGCGAACACATCGCGCGAGTATCCGTAAGTGATCGTCGCCGTGTGAACCGGCGCGACATCTGGCTCGAAGAGATGCCGGTGCCGACGCGCGGCCAAACCTGCAGCGCTGGAGGATATCGCTCATGTTCCGTCGCTTTGCAGTCGGGCTTGCGGCGCTCTGCGCCGCGTCGTCCGCCTTCGCCGCACCATCCGCTCGCATCACGCCGTTTGGACGCCTGCCTGTCACCTTCGAGAAGAACACCGGCCGCTACGACAAGCGGGTCCGGTTCCTCACGCGTTCCGGCGGCGCAACCATCTTCATTACGCAGACCGAATTGGTCATGGTCATGCGCGGCAAGGCAACAGGAGAGGGGCAAGAGGCAAGCGTGTCGCCGTCGCTCTCCCCCGCCCCCTCTGGCGGGCGGGGGTCGGGGGGAGGGGGCTCAACAAAGGGCAGCCCCTCCGCCAACGCATATCCCGCGTTCCGAACTCCCCCCTCCCACCGGAGGGGGCGGGGGTAACGACCCGCATTCGCCCTCAGCTCTCAGCTCTCAGCCCTCAGCCCCACGCCACGTCCTCAGCATGAAGCTCGTCGGAGCCAACTCGAAGGCCGTCGCCTCCGGCCTCGAGAAGCAGCCCGGCATCGTCAACTACTTCATCGGCAACGACCCGAAGAAGTGGCGCACGCGCGTGCCGACCTACGCAAGGGCCAAACTCGCCGGCATCTACCCGGGGATTGATGTGGTCTACTACGGCGTCGAGGCGAGAGGCAAGAGGCAACAGGCAAGCGTGTCGCCGTCGCTCTCCCCCGCCCCCTCCGGTGGGCGGGGGTCGGGGGGAGGGGGCGTCGCTGAGACCCAACGCTCCGCGGTCGCGCCTCCGAACAGTCCGTTCCCCATGGCCGAGACTCCCCCCTCCCCCTTGCCCCATAGGCGCTAACTTACGAGTTGACAGAGGCGC
>JBBIQU010000102.1:0-14751 GCA_037442185.1 Chthonomonadales bacterium | reverse complement strand
CGCCCACCCAGGGGGCGGGGGAGCTGTGCGCGGATTCGCGGTGGTGGGAGCGGCGGCGGGCATTGCGGGCATGATGATCGCTGCTCGGGCCGGATACGCAGCGCCCATGGCCTCGTTCGGGATGTCGCTGGACGTGCTGTGCGCCATGGCGCTTGCGGAAGTCGTCGCCGCATTGCGGAAGGGCAAACCCTGTTCGCCTTCGGTTGGCGATGTTCTCGTGGGCGTCTCGGTGGTCGCCGTGACGATGAATGCGATTGCGGTTGCCGCCTTAGCGCCGACGGTCCGATATGCCGCTCACGCGGCTTTTCTGCTCGCCGCCTTCGCCCTGTCGCGACGAACGCGGAGGGCAATCACCACGTTACGGTGATCTTCTGCTTACCGGACGGACTGTCCAGGATCACCTCATCTGTACTGGCCGGCGCTGTGGGCCTGCCGTTTACGCTCACCGTGCGAATCGGGCGTCCGTCAGGCGACGCAAGCCGCACGATCACCCTCCGGGCGGCGAACCCGGGGGCGATATCGAGGCCGGCCGTCGCGCCTGAAGGCTCTCCAACTGCCTCCACGCTGACTTCGCCGAAGAAGGTGGGCATCCTTCGCGCAACGACACGACTTCCGGGCTCGAGCCAGTGTCGGGGAGCTCCATCCAGCAGGCGAAGGTCCTGGGGCGGATCCTCCGCATAGTCCTCACGCACGAGCGCCGAGCGCAAGAGCTGCAATGCCATCCCGGCACACGCCGCCAGTGGCTCACCCTCCTGATTCTGCCATCCTTGCGCCCATGCGCCGCCATATCGGTACGGCCAGAACCAGCGCTCGCGCTCATGCTCCCGCCAGATCGGCAGATTGCCGGTCCGGAGCGGAAAGATCCCGCTGACTTCCGGACAACTGAACAGCGTTCGCGACATGGCAGCCGAGAAAACCCCATAGAGGGACGTCACGAAGCGATCGCGCCGGCCGTGATCGAGCAGACTCTGGATGTAGCCCTTGCCGTACACGGCGTCGAGCCCGTTCGCGAAGCGCACCTGGCCCGCCAGAATGCCTCCGCGCTCTTCCATGTATTCGGGCACCCAGCGGGAGCGCGCATCTCCCACGGGGAATAGCCGAAGCTCCTGGAAGCATGGCGCGAAGAGGTTCCAGTAGTTCCCGAGGTAGCTCCATATATCGGAGTAGGGCACGTCGGCAGCCAGAACCTGATATGTCGGCTCTCGATCGCGCGCCATGCCGTCATGGACCAAGCCGAAGGACATGGGTAGGAAGGGCAACGGACCCGATCGGTCGGCAAGGCTGTCGGCAAGCTCGATCAGGCGCTGACGGTACTTCGCTGCCGCATCCGAATACCGAGCAGCGGCTTCCTGGTCACCCAGCATGGCCATCGCCTGAGCCGTTTCATGCAGGCCTCGCCAGCATGTGGCATTCGCATAGAAGCTGTAGGCCGGCATGCCGATGTCGCCTCCGTAGGCGTGACGCGGCAGGATGCCTCCCCACCGGGGATCCTGGTTAGCTTGGATCTGGGTGACCGTCCAATCGGCGCATGCCCTGAGCGTCTGAGCCCAGCGCGCCAGCCACTCGCGATCGGCGGTCAGTCGCGCGACGTCCACGGCGTACCACGGCGCAAGGCCGTTGCGATACTGATGGTGATAGTTGGCCTTGTCAAGGCAGGCCGGCGACAGCATGTAGTCCATGATCCTTCGGGCGTACTCGGGCAGTCCGAACTGGGCAAGCGCCACCGCCGTCCAGCCCTCCTCGAGGCCGAAGTAGGACTCGTAATGGTATGCGCCGTAACGGGCCGTGTCGCCGTCGAGACCCACGATCATGCACTGAGCCAACAGATTTCGGGCCGCGTCGTTCAGACGCTGCTCGGGCGTCACGATCTCGGCGCTCCGAGCCATGAGGCCGGTCCAGTACCGGCGGAAACCGTCCAGCAGGCTTTCGGGCCGCAGGGCAGACACCACCGACGGATCGGTTAGCGGCTGCGTGACGTCCGGCACGAAGATGACGGTGTTCTTCGCCTCCCCCGGCTTCAGCTTCACGCGGAAGGTGAGATGTCGCTCGCGTTCCGTACCGCCCCAGATGCCCGGCTGGAACGCGTGCAGCGCCACGTTGCCGGATGGATCGCGAACGGTTCTGCGATCGGCGTCGAGGGTGTATCCCGTCGCCAAGGGATCAGATACGAACGGCGTCGGAGGATCGCCGTACACGCGGCGTCTCCCCATCGCATAGGTGAACGGCACGGTGATGGTGCGTGGTCCCGAGTTCGCAATCCGCGCGATCGCCACGGTGCCGTATACGGGCGCATCCGGCGCCGTTACGAAGAGCGTCTGGGCGACGGCAACCGGTCCGTCGTCGTATGCGGTGACCACCGAGGGCATCCAGCCCTCCAGGTACCGCGAGTGTGTCCGGAACCAATCGGGCGCCTTGCCTGCCGGCGCAGGAGCCACCCATCGCTCGACGGTCTGCGCCTGCTGATCCGCGCCGGTGTTGGGGTTCTTGAACGCTTCGGAACCGAGCTGCAGGAACGTGCCCGTCCAGAGCGCCATGGTCTCCACCAGATCCGCCGGTCGGCCGATGGCGGTCTTGGCAAAGTTGATCGGCTGAAGCATGCTGTCCATATCCGAGAGGTCCGCGCGCTCCAGAGCGCGGAAGCGATCTCCAAGGATGTCGGTTCTTGATAGGCGAACCGCCTCAAACCAGTCGGCGCATTCGGCGCCCATGCGGACTGTCAGGTTGCCTCCGGTAGGTCTGTCGGTATGGACCCTGATGCCGGTTACGCATACGGGCGTGAACGTGACCCCGCCGTCTCCGTCCGCGAGCATGTTCTCGACATGACGCCAACGTCCCCCCGTCTCGCGTTCGACACTGACGATCCTGGCGGGACGCCGAACGCTTACCGATGAGACCATGACCGGCTGCCGCCAGGCCACCGACCAACCGCGATGCGTCGCCATGCGTGAGGCGCGCGTCGCCGCTGCCGAAGAGGCGCGGACACCAGCCTCGTACGGTGCGACGGTCGCGCCTGCTTCGGGCACAACGAGATTGGTCCCGGGCTCGAAGCATCGCGGAGATGCCTGCCGCTCGCCCCGAACCGTCACCGATCCCGTCGGATTCTCAACGCCATTCGGCGAAGCCGCCAGATCGGTCAGCGCAATGCACTGGTATGCAAGGTCGCGATGGGCCGGAGCCGAAGCGTAGATGCGCACACGTTCGGTCACCACGGGCGCAAAGCGGAAGGTCCAACGGACGATCCCTCGTCCCTGAAGCGGAGCCAGAACCCCGGAGCGCGTGGCGTCTATCTCGATGTCGGCGCGGACCGGGCGCCACCGTCCGGTCTTCCAGACCTCCAGCCGAACTGACCGGGCGTCGGGCTCGAATGCTCGGCCGCCCAGCGTCGCGAAGTCGGCGCTGAGCGTTCCGACCCTCGTCGGAGCCTGCCATTCAAGGCCGAAATCGGCTGGGTCCTGAGCCTGTCCAACGCGCAGCAGCTCGTAGGACGACGGATTGCCGTCTTGCGTCGCAGGCGACAGCGCGCGTCGAACGGGCGTCCACGAAATGGCCGCAGGCGGCGGCACGGACGGCGCGAGTACGGTCATGAGCACGGCGATCACTCCTGTCCATCGGCCCGAACCTCTGCTTCGGGCCTCACCAGATATAGAAGGTATACGTCTGCACTCCCAGCACGCCGCGGACGAAGCTCCACATTCCCCCGATGGCGAACTCGCCGATGACGAGCCCGATGAAGAACGGGATGGCGGCGCGGTAGCCCTTCAGGCCCCACCATCTGAGGATGAACGACTTGGCAAGCCACGCGATCATGATGGGCGTCCAGATGTAGTCCAGTCCGAACGACATGCCCAGGGCATAGCCGGCGGGATGAAACGGAAAGCCGTGGAACGCCACGCTCAGCCACGCCAGCGAGAGCGCGATTAGGGCGCCGATGGCGATTGCCAGCACTCCGGCGTTGTTGGGCAGCACGGGCGTGCCGAGCCACTGGTCGAGCTTGCCGAAGTGCTCTGCGGCGAATGCCGAACCGGGAGCGGCGGGATGGACGCGTGTCGCGTAGGTTCTCCCATACGACAGATGGAGCATGGCCCAGAAGGCCGCGATCACCCCGATAACGCCCGCCAACGCCAGCGCGCCGGCCATTACCCTCATGCGCAGCCCCGATTCGGACGCTGCCTTGAGCGATTCGGCCTGCTGGGGCATGAGGAGCCCCCGATGCATGCGGTTCTGGAAATGCAGGAGCGAGAACAATGCCAGGTTCTTCGGCCCAACCGCAGCCGTCCCGAGCGCCATGATCAGCATGTAGCTGTTGCCGACCCAGCCCACCTCGTGAGACGGCGGTCCGACCTCGGCGCGTATGCGGGCCGCCGCCCCGCAGAACAGCATGTACAGGACGACGTAGACGACGGCGAGCGTCGGCGTCATTCCCGCCCAGATGAGAAAGCCGATCATCCCTGCGATGCCCATGGCCAGCGAGACCAGAATGAGCCGATATGAGACCCCGCCGTCGTTGGCCTTCCCGTCCCGCAGCGCCGAGCGGACGATGCCCCCGATGTACCCTCGCGCGAACCACATCGTCGTCAGGAAGAGAGCGATCCATGCTCCGTAGCTCTGCTCCTTCAGATACGGATGCCACGGGTCGCCTTCGGTGTAGCCCATGGCCGCCACCGCGACATTCTGCAGCTTGCGCACGAAGTAGAAAAACCAGCTTGAGAACGACAGGTTGGTCGGCATGAAGAAGCTCAGACCGATGGCGAACGGATAGAACGAAACCGGAAGCCACCCAAGGGCGTTCCACGGGGGATATGGCGCGAAGTAGACGCCGATGTCCTGCAGTTTCACGTTCACGGAGGGCAGGGACGGATAGAAGTAAGCAAGGCCGTTGAGCATGTCGAGTCCGGCCGCGATGCCGAATCCCGACCAGAAGAGTCTGTTGCGGAAAATGCGATTTGCCCCGCCGTTCTCGGTCACCATGATCGGCAACTGAACAATAGGGTAGGTGAGCCGCTCGTTTTCGACCCACTGGCGGCGCAACAAGAGCGACAGAGACAGAGTAGCGATGATGCCGGATATGAGAAACACGCTCCACAGCGCGATGGGCTCCAACCACATGAGCAGGTGCTCACGCGTGTAGAGCGTCGAGTGGCCCAGTTCGAAGGCCTTGACCCCGTCGGTCAGCTCGGTGAAAACGAGTTTCTCGGGCAGCAGGGGCGCGATTTTCCCTGCCCAGTTGTTGGACGGCGACGCGAAATACGCAACATGGGGGATCGTGGGCACGAGCATCTGCATGTAGTCATGCCCGACGAGGCTCGAACCCGTCGCCGTCATGCCGTAGACGACCACCAGCTCAGGGCGAGTGAGCGCCCACCGAGGCCGGAGCTGACGCACGCCGGCATTCAGCACCACCAGGACCATCAGGGTGAAGATGACGTTGTAGAACAGCGACATGCACGTGGGAAAGCCCGAGTAATCGAGCGCTTCGGCGCGAGCGATCCACAGGCTGTTAACCGGGATCAGAACGGCTCCAAGCGGTATTGCCCACCACCGGAAGCGCTCGCCGCCGCGGCTCTGTTCCATCCTAGCGGTCGCGCCCAATCACATGCGGGTGATGCATGGTTCGCCCCTACCGGTTGGGGTTCAGCAGGATGTCGCGCACCGAAGGATACAGGCGCGAGTAGGCCTGAGCCTTCTCGGCATACCTTGCATGTCGCGTCGGGTCAGGCTCAAAGGTCCTCGAGCGCCGCCCGCATGCCGCTGCTGCCTCACGGGGATCGGCAAACACGCCTGTCGCCACGCCGGCAAGCATTGCGGCTCCAAGGGCGCCGCTCTCCGTTTCGCGCGGCCGAACGAACGGAACGCCGAAAACGTCCGCCTTGATCTGGAGCCAGGAATCCGACTTTGCCCCGCCTCCCGTCGCCGTGAACTCGTGGACGCCGAGCCCCACGCGCCTGAGGGTGTCCATCAGCTCCACGAAATACAGCGTGGAACACTCCATGATCGCCTTGAGTACCTCCCCCCGCGTCGTGGTTGGCGTCAGGCCAAGGACCACGCCTGCGGCATCGGCCACGTAATCGGGCGGACCCGTCGGTTCGAAATAGGGCAGCACAAGGAGGCGCGTCGGATCGGACGGCATCTCGGCGGTCAGGCGATCGTAGATGTCCGGCTCGTGGCGCTCGGAGGCCGCGAACGTATCCCTGAACCACCGCACGAGCGAGCCGCTCTGGTTGTAGGCGAACGTGACATAGAGATCGCGGATGACGTGGTGCTCGATGTTGAGCCCGTTCTTGAGCATCACAAGAGGGTCTTCGGGCATGCGAAACGCCGGCGCGTAGCACTCGAAGGTGCCTATGCCGCAGACCGCCATTCCCGGCTCGATGACGCCTGCCCCGAAGGCGTTGCAGCACTGGTCATGGCCGCCCACTACCACCACGACACCGTCGGGCAGGCCAAGCTCGTCAGCCATTCCGCGGCTAACGCGACCCGCCACCGTCCCGCTGGGAACCGTTTCGGGTAGCAGCTCTCGCTCGATGCCGCAGCGTTCGAGCAAATCGTCGGACCACCGCTCCGCGTGGATATCGAACAGGAGCGTGCGGTTGGCGTGAGAGTGGCTGGTCCTCGGCTCGGCGCCCAGCAGGAACCCGACCAGGTCGCTCCAAAGCAGGAAACGGTGAGCCGACCGGTACAGCTCGGGCTCATGGTCGCGCAGCCAGGCCAGCTTGGGCATCGAGTAGGCGGCGTTCAGGATGTTCGGGTTGATCGCGTAGAAGGCTTCGGGGCCCATGCTGTCGCGCAGTCGGTCGGCATACTCTGCGCCGCGGATGTCCGAGCAGAGTATGCTCGGGCCGAGTATCTTGCGGTCGGCGCTTACGGGCGTCATAGCCTCGCCCATAGAGCTGACGCACAGCGCGCTGATCGGGTCCTTGCGTGTCTGGGAAGCGACCTCCGCAATGACCGAGCGCACGTGCCCCCAGACAGCCTCGCTGTCGAGCTCTGACCATCCCGGATGCGGATGCGCCGTTGGGTACTCGCGATATGCCGATGCAAGCCGGCGGCCTTCGGCGTCGAACGCCAGCGCCTTGCATCCCGTCGTGCCTATGTCAAGACCGAGTAAGCTCATGGGTGTCTCATGGTACCTTGCGATGTAGCCGCGCCTCAGCGGCCCTGCGCCGACGCGCTGATGACAAGTTCGCGGCCGGCTTTGATGATCGCCCGGCTGCCGACGACGCGCACTTCCGCAATCGAGCGAGCGCCGGCGGGTTTCATCTGCAGCCGGAGCCCGGGGGCGGTGACCGACGTACAGCCGACCACAGCGGCCCGTACCGTGCGACCGGATGCGTCCAGAGTGAGCCGACACAGATCGCCGTCCACAACTATCGCGCGATCGGCAAGCGTTATCGGACCCGGGACAGCTTCGGGGTCACGCGCGACAATGATATCGGTCAGGCCGTCTGTGCGAACGATCTCGACGGCGACCGTTCCCTGAACCGCACTTCCCACTGCCAGCCGACGCGCTGACTTGATGGCAGGGACGCCCGTATGGGCATCGAGCGCCGCCACGAAGGCGGACGAAAGGTCCTCGCCACGCCTGCGCACGACGAGTCGCGGTATCCACAGATGCTGAGTCGCCTCATAGCCGCCAACCGCGATCCATCCCTCGCAGGTGCCGATCTCGGCATCGTCCGTGAGCTCCCAGTGGTTGAGGAAGACCATGGACCCTTCCGGAAGCAGCCGCAGACGGTCCTCGGCAGTCCAGATCGCTTTCACGCCTTCGGCCGGTGCGCGCGCCATCCTGAAGGAACGCATCTGAGTGTCGTGTCCGAAATCGGCCTCAGCCTTGAGCGCAATGCCGGGCAGCTCCAGCGCTCCGAAGTGGCTCTGTTGGAACTTGACGTGTTCGGAACCTCCGGCAACCCGAAACACATCGAACACGTAGAACGAGTCCGGCCCCACATCGCATAGCGCAACCGTGCGCTCGAACCGCGACACACCGGGCGCCTCCGGGCATCGGGCGCGTACCGCCCTGAGCGTCGGACCTTCGGCCCAGAGCGTACAGTCGCCGGATGCAGCCTTCTGGTTGGCTCCGTCAACGATCACGGTGTTGTGAGCGGCGGCCATGGTGTACCACCGCGCTCGCGGAGAGCCCCACCCTCCGAACTGAACCGGCGGATAGCCGAGTTCGGGGAGCAGGTCCAGCCCGTGGGCAAACAGCCCGAGGTTCAGCGCATCGGCATGTCCATGGGCGCCTCCGGCATCGTAGTCGAGCCAGACCGCGCGCGCCGACGTGCCCGTTCCCGATCGGAGGATCGCCAGTCGCCATTCCTCCTTGTTCACGCTTCCGACCTTCGGCGCCGGACCGTGCTTCCGTATGGCCGCGTCAATGCGACGCCTGACCGCAGCGGGATCAGGGCAGAACAGATCGTACGGCATGCCCTCGGTCGAGCCGCCGTTCGCCGCATATGCGATCTGCGCGAAGATCGGATCGCCTGTGATGCGGTTCATTTCCCCCATGAGCGTGAACATTGAGGCTTCCATGCCGGGCGTCGTGGAGAACGGCGCGCCCACATAGCGACCCACCGGAGCGGCGTAGCCGCCTGTGTCGCCGGTCTGGGGGTAGTACCGGCCAAGGCAGTAGGTATCAACGTGAAATCGGAACATGTCGGCCAACCGGGGATGCCGCTTCACGAGGGCTTCGAGCCAGCCGGGGTCCATTCGGGAGATCTGGGCGAGGAAGATGGCCAATCCCTGAACGGTGAACGCCGAGTAGCCGGCGAGACCCTTCTCGCCTGTGACCCCGTCCACCGCTGTCGCCTTCTCGATCATCGGGTCGAGGATGGCGAGCGCCGCGCTGCGGTTCTCCGGCCATCCGAGAACCATGAGGATTGTCGCAAGGGCGATCTCGGTCCGGGGATAGTTGCTGTGTATCCGGTCGCGATGGGCCAGGGGATGCCGCAGGAGGCCGTCTTCGATATTGCGCCGGATGTCCGGCCAGTTTGCCTTGGGGTTCGGCAGTCCGTGCACTCGGGCCTTGGCGCTCAGAAAGCCTGCGAGGTCGGCGTCGTCCGCGAGCGCGTCGCGAACCTGATCGAAGGCAATGGCCATCCGGCGCGTCTCTTCACAGGCATCGTGCCAGGTCGAGACATAGCCCGCGCTCGGCGGCCCTTCGTACATGACGCCTTCCTTGCCGAAATCGAAGCTCGGGTACAGGTCGGCTACGCGATCGAGGAGCACGCCGGCTTTGTGGGCGTAGCGACGATCGCCTGTGGCGGTATATGCGTCCGCCAAAGCGACGATGCCGCCGTATACCGCCTGCTTCCACTGACCGTAGATCAGGTACGCGCCAATGAACCTCCACCGACGATCGCCGTCAACGTAGCCCTCGCCGTCATCAACGCCGAATCCATGGAGCGGATCGGCGGGATCGGGGTGCTCGGAGTTCACGAGGAGGCTGCGGTCGGCACGCTTCGGGTCGAACACACCCGCAGCGTCGAGCCCCGACCGATAGTACGCGGCGAAGTCGTTCTTCGGGAAGAGCTCGCCGCAATGTGGGCACTGCACCTTCCACGGCTTGCCGAGGGCGTCCATCTTCCACGTGTACATCGGTACATCGCGCTTGCAGCTGGGGCAATGACCGTTCGACCAGACCATCCACGACCGCTTGATCGTGTTTCCGAACATGAGCGACCACAGGTCATCGTCGGACATCTCGAGCCAGGGCCTGGCAGCGGCTGCGATCCGGTCTCGCACGGCTCGCGCCTGGGGATCGGTGTTCATGCGAGAGCGAGCGGCCCGAAGGGCTGCGGCCGGTATGAGCACGCTCCGATCGGTCGGCGGTCGGTCTTCGTTGTCCAGACTTCCGAAGGGGTACGGGGAACCAACCGTTGCGGCAAGCGCCACGCACCCGAGAACCAGTAGTCCGATCATGCCCAAACGCTCCAGTGTTTCCGGGAATCCCTGTTCGCGGCCGCGCTCCCATGCGCCAGGGGCATGTATGTTCAGGATGCCGACCGCGTCCTATTGGCCGCCCTTCTTCTCGATCTTGGCCCAGGTATCCCGCAGGGTGGCCGTTCTGTTGAACACCGGTTTGCCCGGAGCGCTATCCGGGTCGGCGCAGAAGTAGCCGAGGCGCTCGAACTGGTAGCGCGCGCCCGGCGGGCAGTCCGCAAGGCCCGGCTCGACGAACCCCTGAACCACGCGCAGGGAATCGGGGTTCAGATTGGAGGTGAAGTCCTTGCCGGGCTCGACGTCGTCGGGGTCGGGCTTGAGGAACAGGTGGTCGTAGAGCCTGACCTCCGCCGGCACTGCCGATGAAGCGGCCAGCCAGTGGATCGTCGCTTTCACCTTGCGGCCGTCAGGCGCATTGCCGCCGCGCGTGGCCGGGTCGTAAGTGCAGCGCAGCTCGACCACATTGCCGTCGGCGTCCTTGACGACCTCGTCACACCGGATGAAGTAGGCGCTTCTTAACCTCACCTCGCGACCGGGAGCAAGGCGATAGAACTTCGGCGGCGGATCCTCGCGGAAGTCGTCGCGCTCGATGAGCAGCTCGCGCCCAAACGGGACCTTGCGCGTTTCGGCTGACGGGTCTTCGGGGTTGTTGATGAGGTCCATCTCCTCCGTCTGACCCTCCGGGTAGTTGGTGAGCACCACCTTGAGAGGGTTCAGCACGGCCATGGCTCGCGGAGCGCGCCGGTTCAGATCCTCGCGAACACAGTCCTCGAAGATGGCCACATCAACGACGCTGTCACGCTTGGCGACGCCGACCTTGCGGCAGAACTCGCGAATGGCCTCGGGGGTAACGCCACGCTTGCGCAGACCGGCCAGCGTCGGGAGCCGCGGATCGTCGTAGCCGCTCACGTGACCGCCGTTGACCAACTCGATGAATCTGCGCTTGCTCATGACGGTATAGGTCATGTTGAGGCGGGCGAACTCGATCTGCCGGGGGCGATAGATGCCCAGCTCGATGAGGAACCAATCGTAGAGCGGCCGATGGATCTCGTACTCCTGAGAGCAGAGCGAATGCGTGACCCCCTCAATGGAGTCCTCGAGGCCATGCGCCCAGTCGTAGGTCGGATAGATGCACCAGGCGTCGCCCTGACGATGGTGGGGCGTGTGGAGGATTCGGTACATGATGGGATCGCGCAGCAGCACGTTGGGCGACGACATGTCAATCCTGGCCCGAAGCGTGCGCGATCCATCGGGAAACTCGCCTGCGCGCATGCGAGCGAACAGGTCGAGGTTCTCCTCAACGCTCCGATTGCGGTACGGGCTCTCCTTGCCGGGCTCGGTCAGGGTTCCGCGAGTGGCGCTGACTTCCTCTGCCGAGAGGTCGCACACATAGGCCTTGCCCTTCTTGATCAGGTCCACGGCCCAGACGCACATCTGCTCGAAGTAATCGGAAGCGAAGAAGAGCCGGTCACCCCAATCGGCGCCGAGCCAGCGCACATCCTCGATGATGGCATCCACGAACTCCTGTTCTTCCTTGACGGGGTTCGTGTCGTCGAAGCGCAGGTTGAACAGGCCGCCGAACTCGAGCGCGATGCCGTAGTCTATCCAGACGGCCTTGGCATGCCCGATGTGCAGATAGGCGTTGGGTTCGGGCGGAAACCGCGTATGGACTCGATCGAAGCGGCCCGACCGGAGGTCCTCTTTGATGGCCTCTCGTATGAAATCGGTCGGGCTCTCGGCCTCTCCGCCCTTGACTGCAATGTCCTCTCCGTCGCCCATGGGATACGCTCTCCTTCCTGCCCTTACTCTTCCGCCCAAAGCCCTCAGCTCTCAGCCCTCAGCTCTCAGCTCTTCGCTCTCAGCTCTTCGCTCTTGGCTCTCAGCTCTCAGCCCTCAGCCCTCAGGCCTCAGCCTGCCGACTGGAGTATACCGCCCTCGCACAGTCGTCGGTCAGGCCAGACCAAGGCTCCTGAGCGCATGGGCCGTCCAACCGGCACACCACAGCGACAGCGCCGTTTCGGCGATGCCGACTCGCGTGAAATGGGGCGCTTTCGTCCGCCGACGAAGTCCGAATGCCGAGCGCGCAAGGAGCGGCACATAGGCGACAACGGCTGAGGTCGCGTCCCGGTTCGGGGCAAGGTTCCATATGCCGACGAGCGCAAGAATCAGCAGTACATGGAAGACCGCCGAGGCTGCCGCCGAAGGATGCATCGGCGAGGTGGAGCCGTCTTTGCGAAGACGCAGCGACCCGATGATCGCCCGAACGTGCAGGATGCCGCTCACGCTCTGGGCGCATGCGGCGAGCCAGACGAGCCCGGCTCCCAATACGCTTGCTCCGCCGGCTGTGAGGTACGACGCGGGAGCGAGCAGCGCAATGCCAAGCGCGCCGATCAGCTCTCCGGCCAGGGTGCGATCGAACCTGCGTGTCGTCTTGATCCGGCCCATGCCGACATGAGCGACGACGATCAGGCTGGCCACAGGCGCCAGCAAGAGGAGACGCCAGTCTCCGAACTCGATCAGGAGGCCGAGGGCTGTGCTGAGCGCCAATCCGCCCCACAGGATGGCCCATGACGCGGCATCGGAGCCCGGGCGGGGCCTCATCGCCGCAGCCAGCGCGCCCCGACCCATGTTGGCCGCGAAGGCAGCCATGACAAGCAATCCTGTCGTTAGGGCGACCGGCGCAGGCCCGGCGCCGGTACCGATCGTGACTGCCGATGCCATCAGCGCCCATGATCCGTGCTCCGGCGGAAACGGCGGCTTGCTCAAGCGCATGCAGCCGGCGCCTCCATTACGACAGTGACCTCCGACCGATTGTGGAAGAGCTGCCGCGCGCGAATGCGTGCGAATGCTCCGCCGAGCATGTCGAGGCACCGATACGTGAGCTCCAACGTTGCCCGCGACGTGATGCCGCGCTCCGGGAGCTTCAGGGTCATGATTCCGACGCCTGTCCCTTGCCGATCCTGGTCCATCTTGATCTTGTACGCGTACGAAGCCATGATGCGCGCCGACTGCTCCGCAGACATCCGCATATCGTTCACGATGAGGTCGAACACAGGCGCTTCCTGAAGAAACCGCTCGGCCGTCGCTCTGACATGCCGGAGTCGCGGATGCCCCTTCAATCTTGCGTCGAGATTGCCCGGGTCCGCCGCCGTCACGTCGAGGCCATGCTCCAATAGGATACGCGTCCAGCCCCCCGGCGCCGCGCCGAGGTCGAGGGCCGTACCGCGCTGAGGGAGCGTCAAGCCGAAAACCTCCAGCGCTTCGAGCAGTTTGAACTCCGAGCGGCTGATCCGCGCCTCCTCTTTCCGAAACCGCCTCTCGCCGCCGGGCCAGGTGCTGAGGGTCGTCGCCGCATGCGCCATGCCAACATAGTATGCGTCGGCATGGACGACTGACACGATCAACTCGGGATCCGATCGGCTTCGGCCATCCGCGCCTGCGACGGCCTCGGCTGCAGTCTCGACCGCGCGTTTCTCGCTGTCCCTGACATGGATGTTCCAGCGAGCGTCGGCGGGCATTCGGGCGCACACGGTCTGTACCGCTTCGCAGACCTCAGCAAGCGAAGCATCGTCGGGAAGGACAACCTGCGCCGGGGCGATCTGTCGCGCGAAGATGCAGCCGTGCCCGGTGCCTCCGGCGACCTTGGACGCCACCTCCTCGAACGGCCGATCGCTCTCAATCCGCGCCAAACCGTCAGCCGCCCACGTGAGGCGGCCGTCGGGCATCAGACGCCTGATCTCAAGGCTCATGAGCCCCTCGGACTCCGGCGCGCAGAAGACGAGAGCAGATTCAGGCATGCGTTCGTGACAAGCCTGCGCTACGCGACTTCACCGCAACGTCAATACTCCCGCGTCCCCTTCTTGCCCGGTTCGGGCACGGGGTACTTGCCGTCTGAACCCGCTTGCAGCGGAGCAGGCGAGTCTGCGTTGAGCTTGTCGAGGTTGGGCGCCATATCGTGGTCCGAGTTGAGCGCCTGCTCGTAGGTAATCGTCTGGCCGGTATGGGCGGCCATGCGGCCCATGACGGTGACGAGACTGGCCTCGACCCCTCGCTTCACTTCATTGTATGGCTTGTTGTTGCGAATGGCATCCAGCAGGTCCGCCCATTCAAGATGGTATGGGCTGGGCTCGCGCTGACCGTAGCTCCAGGCGACAGCGCTGTCGTCGCGCAGATGGCCCTTGAAGATCCGGCTGCGCGCCGGGGCGTGGCCGTTCTCCGAGATGATGGCGAGGCCCTTCGTGCCGTGCGCGTAGCTCGCGAAGGCGTTCTGGCAGCCTCGCATGCATCGCCCTCCGAGGAAGAGCTTCGTGCCGTCCGCGAAGGTGTATTCCACAGAATAGGCGTCGAAGTTCTGGTCCACCGAGTCGCCCCGATAGTGGCGTCCTCCGAGCGCGTGGGCCTGGACCGGCCAGGCGTCCTTCATCCAGCAGCACTCGTCTATGTGATGGATGTAGAAGTCGCTGAACGCCCCTCCGCCCGACCAGAGGAAGCTGTGGAAGCGCTGGGTCTGATAGAGCATTTCGCTCATGTCGGCGGGCTTTGGACCCGACGCGAAATACCCGATCTGATCGTGCATCCGATAGCCCCGCAGCAGCACCAGATCGCCCATGGCGCCGGCTTTGATCTGCTCGAAGAGGGCCTTGCGCGCGACGCAATGACGGCACATGAGGCCAACGCCGACCTTGAGGCCCTTCGCCACCGACTCCTCGCCAAGAGCGAACATGCGTCGGGAAGTCGGACCGTCCACGGTGACCGGCTTCTCCATGAACACGTTCAGCCCACGCGCGATTGCCCCTCGGAAGTGGACCCATCTAA
>JBBIQU010000101.1:0-14793 GCA_037442185.1 Chthonomonadales bacterium | reverse complement strand
CGCGCCGGCGCGCGCGAACCTCAGCGGGAACCTGGTCGGGCATGCTGGCGGCATCGGTGCCGGGCTCAGGCGAGAACTCGAATACGCCGAGGCGGTCGAAGCGAGCCTGCTCGACGAACCCCAACAGGTTATCGAACGCCTCGTCGGTTTCGCCTGGCAGACCTGCGATGAGCGTCGTCCGGATGGCGATGTCCGGGAGAATCTCGCGCATGCGTTCGATCATCCCGAGATAACGGGTGCCGTCGCCGGGGCGCCGCATGCTTCGCAGCACGGCAGGGTCCGAATGCTGCAGCGGTATGTCCAGATACGGGCACACTTTCGGCAGCGACGCCATGGTCTCCACGACCCCGATCAGCGTGGGCGAAGGATAGGCATAGAAGACGCGTATCCATCGCAGCCCGTCTATGGCAGATAGCTCCCTGAGGAGCAGCCCGAGGTCGGGCCGACCGGGCAGGTCGAGGCCGTACCGCGTCGTATCCTGCGCGATCAGGTTGATCTCGCGGACGCCCCGCGACGCAAGTTCGGCGGCTTCGGCAAGGATCGCATCGAGCGGCTTGCTCGTATATGAGCCGCGGATGCTCGGTATCGTGCAGAACGCGCAGGTATGGTCGCATCCCTCGGCGATCTTGAGGTACGCCGACCATGGGGGCGTCGCCAGCACCCGAAACGCGCCGGTCCTCCACGAGTGTACGGGCGACGGCTCTGCCATCACAAGCCGGTCGCCCGCAGAACGATCGGCGGCGGCTTGCGCAACAAGGTCATTGCGCCCCGGACCGATCAACGCATCAATCTCGGCGATCTCGGCAAGCCGATCGGCGTTGTTCCGGACCATGCAGCCTGCCACGATGAGTCGGCCCACTTCGCCGCGACGCTTCCGCTGAGCCACCTCTTCGATGGCCGCGATGCTCTCGTCACGGGCCGCCTCGAGGAAGCCGCACGTGTTCACGACGACAACGTCAGCCCGCCGTCCGACGCCCTGGATCCGGTAGCCGTCTTGGCTGAGGAAGCCCAGCACCTCCTCGGAATCGACCACGTTCTTGGCGCATCCGAGGTTGATCAACTGGACGGTTGGTTGGCGAACAGGGCTCAAGTCTTGCACACGCTCTCGTCAAGGCGTTAACAGGCTCCGCGCCCGAACGCGGGCGCGAACAACAAGTATACCCTGACGCGTTGCCCGAGCCGTGCGCCCGGTGCCGGGTCGTGGCGCCTCAGTCCCAGGCCGCCTTGGCGAACGCCTCGAGATCGTCGTACTTGCGCACCCAGGTGGTGTACATGATCCCCTCGATGCCGGGAATCCCACGCGCGGCGGCCTGCCAGAGGGAGACGTCGGAGACCGGGCGATCATAGTATCCGGCGATCACCTGCGGATGTCCTCTATCGGAGAACCATTTCAGGCTCTCGGCGCGCTTGTTGTAGTTCCAGTTCGCGATGATTGTGTCGCGAGGCAGACCCTCCCAGGACCCGGCCAGCGTTCCGTTGGCAAGGTAGTAGCCGTCGCGCGCGTTGTGGTAGGGATCGAACATGTCCGACCACACGGCGATCTCGGCTCGCGTGCTCTCCTCGCGTATGATCTGCGCGCACCGCTTGACGTTGTCGGCCAGAAGCTCGCCCGCAGTTCGCTTCCGCGCTGCGCACAGGGCGCACCAGCCGACGATGCGTATCTCGTCGTGGCTCATGAAGAACACGCGCGGACGCAGTAGCCGGTTCACGCGCCGGATCTCATGCCGGATCAGCTCATATACCTTCGGCTCCGACATGCACACGGCAACGCGGCCTGAAAAGACCACCGGGCAATGGTAGTAGGAAACGCGCAAACGCTCGGTCGGGCCGATGCGCGTATCCGCGGTGAGACGGATGCCTTCCGGCGGCTCGTGGTAGGCGCTGTAAGCTCCGGCGGCTCCGCTCCGGCCCATCCTGCGATCCACCACAGGCTCGAAGTCCCGCCCCTCTTCGTAGACGGTGCCGTTCACGCCGCGTACGACGAACGGGCATCCCTCGCGCCGCACGGGTTGAGCAATCCGACTTCGTTCAGGCCGACCGTGTCCACCCACAGCACGCCGCGCGCCGACCATGCCTGAAGGCGGATGGTGACGCGCCGATTGTCGAGACTGTTGAACACCGCATGCTGCGCCTGCCATGACGGCCCGGGCGTCTGCCGCCACTGAGTGTAGGCCAGCGGCATGGCCTTGTCGGAAGGCCGATCGGGCTTCGTCATGATCCAGGCCTGGAAGTTGGCTGCGGGCCGAAAGCCGTCCGATCGGGTCCAGACCGTCAGGGCATACTGGCGATGGGGCGTTACGTCGGCGTCCTGAATCACGTTCGCCGACGACGCGGCTGTGTGCGTAACGCCCTCATCAAAGGCGATCTTCAGCGAACGTGTTCCGCCGTGCTTGACCGCATTGTCCGCCGCTACCCGCGCCGATCCTTGCTGAACCTGCCAGTCGTCCGGGACCGGCGAGGAGGCGCGGTCGAAGCCGCCGTTGGCCAGCGGGCGCATCGGGTCGGGCTCATGAACGGCAAGGCCGTTTTCAACCGTGAACAACGCGTCGCGAACCTGCATGGCCTCGACGAGGTTCACGTCATGGCGCAGCACGGCCCGCGGGCCGCATACCGTCGGAATGATCTCGATCCCGAGACTGCGTCCGGCCTCGAGGAGCGTCTCGGCGCGTTTGACTTCGGCTTCCGAGGGGTCGCGCCCTCCGGAGAGCGTATCCTCGGTCAAGACGATGCCGTTGCAGCCTACTTTGGCCGCCCGCTCCATGATCTCAACAACCCGCTCGAGGCCGCCCGGTGCGGCGAGCTGCGAGTGAACGAAGACCCAGCGGCGCTCGGGTCCTCGCGGACTTGATAGGCCGAGAGCGACGACGGAGGCGATGAACGGCAGGAAGCGAATCAAGACTATGGCTCAGGCGTCCCTCGACCGTTCCATAGCGAGTTGTCGCGGTAGATCACGTCGAGGTGGTACCACTTCGCGTGGCCATCGCAGAACGCCAGATTTGCGCCGCCGCCGTGTCGGTTTGACACCATTGCGGGATCATCCGGGTCATGGTAGCCCGACCAGTCGGGATCGGGCTTGGGCGTCGGAGGGTCAATGGAATAGCCCGCATGGCCCTCCGCAGGCGTCCCCATGGCACTGAGCGACCCCGCGCTGTCGGCGAACGCAATAGTCAAGGAAGGATGCGTTATGGCGCTGTCCGGCACCAGACCGCGGCCTCCGTAGTTGAGCAAGCGCGAGTTCCCGAGGTACTGCCAGTTGTAGCCGTAGACCTGCTCCTCTACGTTCAGCGGCGGTCTTCTGGTCGCCGTCGGGCAGTGGTAGGCAGCAGGCGTCCGCATGTAGGGGAGGATCATCTGCATCCAGCGGTAGCCTCGGTTGCCGAAGCGATTGAACGAGAAGAACATGTGCGCTTCCCAATCCTGCACATACATGGCAGTGGACATGGCGAACTGCCGTGTATTGGACATGCAGGCCGTCTGCCTGGCCTTCTCGCGCGCCTGAGCGAAGACGGGAAAGAGAATCGCAGCAAGTATGGCGATGATTGCGATGACGACGAGTAACTCGATCAGGGTGAAACCTGGCCGTCTGGCGTATGCTGCCGGTGCGCTTGCTTGCATCTGATCTGCCTCCTCGCGCACTCAGAATCGTGCGCAGTGCTGCGGTGCGCCGCCGATAGGCTAGTATACAGCAGGAAAGCCTGTTGTGCACGCTGATGCCGAACTGCATCCTGCGGGCTGCCGTGGCTGGCAATACGAGAAAGTGCAGGGGGTACGTTTCGTGTTCGAGACATTGTGGGCAGTGGCTTCGGCGGCGTTCGGGTTGGGCCCGCGTCCGGTCACCGAGGCCGACCTGAACCGAGTGTACGAGCGAGCGAAGACGCCGTACAAGTATGGGATCGTCCTTCGGGGCTCGCGCGGTGACATGGTGGACTGTCCCCAGGTTTTCCGGCATAGAGACCGCTGGTACATGACGTACATTCGATTCGACGGCAACGGCTACGACACATGGCTGGCCGAGAGCCATGACCTTCTTGAGTGGAAAACGCTCGGCCCTGTCCTGGCGAGGCGTGCCGGATGTTGGGATGCCGAGCAGGTTGCGGGCTTCACGAGCCTGCACGACACTCGTTGGGGCGGTTCCGCCGCTCTCGGCAAGCACGCAGGGCGTTACTGGATGACCTACGTCGGCGGCGCTCTCAAGGGATACGAGACTGACCCCCTCTCGATCGGTGTGGCATGGTCGCGGGAGCCGGTATCCGGACGCGAGTGGGAGCGCGACGACCGTCCCGTTCTGAGCCCATCCGATCCCGACGCGCGGCACTGGGAACGTCTCACGCTCTACAAGAGCTGCGTCATCCACGACCGGCAGCGGAAGCTGGGAGCCCCCTACGTCATGTACTACAACGCCAAGTCCCTGAGCGGATATGAGCGCATCGGAATGGCCATCTCGGACGACATGCGAACGTGGAGGCGGTTCGGGACCGAGCCCGTCATTGACAACGGATCGGGCATCTCGGGCGACCCCCAGGTGGTGCGCATGGGCGACCTCTGGGTGATGTTCTATTTCGGCGCGTTCTGGAAGCCCGGCGCATTCGACACCTTCGCGGTTTCGAGGGATCTCGTCCACTGGACGAAGTGGACCGGCCCGGACCTGGTCGCGCCCTCTGAGCCATGGGACAAGACATACGCCCACAAGCCGTGGCTGGTCCGATACAAGGGTGTCACCTACCACTTCTACTGCGCAGTCGGCGACGAGGGCCGGGTCATCGCTCTCGCAACCAGCAAGGACCTCCGCGCGACGTCAAGCCGGCGATAGCCGCAGACGCGCTACCGATCTGTGACCACCGGTATCGGCTGGCGAATCCGCGCCTCATCAAGGGCCACGTCCGACGAAAACGCTCTCAACAGGACGCCGGCAGCCTCGGCTTCGGCAAGCGCCTGCGCGAAAGCCGGATCACGATCCCACTGCGGCCTCAGCAGGTCCGCGTCTGGCCGCTGCACAACGAAGCACACCGCGCAACGTTCGCCCGCCCGCTGAATCGCGGTTAGCTCCTCGAGATGACGTCGTCCTCTCTCCGTTACGGCATCCGGAAAGTAGGCGCATCGGCGCTCTACGAGCGTGGCCGACTTCACCTCAATCCATAGCGCATCCCCGTTGCGGTCCATGAGCGCGAAATCGAGCCTGCTCCGGATGCGGCCGAGGTGGTATGGCGACGGCACTTCGGCGCGCAGATCGCTCCATGCATCGAACGGGCTGAACCGCCGCTCCTCCAGCGCCTCACGGAACAGCGCATTGGCCAGGCGCGAGTCGAGGCTGATCAGGGTGCCGCTCTCGGGGTGTTCGACGAACCTGAGCTCATGGGTCGTGCGCCGTCCGATCTTCGGCGTGCGGCTCAGATGCACCCGCGCCCCGCGCACGAGCAGTTCGCCAAGCCTGCCGGGGTCCGGACAATGTGCGCGGACGAGCTCGCCGGACGACATTCGAGCGGTCACTACGTATCGGTTCGGACGCTCGACGAACTCCGCCGGCTCGGTAACGAAGCTGAAGCGCATGGGCTTTCCTATTGCTGCATGGAGGCCCACAGCACGTGAATGACATCGTCCTTGAAGATGTCGCCGTGCCCGCCTCCCATTGCCGGCGATCCGTCGTATATGAGGCGGCTTGCGTCAATGTTGATGGCCTTGACGCTCGCGCTGGAGGTTCCGAGCGGCGGCGGCATCACGAGCATGGGCGGCATGTGATGCGCAACCTTCGAGAACGAGCCGCATAGCCCCACATAGCCGGCAGCCTCCCTCCCGAGGTTTGCCAGCGGGTACCAGAAGCCGTTGGCAGTGTCGTACCGCGAGTAGATCGCCGCCACTGCTCCGGAGACTCTGTTCAGCAGCGCAGTCTCCCGGTGGAACCACGAAGAAGCCAGCGCTCCCTGGATCAGAGTGATGGTGCGCAGGTCTCCTCCGAAATCAGGGTTGAAAGCGATCCGGCGACCCGCATTGGCGACCACCAGCCCTCCGAAGCTATGCCCGGCAAGATGCAGCCGCGCGTCCTTCAGTTCCGGCACGTCGCGCCAGATTTCCGCGACGGCGTCGCCGAGGAGTGTCCCCGTCCTCACCCCGCGCTCCTGCATGTCGTAGAAGGCGAGTTGCGCTTCGGCCATCTCGGCTACGTTGGTGAACCGGCTGTCGAGCGCCACGGACCCTTTCAGCCACCGCACGGGAAGACGCGCGAGCCATGCGAACGCTGCCCCGATGCTCAGCGCCGGAACGCGCGCCGTCGGTCGGTTGCGCAGGCCGGAGCGCTCGTCCGAAACAAGCCTCAGCGCCTGACCCAGCGCTCCCACATAGGCGAACGACAGGACGAGCCCACCGAGACTGTAGACGATGATCGGCAATGAGAAGACGACCTGCAAGTAGAGCCAGGGCACGAGCGCAAGCCAGGGGATGGCGGTCGCGGGGCGATTCAATGCGAACAGCGCGCGCCAGAGGCGAACCAATGACAGGAGCGCCGCGGAGGCTATCGCCAAGCCGATGGCTGCGGCGAGGTGCAGACGCACTTTGTGCAAGCGTCGCACAGGACCCGACTCGCGGATCGCCGGCATCAGCCCGGCAACCGTCAGCACGCTCTTCGCGCCGCGCATCGTGACCCTGCCTGCCGCGAGCCAGGCCATCGCCCCGACGTCACGCATGGTTGCCCTGCGCACGGTTCGAATCGGCGCGCCGCCGTCGACAAGGAAGTGCGCATCCTGAACTTGCAGCCGTGGGACCGGCGCGTTGAGCAGGAGACCCGCCAGCGTCAGGAGCGGAACGCTGGAGGCCACGAAGCCAAAGAGTCGCTTCAGGCCCTGAAGACCCGTGGCAGAAGCGGTGGGCGGCGTGTCCTGGGTGCGCAGCACGCGACGCGACGGGGCTTCGTAATAGCACGTCCAGAGCGCCGCCACCTTGTCGTCGAGGCCCGCATCGGGCGATGTCCGGAGCCTGTACCGTGTGTGGAGGACTTCAGCGAGACCTCGCGCCTCGTCGTCGTACTCCGACCCTGAAGCGTCGGTATCGGGAGCCGACAGGGACGCCAGAAGATCGAACATGAGCTCGAAATCGCGCTCCATGGTCGCTTCGCTGACCTTGGCCGGATCGGCAGCACGAAACGTGGCGCGAACGCGCTCCATGAAGCCGGCCTTGCTGCGCCGTCCCTCCTTGTCCAGCCAGAGGTTCTCACCCGGATCGGAATGCCAGTGGACTGCGATGAACAGGGGGTTGTGATCCTGCCGAGGTTCGATCGCTCCGCGTCCTACCAAGCGTTGCAGCGCTACGACAAGGCGGTCATAGGCTGCGACTGCGCTGAAGAAGTTGCGGTGCCAACCGTGGCTCAGGATGTAGACATCGGTGATCGGACGCCCCTGGGAGCGGATCCATTGCCGTATGCGCATGACGGCCCCGTGAGTGAGCTGCGCATGCCTCGCACCCAGCAGTGGCAACAGGAAATAGGGGCGACGGCTCCTCAGGTCCGGTTCCCGATCCGGTCCCACAAGGAACGGGTTGGCCTGACCGCCCGATGTGGGCACGGCAAATAGGCGAGGGGCAATGCGTTCCAACATGGGTGCGCCTCCGAGCCGCGACCTCGATGCGGCGGTGCGCGCCTGCATCTGTCACCAACGGGAGTATTCCACACTTCGCGGTCATCGAGAACGGTTCCCCCAGCAACATCTTCGGAGTGGATCCTGACCGAACCGTAAAGACGCTGGCCTCAATCCCATTCCCGGTCGAGACCGTGCTCATCTCCGACGGGGTGCCCACGATCCAGCCGATCAACCGTCCGCCCGACTACGCCTGCGGCCTCTTCTACTCGCCCGTGGACGCTCGGCACACGAACGTGGTCAACGCCAACTACATTGACGGTCACGCCAAGCCGGTCCAGGCGAAGCTGGACACGAACGCCTCGGGCACGCCCTACACATGTGCCGGCCTTGACGGTCAGGTCCTGCAGATGTACAAGGTCACGGCCGGGCCGTACGCCGGGTCCCATGAGCTGTGGGGCATCGTCCATCAGCGGGCCGACGGCACGTGGTACGTAGACAACCCGTAGTGGACGGCCTTCGCCCCGCGAAACAACTCCGCTCAGGCTCGGTGAGCAAGCCACTCCTGTTGGCCATACTCTGCGTTGTTCTCGTCGTAGCACTGGCATGGTCCGTCATCAGGACGCGCGCCGTCAGCGGCCCATCGGTCGGCGAGAAGGTCCCGATAGACATCGAGAAGGTGCGGGAGCAGGTGCTTACGGAGGGATTGGGCAGGCGCAGGTAGGAGCCGGCCCGATCGTGTAATGGTCTCGTGGCGTGACTGCCTCGGGGCCATTGACAACGCGCTCTGCATCCTGTACTATTGTCTCAACGCGCTGATGGGCTGCGTGCGTTCTGCCGTGCGGCGAGGATGTCGTTCGGCGAATGAGAGGCAGCCGAAATGCGACGTGTAATCGAGGAGGTTTGTTCTATGCGTCGGACAAGGACTTCAGGCTTTACCCTCATCGAACTGCTGGTGGTGATCGCAATCATCGCGATCCTGGCAGCGATCCTGTTCCCGGTCTTCGCACAGGCGAGGGAGAAGGCGCGGGCGATCTCGTGCGCCAGCAACCTCAAGCAGGCAACGCTGGCGGTCCTGATGTACGTTCAGGACTACGACGAGACGTTCCCGATGAGCATCGCCCCATTCCCGGGCGCGACACCGGACTACGCGGCTGCTCCGTGCCTCACCACGTTCTACGATCGGATATCGCCGTATCAGAAGAACGCCGACATCATGCGGTGCCCGTCGAAGCCGACAGCCATGGATATCATCGCGGGCTTCAACCGACAGGCAGGGCTCGGCATAAAGCCCGTTTGCCCGTCCACGCCGCCCCTCCAGTGGATCAGCTACAACTTCAACTACGCCGTCATTGACAACGGAACGACGTCTCGCCCGGTCAAGACCCTTGCCCGCATCCCGCATCCGGTCATGAACAGCCTGATCTCCGACGGAGTTCTCACCGAGCCGGGCGGACTCTGCGGCCTGTTCAGCTCGCCCGTGGATGCGCGCCATACCCTGACGGTGAACTGCGGCTTCGTGGATGGCCACGTCAAGAACGTCAAGACGAAAATCGCCGTGGACGGCGCCGGCGTGCCCTACACCTGCCGAGCCATAGACGGCCAGACGCTCCAGATCTACATCATCACCGATGCCGGTCCCTACCAGAACCGGAGCGAGCTCTGGGGCATCGCGTGTCAGCGGGCCGATGGCACCTGGTACAGGTCGCAGAACTGCAACGAATAGCCACACGCAAGGGGGGCAGCGATGTCTAGCCTGAAAGACCGCCCCATAATCCTGGTCGTGGTCATTGTCGCGCTCGTGGGCGCGCTGTGGTTCAGCTGGAGCCGGTACAGGGCCATGACCGGCGTGACCAAAGAGAACAGCGTCCAGATGATCGAGGACGAGGTCAGAAGGGCCATGCAGCGCGATTGAGTGTACGGGCTGTCGGAACCGGCGCACGGTTCTGACGCCGGAGCCAGACGACATGCGGCGAAGCTCCACCGAGCTTCGCCGCATTCGTTCTATGAGCGGGGCAAGTTCGGAAAATCGAAGATCGAGCGCTTTACGGCATGGCGCGACCTGCCGTGCGGTCGAAACCGATCAGCCGCTCCAGAGGCTATGGATCGGGATGTCCATGAGCGGGCCGAGGATGGTCCACATGCCGCCGATGACGAAGTCGCCGAGGATGATGCCGAAGAAGAAAGGCAGCCCGTTCCGGTAGCCCTTGAGGCCGCCGTACCGGAGGACGATGCTCTTGAGCACCCACGCTACGAACAGGCTGAGCCATGCCCACATCATGGACCATCCGCCCGAAATGGCGAACCCGAGCGCATGGAATGGCCAGCCGTAGACGTGCATGCGAATCACCATGAGCACGCCCGAGAATGCGAAACCGACGACCATGGCCCAGATGCCCGCGACGTTGGGCTTCAGAGGCGACTGAATCCAGCTGGCCAGCCGGTTAAACGCCTCCGGACCGTATCCCAGCGAGCCCCAACCGGTGATCCTCGCCGCCGCTCCAAGCCTGTACGAGACGTGCAGCGTCACCCAGAACGTCGCGATGACACCGATGAAGGCGGCGATTCCCATGGCAATAAGTAGGCCCCGCGGCGAGGTGCGCGTTAGCTGCGCCATCTTGAACCCTTCCAGCTGATGGGGCATCGGATGGCACCGATAGGCCCGGTTGAACCAGTAGTAGAGGCTCATGGCCCCGAGCGTCGTCCCATTCATGCCGCGCGTGCCGAACATCGTGGTGAGCGACTGATCGGGACCAATGAAGTGCAGATCGTGCGTCGGGGGACCGAGCTCGGCCCTCATGCGCGTTATGGCCACGGCGATGGCGAAGTAGACCACGAAGAAGAGCGCGCCCAGCCAGACCGGCATGCCGGCGTAATACGAGAACGCCGTGAGGAACGCCACGCCGCCGAGCGCGCCGAGGATTGCCGTGCGGAAGCCCATGGCCTCCTCCGAGTCGGAGCCCTGGGCAGAGCGGCTGAACGCGCGGATCAGGATGGCGCGCAGGTCGTTGCGGGCGGCGTAGATCGCCACGGCGAACACCGCCATGTAGGCCCCGAACATCTGCTCGTCCACATAGGGGAACTTGGGCTGCTCGGCCATGTAGCCCATCGCGCTGGACGCCACCTTCTCCATGCGCCAGAAGATGAAGAAGAACCAGCAACTGAACAGCAGGTCCACGGGCAGCAGATAGCCGAGCCCCACGATGAACGGGAAGATCGCGAGGGGCGTCCACCCGATGGCATTCCACGGTCGAGCGGTAAACCATTGGCCGGCGTCGAAACCGTTGAACGTCATCGCGGGCACGGCCGGATACAGATTGTGCAGGCCGTTGATCAGATTGAGGCCGCCGGCCAGCGCGAAACCGATCCAGAAGAGCCGGGAACGGTACAGGGCTCCGCCCGGCGCGGTCATGGCGACCGGCAGGTGGATCATCGGGTACGTCAGGCGTTCCTTCTCGGTCCAGCGGGCGCGAACGAGCGTGTTGAGGCAGGCCATGACCCACAATAGAGCCATGATGAAGGCTGTCCACCATCCGATCGGCACGAGCCAGGGGCGCAGGTTCTCCCAACGGTAGAGACTGGATGCGCCGAGGTAGTATCCTGCAAGGGCGGTTCGGTCGCTGACCGTAAGCCATCGCGGAAGGAACGCGTGGAAGGTCTGTTCCCAGCCGTTGGAGGGGGTCGCGAACCAGAAGCCGTGGCCGATGAGCGTGATGAGCGGCATGCCCCAGTCAATGCCCGCCATGGCAGTGGCGACAGAGAGCATGCTGAAGATGACCAGCAGCTCGCCCTGCGTCAAGGCGCGCGAAGGCGATATCCTGCGGAACCAGGCGTTGAGGACGACAAGGATCAGCAGCGAGAAGACGGCGGTGAAGAAGATCGAGGCGGTAGTGCTGAACGCGCGCCCGTCCACGCGCTCCATGAGCACGCACCAGAGGATATTGGTCGGGATGATGGCGGCTCCGATCAGGACCGCGCGAACCGACACCGCCTGCAGGGGTGGACCTGGCATAGTAGCGATGGCCTTGCGCGGGTATAGTACCCGAGCCTGCGGGACGGCCCGATGACGCTTTCGACCGTGAGTGGGGCGCCGCGCCGCGCGCTGGTCCTATTCCCGCATCAGCTTTTCGAACGGAAGCCCCTTCGACCCCCTGCCGATCGCGTGTACCTGGTTGAGCATCCGCTCTTCTTCACGCAGTACCCGTTCCACAAACAGAAACTCATCCTCCACCGGGCGAGCATGACGGCGTTCGCCGATAGATTGTCGGCGACCGGAGTGATGGTTCGGCATGTGCGCGTTGAGGAGTTTCGCTCGGCGGGAGCCTCGTCTCGCCGTCTTGGTTTCCCGCCCCCTCTGATGGACGGGGGCATGGGCGAGGGGGACAACCGAGACGAGAGAAACGCCTCGTCGTTCCTCGGTGGCGGCGTCATGGAGCGCACTGCGCGCCTACTTCAGATGGACGGGTGTACCGAGGTCCTTGTGTTCGACCTCGACGATGACTGGCTGGAGCGCGACGTGCGCACAGCGTTTCGCGGAATGCCGGTGCGCACGCTGGACTCCCCAATGTTCGTTACCGACCTTCGCACACTAGGCGGATGGTTTGCCGGGCGCAAGGTGCATCGCATGGGGGACTTCTACGCTTTCCAGCGTCGCAGGCCTGGCATTCTGCTGGACGAGCGCGGCAGACCCATCGGAGGGAAGTGGAGCTTCGACGCCGAGAACCGAAAGCGGCTGCCGAAGGATGTGAAGCCGCCAGACGTGCCATCCTTCGGAGCCTGCGAGCACGTCGCGCAGGCCGTGCGGTGGGTCGAGGAAACCTTCCCGGAAAACTACGGCGCGTCTTCGGGGTTCTCATACCCGACGGCGCACGAGGAAGCGCGGCGAGCTCTGCGGTCGTTCCTCGAAGACCGCCTGGCGCTGTTCGGGGACTACGAGGACGCCATGGCCATGGACCACGCGACGCTGTTTCACTCGGTTCTGACGCCGGCGATGAACATCGGCCTGCTGACGCCTTCGGAGGTGATCGCCGAAACGCTGGCGCACGCTTCGGAGCATCGCGTTCCGTTGAACGCGCTGGAAGGCTTCATTCGCCAGGTCATCGGGTGGCGCGAGTTTGTTCGAGGGCTATACCATGCGCACGGCCGCCGACAGCGAACGATGAACTGTGTTGGGTTCACCAACCTGTTGCCGGAAGCGTTCTGGACGGGGACAACCGGCCTCGTGCCGGCCGATACCGTGATTCGCCGTGTGCTTCGGACCGGCTACTGCCACCATATCGAGCGGCTCATGGTCCTCGGCAGCCTGATGCTCCTGTGCGAGTTGTCGCCCGACGCCGTCTACGAGTGGTTCATGACGCTGTTCATTGATGCCTACGACTGGGTGATGGTGCCGAACGTCTACGGCATGAGTCAGTACGCCGACGGCGGTATCATGGCCACGAAACTTTACATCAGCGGCAGCGCTTACCTGAGGCGCATGGGTGACTGGCCGGGCGGCGATTGGGAGCGGATATGGGACGGGCTTTGCTGGCGGTTCGTGGATCGGCATCGCGACGTATTCCATGCCAATCCCGCGCACGAGCATTGCGCCCCGGGCTTTCGATCGTATGGCGTCGGCCGTTAAGCGCTCGCACTACGAGGCGGCGGAGAGCTTTCTGAGCAGGCTCGCATGATGAAGGGCGGCCCAATACCACGTTGATCGGAGACCGACAATGAACGATCTGACGCTCGCCGAGTTCCTCGACAGCGAATGGCGGCCTGCCCTCGGATGCACCGAGCCGGCCTCCATCGCCTACGCCGCGTCGCTTGCCGCCAGTCACACAGAGGGCGAGGTCAGGCGCGTGTCGGTCGTCTGCGATCCGCGCATGTACAAGAACTGCTTCGCCGTGGGCATTCCGAACTCGGGTCACAAGACCGGCCTCCGCTGGGCCATCGCGTTGGGTGTCCTACTGCCCGACCCAGCGGCGCGGCTGGAGGTTCTCCGGCAGGTCACGCCGGAGATCCTCGAGCGCGCGGGCGGTCTCATTGAGGAGGGCCGAGTTGCCGCCGACGTGGACCCGGCGCGCATGGAGCTCTTTGTGGACTGCCTCGTCGAGACCGATCGGGGCGCCGGGCGCGTCGTCATTGAGGGTGAGCATACGCGGGTCACGCGGATCGAACGCGACGGAGTGGCCTTGGTCGGGGCTTCGAGCGCGTGCGCCGAGCGGACAAGCGTGCGCGAACGGTATGCCGACATGAGCTTTGGCGATATGGTCGCGCTCTCCGAGAGGGCCGATGCGGATTGCCGTGAGCGCCTTCGCCGGGGCATTGAACTGAACATGGCCATCGCGCGGCATGGCTTGCTGCTTCTGCCGGAGGCGTTCATGAGCGCGGCGGCCGAGAGCGTGGAAGGACTTGCCGGGAAGCTCGTGTGCGCCGGAGTATATGCGCGGATGTGGGGTGCCGATATGCCCGTCATGTCGCTTGCGGGCTCGGGCAACAAGGGCATCTCCGTAACGGTTCCGTTGGCTCTGCAAGCGGAGCGCCATAACGCGCCTGCCGACCGCGCCGATCAGGCGCTCGCGCTGGCGTGTATGGTTACCTCCGCCACCACCTATCACCTCGGGACGCTATCCGCGGTTTGCGGATGCTCCAATGCTGCGGGAGTGGGTCTGGCCGCAGGGCTGGTCTATCTCGAGGGCGGCGATTCCGAGCGCGTGTCCATGGCCGTGACCAACATGGTCGGCAACGTGGCTGGCATGATCTGCGATGGGGCAAAGATCGGCTGCGCTCTGAAGACCATGTCCGGTGTGGACGCCGCCTTCCGTGCAGCCTCGCTGGCCATGAGCGGCGTCACCATTCCCGAGACCGACGGAATCGTCGGCTCGGACGGCCTATCCTCACTGCGCAACCTCGGACGCATCGCCGTCCAGGGCATGGCATCCGTGGACTCCGAGGTCCTCGATATCCTCCGCGCGAAAATGGCGACATAGGACAGGAGCGCCGTTCCGGCCGCGGCCGGCACGCCGCAGGTTTCCCCCGCCCCCTGGGTGGGCGGGGGCAAGGGGGAGGGGGGACACATCGCGAACGTTCTTCGTCGCGAGAAGCGACGGCTACACGCTGCGCGTCGAATGTCCGTCACGCATGGAGGGGTTCCGTCTCGACGTCCGTTGTCGTTACGGCCGCAGGCCGTGTAGACGCAGGTTTCCCCCGCCCCCTGGGTGGGCGGGGGCAAGGGGGAGGGGGGACACAT
>JBBIQU010000100.1:3771-15070 GCA_037442185.1 Chthonomonadales bacterium | reverse complement strand
CCGAGGCCGCGGTGTTCGGCGCTCTGGCGGGGGTCCTCGGCCCACCCTTTCGTGATGGCAACGGCCTACTGGGCCATAAGGAGGCGAAATGAGCGTGCTGACCGGCCTTGACGTCCTGATCAAGGACGCCTTCGCGCCGCTGCGAGGCCAACGCATTGGACTCGTGACCAATCACACCGGCCTGACCGCCGACCTGAGGAGCGCGATTGACGTCCTTCATTCGGCCGCAGATGTGCGCCTGAAGGCGCTCTTCGGACCCGAGCACGGCATCCGCGGCGACCGAGATGAGAAAGTCACCGACGCGGTAGATGCGGCGACCGGGCTTCCGATCTACAGCCTGTACGGCCAGTCGTACAAGCCCCGTGCCGACGTGTTGAAGGACCTGGACGCCCTTGTGTTCGACATCCAGGACATCGGCTGCCGTTTCTACACCTATATCAGCACCATGGGCCATTGCCTTGAAGCGTGCGCGGAGGCCGGCATTCACATGGTGGTCCTTGACCGTCCCAACCCGATCGGCGGAGTGCGCGTGGAGGGGCCTATCGCCGATGCCGACTCGCTGTCATTCATCGCATGGCACACCATGCCCGTACAGCACGGCATGACCGTTGGCGAGCTGGCCAGGATGTTCAACGATGAGCGTGGGATCGGCGCGGGGCTCATTGTCGTTCCTTGTCAAGGGTGGAGGCGATCAGATTGGTTCGATGCAACGGGACTGACGTGGACGAACCCATCGCCAAATATGCGATGTCTCAATCAGGCGACGCTGTACCCGGGTGTCGGCCTGCTCGAGACTACGAATCTCAGCGTCGGGCGCGGGACCGACACGCCGTTCGAGCATTTCGGCGCGCCCTGGCTCGATGCGCGCGGGCTTGCTGCAACGCTGAATGCACGAAAGCTGCCGGGCGTTCGGTTCGTTCCCATACGGTTCACGCCGAGGTCGAGCGTGTTCCAGGGAACGGAGTGCCACGGCATCAACGTTGTGATAACACAGCGCTCGGCGCTCCGTTCGGTTCGCACGGGCCTGGAGATTGCGCGCGCGATACTCGATATCCACGGCAAGCAATGGCAGGTGGACCGGTATGCCCGACTGCTGGTGAATCGCGAAACGCTTGAGGCGCTCAAAGCCGGCGAGGATGTCGGGCGGATCGAGCGTCTCTGGTCGTCGGGCTTGCGCCGGTTCGCGACATGGCGTGCTCGATACTTGCTGTACAGCTGATCTCAAAAAAGTCTCGAGATTTTTCTGATCGTGAAGGAATCCGCGCAGGATCGGCGTAATCGTGAGTACATCTTCACCTCAGGAAGGGGGGACGCATCTCGATGGAAGCCTATTGTGTCAAGTGCAAGGCCAAGAAGGAGATGAAGAACGCCACGGCTATCACGATGAAGAACGGCAAGCCCGCGATGACCGGCACTTGTGTCACGTGCGGCACCAAGATGTTCAAGATCGGCAAGTAGCCGCTCGTTCTCCTCGCCTTCAACTGCGTGTGCCGAATGGGCCTGTCCGGGCAGGTTGCGACAGGCCCATCGGCATTCTTCCGGGCGATTTGACGTTCGGTCTGTCATACGCCGGACGCCAACGTATTCCTTCGCCTCAGATATTCCAAGGAGCAACACCTCACTATGGAGACCCCACGCGTGGCAGTTCAACTGATCGTGTTCGGCGCGCGCAACAGGACGGACATTGGTGGCGTTCTGAACGATGTTCGAACGGCGGGTTTCGGCGCCATCGAAGCGGGCAACCTGTTTGCGTCCCACGGCGAACAGACCATTCGCGAGTTGCTCGACAAGACGGGGCTGGAAGTGTGCGGCGCCCATTTCGGCTTCGGGGACTATGCGGACGAGAACAAGCTCGCACAGAATGTGGCCTACTGCAAGTCGCTCGGAGTTCGGAACATGATGTGCTCAGGCGTGTCCGACTCCAAGACGGTGGAGGGATACGTCACTTCGGCGCGCATCTTCAATGAGGTGGGCATGCGCCTGCGGGACGAGGGGCTTGCGTTCCACTACCACAACCACAACTGGGAGTTCGAGGACCTGGGCGGAACGAACGGCATGGCCATTCTCTCGCAAGAGACCGACCCTGCAGTCGTCCGCTTCAACATAGACGTCTTCTGGGTTACGATAGGTGGCCGATCGCCCGTCCAGTTCATCAATGAGCATGCCTCCCGCGCGGGCTACTTCCACTTCAAGGACGGTCGTCGCAAGGAAGACGGAGGGGTCGAGTTCCTGGAGCTGGGGAGCGGGACGGTGGATCTCGTCGGATCGTACAAAGCTGCCCGCGATGCGGGAGCGGAGTGGATCGTTGCCGAGCAAGACAGCACGGCTTTGCCGCATCTGGAGTCGGTGACGCGAAGTCGGAGATTCCTGAGGGACAGCCTCGGGCTCTAACGACCGCTGCCCGAAAGAGCGTCGGGGCGCACCTTGATGGGCGCCCCGCGAACGCGTGACGGATTCGTGCTACGCCTTGGCGGAAGTCTCAGCGGGCTTCGTGTCGGCCTTCGTCTCGGCGCTCTTGCTCGAGTCGTTCGATTTGCCCTTGCTGTCGGCACCATTAGCGTTGCGCTTTGGGCCGTAGTCGTTGACGTGGAACCCGGGGCCTTTGAACACTATGCCGGCAGGATAGACGCGCCGCCGCAGAGCGCCGCCACACCCCTCATGGCGCTGCAGGGGATCTTCGGTCATCCGCTGCCACACCTCGAATTCGGCTTTGCATAGCGTACACTCATATCCGTACGTTGGCACTTCTACACCTCACTCCAAAGTCGGTCACTTGAGTCACATTATATCCAATCACATGATGGTATCGAATCATTCGGGTCCGATGAACGTCATCGGCCTCATGTCCGGTACCTCGGCGGACGGCGTGGACGCGGCGCTCGTGACAATCGAAGGCGTCGCGCCCGACGTGCGTGTCCAGCTCAGGGCGTTCACGTGCGTTCCGTTCGCGCCTGCGCTCCGGGACGAGATCCTGGCGGCATGCGATCGGAAAACGGCGGCGCTGGATCGGCTTTGCGTTCTCAGTTTCGCCCTCGGTGAGGAATACGCAAAGGCGGCGCGTGCAGTTGCGGAATCGGCTTCGTGCTCGCTCGCCGAGGTGGCGGCCATCGCCTGCCATGGCCAGACGGTCTGGCACCAACCGAACCCGCTTCGGTGCGGAGCCGGCGAGTACAGGGGGACGATGCAGCTCGGCAACGCCGCCGTGCTCGCTGCCCGAACGGGTTGCACGGTCGTGTCTGACTTCCGATCGGCCGATATGGCTGCGGAAGGTCAGGGAGCGCCGCTCATACCGTATGCGGACTGGGCGCTGCTATCGTCTCCCGTTGAGGCGCGCGCCGTGCAGAACATAGGCGGCATTGCCAACGTGACGTACCTTCCGGCCGGATGTTCGGCTGAGGGCGTCGTAGCGTTCGACACGGGTCCGGGAAACATGGTCATAGACGCCGTGATGTCGGAGTTGACCGGCGGCGCCTTAACCTATGATGATGGCGGGGAGATGGCTGCGTCAGGCACGGCGTCGGATGTCGTTGTTGCCGATGTGCTTGCTAGCCATCCGTTTTTCAGGCGACCGCCGCCAAAGAGCACAGGGCGCGAGGAGTTCGGCTGGCCGTTCGTACGCGAAACGTTCCTTCCGCGTTGTGTTGCGGCGGGCCTGTCGGATGCCGACATAGTGGCAACCGCCACGAGCCTGACCGTAGAGGCGATTGCCGATGCGTACCGACGGTGGATACCGGCAGACGCCTGGCCGCGGGCGGTGATCGTCGGTGGCGGAGGGGCGCGAAATCGAACGCTGATGGCCTTGCTGGCGGAGAGGCTGGCTCCTGCGCGTCTGACAACGCATGCGGAGTTCGGCATCCCCGACGACGCAAAGGAGGCGATCGGCTTCGCGTTGCTTGGATACGAGACACTGTGCGGACGGGCGTCGAATGTTCCGTCGGCGACAGGGGCGGGTTACAGGGCCGTTCTGGGCTCGATCACGCCGGCATCGAGGCGCTGATGGTTGAGATGCTTGGGTTTGGGCTTGACGATGCAGGCGGGACGCCAGCGCTACGCAAGAGCGGCGTGGGCGGGGACGCCGGCGCCGAGACGATGATGGTGGGTTGCTTGAGTTGGGGCTTGACGGTGCAGGCGGGACGCCTGCGCTACGCAAGAGCGGCGTGGGCGGGAGGCAGGACATGCGAGGCGGCCGGATGAACGGAGATAGGGTTCCGAGTGGGAGCTGATCAAACGCCTGGACGGGCATCCAACGCCGTAGTGTCATCTTCTGCTCGTCGCCTTGCCGGCGCGGCCGGCATCATGATGGGCTCGCTGTTGTTAAGCCGCATTCTGGGCCTCGTCCGTGAGGCGGTTATTGCGGGGAAGCTCGGGCAGGGCGCAGAGTCCGACGTCTATGTGGCTGCGTTCCTTCTCCCCGACACGCTTTTCTTCCTCATCGCGGGCGGTGCGCTCTCTTCTGCCTTCATTCCGGTGTTCACGGAACTTGTGGCGCGTGGCGACGATGAGGGTGCGTCGGCGCTATTCAGCACGGTCGCCACAGTCATGTTCGTTGTCGTCTCGATGTTCATCGTGGCCGGCTTCGTTTTCGCCGAGCCTATGGTTCGGCTCCTCGCATATGGATACAAGCCTGAGCTAATCGGGCAGATAGTGCCGCTCACTCGCATCGTGCTTCCGGCTCAGTTGTGTTTCTTCCTCGGCGGCATACTGATGGGAGTTCAGCAGGCTCGCGGGCGGTTCTTGCTGCCGGGCATGGGACCGAACGTGTATAACGTCGGCATCATTGCGGGAGGATTGCTGCTCGCGGACCGCCTGGGGGCTGCGGGACTGTGCTGGGGTGCGCTGACCGGAGCGATCATCGGCAACTTCCTGCTGCAGGCATGGGGCGCCCACAGGGAGGGACTGCGGTACCGACCGAACCTGAACTGGCGCGATGCGAACGCTCTCAGGGTCTGGAAGCTCATGCTGCCGGTGATCCTTGGGCTTGCGCTGCCGCAGGTCAGCATCCTGCTGAACCGCGTGTTCGCCTCCACGCTCGGCGAGGGTCCCATGTCGGCGCTGACGCGAGCCAATGTGCTGATGCAGGCCCCGCTCGGCATCTTCGGACACTCTCTGTCCATCGCCGTTTTCCCGACGCTGTCGGCACAAGCGGCGTTATCGGACTGGAGCGGTTTGCGGCAGACCGTCGGTCTCGGCCTTCGCTTCATTTGCTTCCTGACCATCCCGGCATCGGCGTTGCTCGTAGCGCTCGGGACGCCGATCACGGCGGTGCTGCTACAGCACGGGCGTTTCACCGCAGAGGATACGGCCATGACGGCGCACGGGCTCACCTTCTATGCGCTCGGCCTCGCCGCGTGGTCGGCGCAGTCGTTATTGGCTCGGTCGTTCTATGCCATGCAGGACACCAGGACGCCGATCGTCATCGGGACGGCGGTCACGATTGTGTTCGTGCCGCTGAACTTCCTCTTCATGGGGACGCTCGGCATGGGACTCGCCGGACTGGCGCTCGCCACGAGCGTTGCGGCGGGCCTCAATGCTGCGGTGATGATGATCGTCCTGCACCGGAGGGTCGGCGATCTCGGCCTCAAACGCATTGGCATCACGGCGCTCCGAATGGGGCTTGCGTCATGCGTTGCCGGCGGCGTTGCGTGGGCATGCGCCACGCTTGTCACGGGATGGATGGAGCCGCTGCAAGCAGAGCTTGGACAGAAGGCCTCGGCGCTGGCAACGCTCGTCGCAGGTGGCGGCTCCGGCATCGGCGCTTACGTACTGGCCGCCCGAGTCCTCGGGGTGGCGGAACTGGGCGAGCTGATGGGCTTGCTGAAGCGGAGGCGTCGGACGGAGGAGCCTGCCGCTCCTTCGAAATGAACGGCTGAGGTTCGCAGGGCAGGGCCGCTACTTGGCGAGGTATTCGGCGAGGTGACGCCTTCTGGCGGCGGCTCTGACACGGCGGAGAGCGGTTGCCTCAATCTGGCGCACTCGCTCTCTCGAAATGCCGAACTCGGCTCCGATGTCACGCAGCACCTGACCGTCATCGCCGTCAAACCCGAATCGCCGACGCATGACCGCCCTTTCGCGCTCGCTGAGACTGTCCAGGATGTCGGCTATCTCGCGCTGTAGCTCGGCATCGAGTACGGTGTCCTCTGGGTCCAGCGCCGTCGGATCGCTCACCATTCCCACGAGCGGGGCTTTGTCTTCCGCTCCAACCAGCGCGTCCAGCGAGACGGGATCCTGGATAATGCTCAGATATGCCGACACGCGTCGCGGCGTCATGCCGGCTCGCAGGGCGAGCATATCAACGGTCGGCTCGTGACCCAGTTCGCGAACGAGTTCGAGCCGGCACCGTTCGAGCTTGCGAAGGCCGTCCGATACGTGGGACGGTATGCGTATGGCTCTGGCCTTGGTGTCAATGGCGCGGCTGATGGCCTGCTTGATCCAGTGGGTGGCGTATGTGCTGAACCGATAGCCTCGCGCCGGATCGAAGCGTTGACATGCCGTGACCAGACCGATAGCGCCCTCCTGCACCAGATCCTCGAACGGGACGAGAGACGAATGGTAGCGCCTGGCGATATTGATGACGAGCCGCATGTTGGCTTCGATCAGCCTGGCGCGGGCATGCTCATCGCCGTTTCGGGCGGCTTCGGAGAGGCGCTTCTCTTCCTCAGGGGTCAAGAGCCTCTCACGCGTGTTCAAGGGCAATCCGATGTAGGTGTCGCCGGAGCCGTGCCCCTTGACCTTCTTCTTTCCGCTGCCTACGTTGTCGTCAGAATCGATTTCCATAGGTTCAGGACCATTGTGAAAGCGACCGGGGTCGAGCCGAAGCGTGGCCGACTATCGAAGCGGTCTCGCGTAAGTGCTGACAGTCCTATTGGACGCAGGCGCCGCAGCTTTGTTCCCACGCTGGGCGCTGATCGGTTCCACTCGGATTGTCAACCGCGCCCCCGCGGACAGCGAGAGCGGGATTCCGGCAGCCATGGCGGCCCCCTTTAGCCTTCGGTCGTCGGAGCCGACGCCGGTCACACGGTAGTCGGCATCGGCATCAACTGTGAACCACTCGGGCCACTTGTTCAAGCGAGGGTAGTCGCGGGACAGTCGAAGCACGTCCCGATGTCGTGGAGTGTCGAACCGCAATAGTCCTGACCACGGACGGTCCGATTCGAGGCGTATGGTCAGGCCGTTGCCCGATCGGATTGCGCTGATCCGGATGCCGTCCTGCCACGGAGTGCAGAAGGCGCCTTGTGTGAGGTGAAGGGCAACCATGAGCGCGGTCCGAGCATAGTTGCCGTCGCCGTACCAGCCCTCGACGATACCGGTGTCTCGCTGGCACGCAAGGAACACCGGCAGGACCTGGTTGAGCCAGTCGTCAATCTCAGGCGAATCCATTCGGTTGCGCACGAGGATGGCGCCCTCGATCGAGTCCGCGTAGGCATCGGCGCCGGTCCATGTCGCATAGCGGGGCGATTTCAGTGCATTGAGCATGGCCCGGGCCTCGGCCAGCAGAGCGGTGTTATCGGTCGCGTCGGCATAGGCGATCAGACCCGCGAGCGCATAGCCCCACGTGTCCGGCGAGTTGGGGTCCCGCACTACGGCGGATGAGGAAACGACGCTTCCAACCCAGAGCCCGTCTCGGTTGCGGCACTTGTCGAGCAGCCGACGGAACATGGCGTCGAGCGAAGGCTTCCAGCGGGCTGTATGTTCGGGAGCGCGTCCCTGAGCGCAGATGTAGGCCTCCACCAGCCCGAGAATGATCTCATTGCCGTGGTCGTTGAGGTTCAGGATGTCGGCAGTCGGCTTGTGAGCCGAGAAGTCCCAGCGGTGAGCCGGCAGCCCTCCATTGACGGGAAGCACTTCGCGACAGTAGGCGTCCGCAATGCGGATCAACTGCTCCAGGTAGCGGCGTTCGCCGGTCATGGTGTATATGCGGCCGAGTACCTGGAGCATATCGCCGTTCACCTCGGTGTCATCTGCCGGGATGGTTCCGTAGGCGGTATGCACCGGCGCGCGCTCGATGACGGCATCAAGGAGCTGCAGCATGCGGTCGGTCCACGGTCCGCGGCCCATGATCTCCGTCATTGGCATGAGCCCGTCTTTGCAGTATTCAGCGGCGCAGAAGATCAGCCGGTTGAGGTCGGGCTTCTCGTGGGTCCATGTTCCGGTCTTGAGCGAGAACCAGTCGGGCAAGACGCCATCTCGGTTGGTCAGCCTTGCCTCAACTTCGAGGATATGGTCGAGCCGCTCTCGGTATCCGGAGCCGGTCAGGTGCTCCGTGATGAAGAGGAACGGGAGCATGTCGGCTGCGTTGTCGTTCGGAGCCCATGTCGGGTCGTTGACCGCACGTGGGAACAGGCCGTGTTTCGGGTCGAGCGTTTGCCACCACCCACGCAGGACGCCAATCGCTCGCCCGAAGCAGCGAGCCGCAATCTCCGCGCGCTGGTCAAGCGCGTCCGACACCGAGCGCGCCGGGGCGAACGGCGCGAGCGATCCGAATCGTGATTTCAGAATGGGCCAGAAGTCATAGCCTACGAACACATGGCCGCCGGGATGAGCGGTCAGCGAGACGGCTTGCGGGGCGCCCATGACCGAATATGCGGCGCGCACCTCCTCGTAAGCCCTCCTTGCAATGTCGAGCGGGAATCCGCCCGGGGCGCGCTCCTTCTCGCCGATCTCAAACACGAGCGGCCTCGGCGCGACGCAAGCGAAGATGTCGGCGAAGTCGAAGTGCTCGCCAAGGCCCGGGAAGTCGTAGCAAGTGCAGTGACCGGAGCGCATATTGCGAACGGTGGTAAGCCAACCGGAGGAATCGACCACCTTGACACGCTCATCCAAGGCGGCAACATACATGGTGGTCTCTCCGCCCAACGAGAGACCGCAGACCGCCATTCTGCGCGGGTCCACTTCAGGGCGAGTGCAAGCATAGTCCAGGGCGCGGATGCAGTCCCAGGTGCGTTCGCCCATGAGCGACCATGAAGGATGCTGAAGGTCGTGTTGGCCCACATCGGGCGCGATGACGACGTAGCCCATCTCGGCGAGCGCCCGGCCATACCAGTAGAGACCCTCACCATTGACGATCTGTTGACCTGTTCCGCCGTGGCCATGGATCGCGAGCACGGTCGGCAGGCGCCGGGCGGGCCGCTTGGGGACAGCCACCCAGATGTGCGCCCTACGATCGGGCAGGGATTGGATGGTGACCTCTTCGAGCGCGTACGGGGCGTTTGGGGGCTCGATGCGGCGAACGACCTGCGCGTTGAGCGGGACACGCTGCGGCATGCCGCCGCCCATCATGAGCTCGAACAGCTTGAGTCTTGCCTGCCGCTGCCATTTCCGGGCCGCACGGGCATCCTGAGCCGTGAAGCGCATGGACCGCTCGGACTCGGCGGACGGCGTTTGGCCCAAGCTCGGCGGCATCGCTGCAACGCACAACGCCGAGCAAAGCGTTCCGAGCGCGATCAGTATCTGCAGTGTTCCCGACATCGTCTTGATGATGCTCTCCCTTCTCAAGCGCCCCTGCCCGCCCCGTGGGTGGGGGAGAACGTCAGCCGGAGTTCGGCCAATCTCGAGGGTTCGACGGCTGCCAGCCGTGTTTTCCCACCAGCGGGACAAAGACACAGGCGCCATGCGCTTCGGTTACCAGTGTCCCACCGTGGGTGCGGCGAACGAGCGTGAGCGTCTGAACGGTGTCGTTGCCCACTGGAATGACCAGCCTGCCGCCGGGCGACAGCTGAGCCACCAACGGAGCCGGGACATCCGGCGAGCCGGCGCCAACAACGATGGCATCGAACATCCCGGCATCGGAGACGCCGAGAGTCCCATCGCCGACGACGATCTGGACGTTGGAGATACCGAGCTTTTCGAGACGCTCCGCTGCCTGGGCAGCCAGTTCGGGCACCCGTTCGATCGAGACAACCGATGCGGCGAGCTGAGCCAGGATGGCGGCCTGATAGCCGGATCCCGTTCCAACGTCAAGCGCCCGATCCGTACCCTGAATGTCAAGCAGTTCGGTCATCAGAGCGACCATGTAGGGTTGCGAAATCGTCTGCCCGAAACCGATGGCCAGCGGCATGTCATCGTAGGCGACGGCTTCGCGGCCGGCAGGCACGAATGCAGACCGCGGGACGGCGCGCATCGCCCGAAGCACCCCGGGGCTTCGTATGCCACGGCCCTCGATCTGCTCGCGGACCATCCGGTCGCGTAGAGCCTCGTCATTCGTGGTCGTTTGCTCCCTCCCTGCTCAGGGAGATGCCGCTGTGGGACGGTCAGTGTTCAGGTCGCAGCAGCGGGAATGCAATCACCTCTCGAATGCTGTCGGTGCCGGTTAGGGCCATCAGAAGACGATCTATGCCGACGCCGAGCCCGCCGGTTGGCGGCATCCCGTATTCCAGCGCAGTCAAGAAGTCCTCGTCCATCGGATGCGCTTCAGGATTGCCGCCGGCGAGTTGTCGCGCCTGCTCTTCGAACCGCAGACGCTGCTCAATCGGGTCGTTCAGCTCGGAGAACGCGTTGCCGAGCTCCTGAGCCGCCATGTAGACTTCGAAGCGGCGGGTGAAAGCCGGATCGTCCTGCTTGCGCTTGGCAAGCGGCGATGTCTGAACGGGGAAGTCAGTGACGAACGTGGGTCGAATGAGATGCGGCTGCACAAACCGTTCGTGGAGTTTCTCGATGATCCCGCCGACGCAGTTCTCGTCCTCGGAGGGGATGCCGACACGGTCACAGGCCGCCTTGGCGCTTCTCAGGTCGGCTAGCTCTGCCCTGTTCACGCCAGCGTACTGCTCGATTCCGTCCACGATCCTGAGGCGCGGCCATGGGCGATCCGAGAGGTCAATCTCGGTCGGCGCGGCAGAGGAACGTCCGGCAGTTGCCGGTACCGTGAACCGGGACGAACCGTTGACGGCGACGCATGCAACCTCGTACATGCCCTCGACGAGGTCCATCATGTCGTCGAGGTCCGCGTATGCCTGGTAGAGCTCCAGCAACGTGAACTCAGGGTTGTGTCTCTTGTCCTGGCCCTCGTTGCGGAAGACACGACCGATCTCGTAGACCCTTGGGAACCCGCCGACGATGAGCCGTTTCAGGGGCAGCTCCAGAGCGATGCGCAGATCCAGCCTGAGGTCAAGCGCGTTATGCTTCGTCTCGAACTTGCGCGCCGCAGCGCCGCCGGCAACAGCCTGCAGAACGGGCGTCTCGACCTCTACGTAACCCAGTCCATCCAAGAATGAGCGAATGGCTGTGACCATGCGCGCGCGCTTGATCAGCAGTTCGCGCGCCTCGGCGTTGACGATAAAGTCAACGTAGCGGTAGCGGTGCCGAA
>JBBIQU010000100.1:0-3740 GCA_037442185.1 Chthonomonadales bacterium | reverse complement strand
GTCAGGGCGGCATGGCGAACTCCGTCAACTTCCTTGCCGACGGGCAAGGGACGCAGACACTTGGCGAGGAGGAGGACGTCGCTGGAGTGAACGGTCGTTTCTCCCGACCGGGTGCGAAAGACGGTTCCGCCGACCCCGACGATGTCCCCGATGTCAAGGTCCTTGATACGGCCAAAGTCATCTGCACCGATTTCGTTCTGCCGAACGTATACCTGGATGCGTCCGGTTTCGTCGGTGACGTCGAAGAACAGGGCCTTGCCCTGAACCCTCACTGCGGTGACTCGGCCCGCGATCCGCACGGCGGCTCCGTCGTGCGCCTCGAAGTCGGAAACGATGGCGGTCGCGGCATGGGTGCGGTCGTACCGCTCGATAAGGTACGGGTCCAGCCCTTCGGCCTTCAGGTTTGCCAGCTTCTCACGCCTGGCTCTGCTCTGATCGAGTTCGTCGTTGGTCATCCGTGGCTTCCTGTCTTCGGCGGCACGGGCGAGGGCCGTACGCTCTTGGAGGAACGCATTATATCACACGCCGCGCGCTTGCGTTGACTTGGGCCATGGCGTCTGGTATACTGCGCCATCGTTCGTCTGCTTCGAGAGGGATACCCATAAACAAAGAGTTTCGCGTCAACGAGCAAATCCTGCGCTTCCACGGGGACTATCCCCGTGTGCGAGATGTGCGGGTAATTGATGAGAATGGCGAACAACTCGGGATCATTGACGTGCGTCAAGCGATCGCGATCGCCAAAGAGCGTTCGCTTGATCTGATCGAAGTTGCGCCTCAAGCGACTCCGCCAGTCTGTCGGATCATGGACTACGGTCGGTACAAGTATGAGCAGTCCAAGAAAGACAAGGAGTCGCACCGGAAGCAGAAGAGCGGCGATCTCAAGGGCGTCTATCTGAGGCCCAGGACCGACGATCACGATCTGGAGTTCAAGCTTAAGAACGCCGCCAAGTTCCTGAAGGATGGGGACAAGGTCAAGTTCACGGTCCGGTTCCGGAGCCGCGAGATCACGCATCCCGAGTTCGGTCGCGAACTGCTCGATCAGGTTGCGAAGGCGCTCGCGGAAGTGGCGGTGATCGAAAAGCCGGCGGGGATGGAAGGCCGAACGATGACGATGATCGTTGCACCCAAGTAGGCGATGCGGCCGGAGCGGCCGCTCATCTGTCGGGGGCAATCTGAGGCCGGGCTCGCCCGGCTTCATCATGTGAGGGTGCTTATATGCCGAAGATCAGGACCAGCAAGACGGTAGCAAAGAGGTTCAAACTGTCCTCAGGCGGCAAGCTGATGCGTCGGTGCGTCGGTCTGAACCATCTGATGCGAAAGAAGTCCAAGTCCCGACGACGTTCGCTCCTGAACGGAGCCGAGCTTCACCCGGGCGACGTCCAGCGCATCGTGCGCATGCTGGGCGGCAGCTAGCAGATTGGTGTGACCCGGATGGCCGGGGCAGCAGCCCCGAATCACGGGCGCCGATGCAGGCCACGAGCCTCATCATTGTCGAGGGAATGGGATCGAAAGTGGGCTAAGGCCCCTCCCGTCCGTTAGGAGAAACGAAGGATGCCTAGAGTAAAGCGTGGCACTCTTGTCAAGAAGCGCCGCCGCAAGATTCTGGAGGCGGCAAGCGGCTATTTCGGCGGCAAGCATCGCCTCTTCAAGACCGCGAACGAACAGGTCATGCGGAGCGGCGCCTATGCGTACCGCGACCGTCGCAACAAGAAGCGTGAGTTCCGACGTCTTTGGATCACGCGCATCAGCGCCGGCTGCCGCGCAGAGGGTATGTCGTACAATCGGTTCATGGAAGGGCTCAGGAAGTCGGGAGTCATCGTGGACCGCAAGGTCCTCGCCGATATGGCTATCAACGATGCCGCTTCCTTCGCCAAGCTTGTGGCTCAGGCGGGCAGCGCTCTGTCGGCCGCCGGGCAGCAGGCCGCTTAGTTATCACACCTCTCCCTTGGCCCCCCTCCAGGGGGCGGGGGAAACCGGCGTCAGCGCCCCGGCAGCGGCTTCTGCGAAGCACTCGCAAGCGGCTGCCGGGGCGTTCGAGCCTATGACGGACGGCGCCTAATGGATCAGATCCAACAACTCATTGACGAAGCCAAGCGTGCGCTCGAACAGGCGGCGACGACTCAGGACGTGCAGACGGCTGAGATTCGCTACCTCGGGTCCAAAGGCAGTCTTCAGGCGCTCCTGCGAACCGTTGGCTCATTGCCGCGCGAGGAGCGTCCTGCGTTTGGCGCGCGCGTCAATGCCGCCAAAGAGGAGCTTTCGGCCTGCGTGGCTCGGCGTCGCTCGGCTCTTGAGGCGCTGGAGCGCGAAGCCCGGTTGGAGCATGAGCGGCTCGATGTGACGATGCCGGGCAAGCCTGTGCCCCACGGACGCGTGCATCCTCTGTCGGCGACCGTGAGGCGCGTGAAGGCCGCGCTCATCGGCCTCGGATTCGAGTTCGTTGACGGCCCGGAGCTCGAAGATTACGCTCACAACTTTGAGGCCCTCAACTACCCGGAGGAACATCCCGCGCTCGACGAGCAGATGACGTTCTATGTTGACGATGTGCGGCTGCTCCGCACCCAGACTACCGCTCTGCAGGGGCGCGTGATGGACCACCGCAAGCCGCCGTTTCGCATCGGCACGATCGGACGCTGTTTCCGGTACGAGGCTGTGGACGCGACGCACCACCATACCTTCCATCAGGTTGACGCGTTCATGGTTGATGAAGGTGTCTCGCTGGCGGATCTCAAGGGCACGCTGAAGCAGTTTGCAGGCGCAATGTTCGGCGGCAGCGTAGAAGTTCGATTTCGACCGGACTACTTCCCGTTCGTCGAGCCGGGCGTTGACTACTCAGTCTATTGGAAAGACCGTTGGCTCGAGCTTGGCGGAGCGGGACTGATCCACCCGAACATCCTGGAGAGCTTCGGGATAGACTCGGAGCGCTACTCGGGCTTTGCGTTCGGTCTCGGCGTCGAGCGCATCCACATGATCCAGCGCGGCGTGAGCGACTTGCGCCTGTATCTTGAGAATGACCTGCGGTTTCTCAGGCAGGGGTAGGCGAGGGGAGGCCCTGATCACCGACGATGAGATTGCCCATCGAATGGATATTGGAGCACGCGCCTGTCGAGGCCGCCCCATCTGATATTGCCAATGCGCTCACAATGGCGGGGCTTGAGGTCGAGGCCGCCGACGAGACGGAGTACGGAACGGTCCTGGAGATCAAAGTCACGCCGAACCGTGGCGACTGTCTGAGTGTCGTCGGCGTTGCGCGCGAACTTGCGGCCGCGTATCGGACGGAACTGCTTCCCGGGCCAGACGTCGCGTCTTCGGAAGATGAGCCGCCCGACGCTGCGGCATATACCGGCGTCGAGATCGAGGACGCCGATCTGTGCCCGCGGTACGCCGCTCGCATTGTCGAAGGCGTGCGCCACTGTCAGTCTCCGGACTGGATGCAGAGGCGGCTGATCGCCTCGGGAATGCGCCCGATCAATGCCGTTGTGGACATCACCAACTACGTGATGTTGGAAACCGGGCAGCCGCTCCACGCGTTCGACTATGATACGCTGATCGAGCGTAGAATCGTCGTGCGAAGGGCGCGCGACGGCGAGGAACTGGAGACGCTCGACGGCGCTGTTCGCGCGCTTGACGGTGGGGCGCTGGTCATTGCCGACGCTCGGCGACCGGTTGCGCTTGCCGGCATCATGGGCGGCGCCGCGACCGAGATCACCGAGACAACCTCAACGTTGCTGCTGGAGTCG
>JBBIQU010000099.1:12789-15181 GCA_037442185.1 Chthonomonadales bacterium | reverse complement strand
ATACGGGCCTTCCGGGGCCTCGGCTGCGTTGGGCTTCTGCGGGCGGCGACTGAGTGCCCAGAGCGGCGAACGACAGGACAACATAAAGCAATAACTTGCGCATACTGATCTACTCCTCTCTTGACCGGCGAATGCGCCGGTGACCGTCAGGGGATACTGTCGCTTCCCCTGGGAGCGCCTTGCATGCGATCAACGAATCAGTCAGGGCGCGGCTCCATCGCCTTCGCCCAACCCACAGGCCTTCTGAGTCCAGAGATCGGCTCAGCTGCGCGTCAGCTATGATCAACAGCAGAGCATTGTCATGGGGTCTCCCCCGCCGGCAGACGGCGATTGCCGTCCTACTTGCGCGAGGCTGTCTTGACGGTTTTCCAATGATCGAGGGCAGCCTGAAGGACCTTTGCTGTCGGCGCTTCGCTCAGCCACGGCCGGGAGCCGGACCTGGGGGCCGGACCGAACGCTTTCAAGTCGGAGTAGGCCGATATCTCGACCAGATACTCGCCGTACCTGATGTGGATGCGGCGCAGGTAGCTCGTGGCGTTGCCCTCGGCCGACACAGTCTCCGATACGTCGCGGGCTTCGTCGCCTGCGCGCAACGGCCGAACCGAACGACGCGTAAACGGGCTCTTGCGCTCGGGAAGCTCCGTGCGCTCAAATGCCTTTCGAGCCGCCTCGACGGTATCGGCCTTCCAGACCCTGTACTTGACGTAGGCGCCGGCGGGAAGCCAACGGTTGTCGCCGATTGTGACAATGCCCGCTTGGTACGCGATGGCGCCGCCGAATCTGGCCTTCTGGCGGTCGAACTGCTCAGAGCCCTCGTAGCGCCAACGATCGTCAGGAGTGAAGAGCGCCTTGTCGAGCTGGTACGGAGTCGGATCCGGCTTGGCCTGAGCCTTCGAGGTACCGGCTGCCGATGGCGGCGCGGCCTGCGCAGGTTTCGACGCGGCCTGCGGCGTGTCAAGCAGCGTCAGACCGATCAGCAATCCCGCTACGAACGCGACCATTGGACATCCTCCTTGTTGTCGGCGCTCGCCTTCGATGGGTAACGCGCCATGCCCCACTTGCGCGAGGGGATGCACGGCAATACGTCAAAACAGACGGCGTTGCTCCAAACAAGCGAAACATAGCAGATGATTCTATCCGTTGTTGTCCGCTCGGCTGGAGTCGAGAGCGTCTGTGATCCGCTTATCACACGCACCAGTGGCAGGAGCCCAGCGGCCACGCGGCGAATCGGTGCCATGTCGGCGGGAGGTAGCCATCCGGGGCCGGCAACGGAGCAGTTCTTTGCGCATCCTCTATGTGATCACTCCATCCAGGCTGTCGGGCGCCGAGCGCATGGTTCTGCGCATCGCGGCGGCGCAGCAGGCAATGGGCGACACAGTACACATCCTGACGAAGCCGCTGCCGGCCTTCGAGGAGGCGGCCGAAGCTGCGGGCATTGAGGTCACGTCTGCAGGCATTCACGGAAAGCTGAACCTTGCCGCACCCTATCGGATTGCCGAGCACATCCGCGCCGTCGGCGCTCAGGTAGTTCTGACTGTACACTCCACAGCGACCCTCTGGGGCATCAGGGGAGCCGCGATCGCTCGGGTTCCGTGTGTCGCCTATATGCAGGCCGCCAACACGCGCTGGCCGTATAACCGCGCTCCGGCAACGATAGGATGCGCCGAGTTCGTAAGGCAGCATCTGATTGCTGGCGGTATGCCGCCCGATCGCGTGTATGCGGTGCCGAACGGCATAGATGCCACGCCTTACCTTGACGATGCCGACCGGACCAACATTCGACGCGAGCTTGGCCTGGCGGAGGGTGACGTTGCGGTTGGGACGCTGGCGCACTTCACGCCGCGCAAGGCCCACGCCGATCTTCTGAAGGCTGCCGTAATCGCCGTGCGGTCTGCGCCGAGCCTCGTCCTGCTCTGGGCAGGCGAAGGTCCCCTCGAACGATCGCTGAGGATCGAGGCGGCGCGGATGGGCCTCGCCGACAGGGTCCGGTTCCTCGGGTTTCGCTCGGACGCGCTGCGCCTGCACCGCGCGTTCGACATCTTCTGTCTCCCGTCACTCCTCGAAGGGCTCCCGCTTTCAGTGCTTGAGGCTATGGCGTCGGCCCGCCCGTGCGTAGTCACGGCTGTCAGCGGGAACCCTGAGATCGTGGTCGAAGGCGTCACCGGTTTCCTTGTGCCGCCTCGCGATCCCGAACGACTTGCGGAGGCCATTGCCGAACTTGCCAACGATCCGATCGCGCGAGCCGCAATGGGTGAAGCCGGACGGCAACGTGTGCTGGAGCATTTCACCCTCGACGCCGCCGTACGCCGGATGCGTGAGGTCATTGAGCGGGAGATTGTCCGGCAGTCTCGGCGGTGAGAGGGCCCGGGACGATGCGCGCGCTCATGGCCGG
>JBBIQU010000099.1:0-12689 GCA_037442185.1 Chthonomonadales bacterium | reverse complement strand
CGTCCCCCCTCCCCCTTGCCCCCGCCCACCCCAGGGGGCGGGGGTAACGGCGACGAGCGACGCGATGCGGGGGATGGGACTCCTGGGCCGTTGGAGTGGGCGGTGAGAGGGCCCGGGACGATGCGCGCGCTCATGGCCGGCGTCCCCCCTCCCCCTTGCCCCCGCCCACCCCAGGGGGCGGGGGTAACGGCGACGGCCCGCGCGTCCGGCGGGATGGCACGGAATGAATGGAGTGTGCAATGCCTCGATCTTTGGCGTTCCGATGCAGCGTCTGTCTGTGGTGGTGCATTATGTCTGCAGTCGTGACCGTTCTTGAACCGGCTCAAGCCGGCGTCTCACGGCTTCGCCCAACGGTTGTCTTCGATCTCAAGGGTCTGACATGGGACGAACTGTGCTCTGCGGAGGCGCTGCAGGGGCTGGTGAACCGTCGAGGCCCGAGGCTTTACCTCGATCATGGCGAGAAGGCCGACCGCCGATGGCTGGAGATATACGCAGAGCGAGCCGGCCTCCGCTACGAACGGGTTGGATCGCTGCCCGATCTGCTCCGGAGGTTCCGATCCGACGCCAGAGGCGCGCGCGTCTACGATCCCGACGTGGATGGAAGTCGGTACGTCGCCGTCACCCTGGCGGGGCTGGATCGTCTGCTGCCCGTATCAAGCGCGATGCTGGACGGTACGTCGCCGGCGATGCAGGTTGGCGGGCGATCGTTCAGGCCGGCCGACCTCGGCTATGAGACGGCCGACGACCTTCGGGGCAGGTTCAAGTCGTCCGTCGCGGCTTACGAATGGGCGCTCCGAGAGGTCATGCCGCGGTGCAGCCGAACGCTGGCTCATTCAGTTGACGGCGGTCGCGTTGACGGCATTCTGACTGGCGTCTGCGGCCCCATGTCGGGGTTCGACTGGCAGGTGATGAACCGCGGGTTCGTGTTCAACCTCGGCTCCCAGGCCAAGAAGATGGTGAGCTACGGCGCGGAGGTTGGAGGCAACGCGGGCCATGCCGAAATGTACGAACGCATCCTCAAGTCATTGAAGCCGCCGGCGCAGATAACGGGCTACGGTGACCCGGAGGACTACTGGTGTCTGCTGCTCAGCCGCCATGGACACTACTCGTTCCACGCGTTCCACAACTGGAGCTTCCATGCCAGGGTGCCGGTGAAGGCCCGGGCCCTGCGTCAGTCAATCCGGCCCGAGCCGGGTACCGTCACTCCGGAGACCGAGCGGTACTACGTATGCTTCATGACCAGCGAAGGCGACACGATGAAGGGCCCGCTTCCGTTCTTCTACGACAGTTGGTTCGATCCGAAACGAGGCGCAGTGCCGATCAACTGGGGCGTCAATCCGCTCATGGCGAAGCTGTTCCCCGCCATGCTGGACTACTATTACGCGACCGCCACGCCGAACGACGGTTTCTTCGCCGGCCCGTCGGGCGCCGGCTACACATACCCCGACGTGATGCCCGATGTCGGTGAGTTTGGCAAGCACACAGGTCGGTACGGCCGGTTGGCGGATGTTCGCTGTTTCGACCTCTGGGGCGCGGCGCGGCCGGACGTCCTCGAAACGTACGGCCACGCATCGAAGCCGCTCGGGCTGACCACGTTCACCGGACCCGCCCGCATGTGGTTTCTGCCCGACGGGACGCCTGTGGTCCACCATGAGCTCGGGTACTGGCAGACCCACGGGCTCGCGGGCGATGTGCCGTGGCCCAGGGCGTTCGCCGATCCCGAAGAACGTGCGAGGGCGGTTCGACGCCTTGTGGACCGCATCGAGAGAGTCGCGTCGCGCGTCAAGCCGCCCTTCATCATCCTTGTATACGGCGACCTGCACAGCTACGCGGCCCATGCGAGCCTGTACGCCGATGTCGCGGCGGCACTCGACCCGAAGAGGTTCCGCCCGGCACGGCTGGACGAGGCCTTCGCCGGTGTCCGCGCTTGGGCCGGCAAGCGCGTGATGATCGGCTCCCAGAGCGTCAATGAGCGGCCCGCATGGGCTGTCCTGTCCAGCACCGCCACCCGCCTGACGCTGCGCTTGACAAACGGCCTTGCAAGCAGCGTCGAAGCCTCAGTCATCACCAATGCGGTTCTCGCTCAGCCGGCACAGGTTAAGCTGAAGCCCCGCGAAACCCGCGACGTGGTTGCCCTGACTGTGGCACGGGGCGAATCGCCGTCGGAGACAGTCGCCGTATCCGTCCGGGCGGCCGGCGCAAAGGACACTGTGAACGCGGAAGTAATATCCGTGCCCGGAGGCGAGAGCCACTCAGGCGTGACGTGCGCAGGGGTGTTCGGGAGCGACTACATGGGTCACCCGATCGGCGAGGCGATCCGCGATGCCGGCGCGTTGCGAGGCACGGCGTGGCGCTCGCCCGAGCCCGATGGGCAATACCGGTGTCTTGTGTCGGGTCCGTATACCCACATGGAACGGGGACGATACGTTGTCGCGTTCAGGATCAGGATGGAAGGCGACGGGCCCGACTCGAACGATGCGAAGGTGGTCACGCTCGATGTCGCTGCCGGCGGCTATGCCGCAAAGGGGGGCGTCCGAGGCCATCGGACCCTTGCGGCACGGGACCTGAGCCACGATTGGACATGGCATCTCGTCGAGGCCGACTGGCTCGGCCTGCCCGACCTCATGGAGACGCGCGTGTGGACTCACGGGACGGCGCGCATTGCCGTAGATCGGATCGCTGTCTTCAGGGTTGATTGACGCAGGATGTGCCTCAGTACGGGTACTCGTTCCACATGAGCCAGTAGTACCCGAAGGACTCCATCAGCTCGCTGAACTTGGCGAAGTCAACGGGCTTTACCAGGTAGCTGTTGGCGCCAAGATCGTAGGCCCTTACCAGATCGGCTTCGGCCGCGGATGTCGTGAGGACGACCACAGGCAGAGTCTTCAAGTCTGCATCCGACTTGACGCGCTGGAGGACCTCAAGGCCATCCATCAGCGGCAGGCGTAGGTCCAGCAGGACCACATCCGGCATCGGAAAGGCGGCTTCGTCGGAGTACTTGCCCCCTCGGTGCAGATAGGCGAGAGCGTCTTCTCCGTTCTCGACGTGATACAGCCGATTGGCGACCCGGCTGCGATTCAGATTGCGCCGTATGATCTCAGCGTGTCCCGCGTCGTCTTCTACCAACAGAATGTTGATCGGTTTGCCTTTCATGCGTCATGTCCTTGTCTCGCTGGTGGGCGACATGAGTATCGCATTCGGCATCGTAAACACGAAGCTCGCGCCGCCGTGGGCGTCTCCACTCTCTACAGTGATAGTACCATCATGGACCTCGACGATGCGTTTGACCAGCGCGAGCCCCATTCCCGTGCCGGGCGACCGCGGGTCAAGCTTATCGAACATGCCGAAGACGCGGCTCCGATGCTGTGGGGCAATGCCAACTCCATTGTCGCGAACGAAGAACGTCGTCTCTTTGCCGGTACCGGTGAATCCGATCTCGATGCGAGGCGCGGCCTGGTCTCCCATGAACTTGACCGCATTCTCGATCAGGTTTTGCCAGACTTCGACTAGGCGTGGGACGTCGCCGAACATTGCGATATCGCCATCCTGTATGTTCACAGCGACGTGACGCTCCGCGATCGCCCCTGCGACGGCTACGAGCGCTTCGTCCACGATCTGTCGGAACGACGTCACGGCAGGGTTGGAAATCACCCTGCCGACGCGCGAGAGGCGCAGCAGCTCGTCCAGCAGCTTCCCCATCTTAGCGGCTGCTGCTTCAATGTATTCCATGTCGCCCAGCGCCGAGCCGGTATCGCCTGACGCCAGGTCCTCCTTGAGGTAGCCGAGGAACGTCGTAACCGTGACAAGGGGACTGCGGAGATCATGGGATGCGGCGTAAGTGAAGCGCTCCATTTCGCGTGTCCGATCGGCAAGCTCTTGCTCGCGCCGCTTGCGCTCCGTAATGTCCTCGAACACCGTGGCGAACTTGCCCGGTTCGGGGCTAACTGCCGAGACGCGGAAGTGCCGCCCGAGCGGCTCAAAGAACGTCTCGAACTCGTGCCGTTCACCTGTCTCGGCTACCCGCGCGTACTCCTGCAGGTATGGCGGCGAGCCTCCGTAAGCCTCAGAGGCTCGCCGCCCAACGATCCGTTCGGCCGCAATCCCCGTGTGAGCCGAGTAGGCCGGATTGACGTAGGTGATGGTGTAGTCAACCGGCGTGCCGTCTTCATCCTTGACGATTTCGTGAAGGGCGACGCCCTCGGCCATGCTATCGGCCAGGGTGCGAAACCGTTGCTCAGAAGCCTCCAAAGCGTCTCGGACGCGCTTCCGAGCGGTGATCTCCGCAAGGCGCTCCACCAGCATCAGCAGCGCGGTCGTATCTCGAGCATCGTATGGCTCCGGCTTGTTCAGCGCCGCCACCACTGCCACAACCCTTCCGCCCTGCACCGCAGGAACCGCGAGGAGACGGGTGATGGGCCCGGGGAGTCGAGAAGCTTCCTGTTTGGCGCCGTCGTCCGAATACCTGTTCACCATGATCGGCGCGCGGCTACGAACGGCTTCGGCCCAGAGCCGTGGGTCCGCTACCGTCTCATCTCCCGCAGACCGGAGGAAGCCGTCGGCCGTACAATGCCCGTCCCGATCGTCTGAGGACCGCCGATGCATGGAGAGTCTCGACTCGTCTTCTCTGACCCATCCGAGGAACGCCGTCGGGCTGCCCGTCATGCGCTTGCTCGCTTCCAGCGCGAAATCGAGGATGTCGGTTTCGGAGCTCTCGGAGAGCGCATTGAGGTGTGAAAGGGCTTCCATGCGCGCGACATGCGCGGCCATGTCCTTCTCGTGCTCGCGTTGCGCAGTGACGTCCACCGAGAGCACCAGCGCGCCTTCATCTACGGGCTGGATGCTGAGGCGGTAGTGCCGCCTCTCGTCCGAGTCTTGGCCCACCTCTACCTCTACGGCCGATGCTCTCCGATCCGTCAGGCAGGCGATTACCGCTTCATAGGCGGGCGTCGCCTCGACATCCGGATGGCATTCCCTCAGCGACTTGCCCACCCGCTCCTCGATGGGAACGCCGTGCTGACGGGCGGCAACGGCATTGAGATACAGGTAGCGCTCATTGAATCCGATTACCTGATATCCTTCCGCCATGCTGTCGAGCACGGTCCTGTAGCGCTGTTCTCCCTCCTGCAACGCCTTCGCTGCCGCGAGTTCCTGGCTCAATGACGCTGCCCGTTGGCGATTCCACAGCGTCAAGAGAGCCAGGCCGAACGCAAGCGACAGCAGCACCACCCCGGAGGTCAGCAGACCAATCATCTTGCCTGCCGGCTCGTAGACCTCAGTCAAATCCATGCGCGCGGTCAAGTACCAGTTGGTGTCGGGGACGGGCAGCACATAGGCAAGCACAGGCACGTCCCGGTAATCGCGACCGAGTACGATGCCCCTCCTGCCGAGGGCAGCCTTGACCGCAGGCGCCAGGGTATGCGTCATGGGGAGACTATGGCGAAGCGCCGAACCCTTGCGGAACTTGAGATCGTTCAGGAACACGACCCTGTCGCCTTCGCGTCGCGTCAGCAGCGTCTCCGCTGTGGGCGACGGAGTCGGCCAGCGAGCGATCAGCGGATACAGGTAGTTGCGTGGGTCACCGCGCAGCGCGACGATGCCCAGCAGAGCCGATGTCGCTCTGCTGCCCGGCCCGGCCGGACGAACGACCGGAGCAACAACGGTGTAGCGCACGCCGCCCGCGTCGGACAGATGCAAGTCGTGAATCACGGGAACGCCTCCGCGCATGATATCCGCTGCCTCGGCGCTCACTTCACGACATATCGGCGCGCCCGAGGGCGGCTCGGAGACTACCTCCGTCCCGTCGCCGGATAGGAGTGCACCGCGATCGTACTTGTAGGCCTCGAGATACAAGCGAAGCCAGGCCTGAAGATCCTGGCGCGCTGCGCCGTCCGTCGGGTTGCTCAGGGCGCGCTCAGCTAGCCTGGCGAAGGAAGGGTTTCGGACAAGAACCTGAACATCACCAAGCCGTTCCCGCCGCCATCGCTCCAGGTCCTCGGCCTTGAGATTGGCGACAAGCTCAAGCTTGGCGGCGCTCTCGGCAACGAGCGCGGCACGGAAGCTCCGATAATACACGGCAGCAACCACGCTGCAGACCACCGTCACTGCTATCAACGCCGCCAAGTACAGCTTGCGAGCGCCCAGAGAGTTCGACGCCGATCTCGGCGCCGATGAGCTTTTCCAATCACCCATGGTCCGACTGGCCGGTTCGATAGCGGCTTTCCCTTGGCTGAGGTCCCATGTCCCGCGTGGCAGGTTTTCGGACGGGCGCCCGATCGCGGATTACGATGCCGTTCGCATGTTCTCGGGCTGTCCTTCGCGACGCTTCTTGGCTAGCGGAACCGGATCTCCGGTGTGCATGTAATGGACATCTTCGGCAATGTTCACAATATGGTCGCCGATCCTCTCGAGATACTTCGACCCGAGCAGTATGAACGCGGCCTGACGCACGGTCTGCGGATCCTGCTGCATGAGAGCGATGAGGTGATCTCGGTACTCGTGGTACAGATCGTCAACGATGTCGTCTGCCTGGATGACCTGCTGGACCAGCTCAGTGTCGCCGCTGACGAACGCACGCAGACAGGTGGCCAGCATGGACCGAGCGGCCGCGGCGAGTTTGGGCAGGTCCACCAGGGGCTTGTAGACATCGGTGCGCGCGATGCGTCGCCCGATCTTGGCGATGTCAACGGCGTAGTCGCAGATGCGCTCAAGCTCGTTGACGGCTTTGAGCGCCGTGATGATCACGCGCAGGTCCTGAGCGACCGGCTGCTGCAAAGCGATCAGCAGCGCCGCGTCGCGCTCGACCTGTGCGTCAATGGCGTCGGCCTCATCGTCCGCGACGATGACCTTGCGCGCCGCTCCCGGCTGGAAATCCGTGACGGCCCGGATGGCATCGTCGAGCATTCGATCGGCGAGGGCGCCCATGTTCCCCACGGCCGATCTGAGTCGGCCCAGGTCCGCCTCGAGTTGCGTTCGTAAATCCGACATGGTGGTTGCCTTCTTTGCCGTTGTTCTCGGTTGTCTTTCGACGGCCCTCGTGTCCCTTCCTTCAGAGAAATGGCGCAGCGACACGCGCCGACGCGGCACCGGCGCAGGCACATGCCCGACATGCCTCGTCAGGAGCGAAGCGCCTACCTGGTGGGCACACCGCCTTCGCGAAACCATCCCTTGAGCCACGGCCCGAGCCGGGTCGGGTACTCCGCAAGCTTGATGTTCATCCAGGTGAGCTGGTCGCCGACCGAGTGGTAGAGGAGGGTCTTCCCCTTGTACTCGACGATGTCGGGATCGGAGGCGTTGATGCCGTCATCGAGGGCGGCAGGCGTCAAGACGGGATTGGCGGGGCTCAACTCCCAGGTCTTCAGGTCACGCGATCGCGCGATGTAGGTCTCGAAGCGCCAGGACGGCGTACGGTGTTCGAGGTACAGAACGTAATGCCAGCCGTCGGCGTAGCGGATGCACGGGCAGGCAGCATAGCGGTCGGAACCGAGAATGACCTCCGGTACCTTCTCCCAGTGTTCGCCATCTTCGGATTGGGCGAACTTGACCGTGAACGGCGGCCATCGAGGATCGTTGGTCTCATATGCCATGACGAAGCCTTCGCCCGAGCGGCATACGGATGAGTTGAAGAGGTGTTCGTCCGGCTCCTGACGGATCACAACCTTGCTGCTCCACGTCTTCAGGTCGGAGCTCGTGAACATGGTCACGTCGTTCCAGTTGTCGCCCTCGAAGCGCGACGCAAATACACGGAGTTTGCCGCGCCAGGCGAAGGCGCATGCGAGACCGTAGCCCTCGCCGAAGCGAGACAGCTCGGCATCGGTCTCAACGTCGCGGACAACCAGTGCGTAGTCCTCGCGCTTGCCGCCTGAGGCTGGCCGCTGGCATTCCAGGAGACACAGGCGCCCCTTCCAGACGAATGGGGACACCTCGCACATGTCCTTGCGGATCAGCCGCACTCGTTTGGCGGGTTGGCCGGCATCGGTGTCAGGCAGACAATCCTCGATCCGTGCAGGCGCGAGATCGGTGAATGCCACAATAGGCCATCGGTCGAGGCGCGTGATGTCCTTCGGGGTCTCCTGCTGGAACTGCACATAGGCCCGAACGTCACCTTTGACGGTATATCCCAGCTCGCCGGCGGTATCCCGGGCCACAGGGCATCCGAACACCTTGTAGCCCATCAGCGTGCTGTCTTCCAGCTCGACATGGAGGTACTTGCCGTGCTGAACGCTCTGGATAATGCCCTCCGTCGGCGTTCCGGCGGGCTGTGAGAAGTTCAGCGCTATGAGACGGCAGCGCCTGACGGCTACCCGGGAACTCGTGTGATATCCGTAGTTCCCACCCTTCAGGGCGCATTGCGGGCTGACCATGACGCAATCCTCAAACAGCACATCGGGTCTTTCGGGCATGGAGGCGTTTTCCACCCGCACGTAAGCAGCCGCCGTGTCGCCCCACCAATCGAGCGCCCATAGCTTGCACCGCCTGAACGTGGAGGGCTCGCCCGCGCGTGAAAGACACCCGGCAACGCCCCCTCCGAAGGCGCGTCCGATGCTGACGCAGTCCTCGACGACGACCGTGAACGGCTCAACGCGATTGGTGCAATCGAACATGAGGCCACCGTCGCCGCCCGTTACATACAGGCCGGCAAGCCGCCACCGATCCCAGCATATGGCCGAGAACGTTTCGTCTGTGTGTTCCGGCGACCATCCCTTGGTGGTCGCGCGGATCGGCCCCCACCAATCGTAGCTCTTGAAGCCTCGCGCCGGGTCTCCGGAATCTATGATCACCGTGCCGCGGCGACCGCCACCATAGCGGCCGTCCGTGTCGCCGATGAGTTCGTTGTAGCGACCCGCAGCTCCCGGGTTGGCCGGGGCGAGGTTCGCCTCCATGTAGGTGTCGGGGCGCACGCATATGCGGGTGCCCTCGCCCGCAGGCACTGCATCGAGTGCGGCCTGCAGCGTTCGAAACGCAGTTGCCCAGCTCCTGCCCGTGGAGTTGTCGCCGAGCTTCGAGACATAGAGGGTAAGGCGGGGTGCGTCGTGGGGTGACGCAAAACAGACCGACAAGGGCACCAGAATGCCAAGCATCACACTCGCTCCTTTGCGCGCACAGTCCGCACGCCGCCGCAGAGCTGGGCGACTGCAGACTGCCATGCCGCGTAACGGGACTCTCGTTCATCGTCACTGATGGCGGGTTCAAAGAGGCGGTCAGGCGTCCACGATCGCGCGACGTCTTCAATGGTGCCGAGCAAGCCCGACCCGATGCCGGCCATCAGCGCCGCGCCGAGCGCAGTCGTCTCGGTGACGCGTGGTCTCTCGACGGGAACGCCGGCCAGGTCCGCCTGCATCTGCAGAAACAGATCGTTGGCCGCCATGCCGCCGTCCGCTCGAATGCGCTCGACGTCATGCATCGCGTCGCGTGAGAGAGCCTCGAGCACGTCGCGTGTCTGGAAGCACGCAGCCTCCAGGGTTGCTCGCGCTATGTGCGCCCGCGATACGCCCCGGGTCAGGCCCAGAATGGCTCCACGCACGTCAGGCTCCCAGTGCGGCGCGCCAAGGCCCACAAACGCGGGGATGAACGTGACGCCGCCGGCGTCGTTAACGGTACCCGCCATCGCCTCGATCTCCGCAGCATCGGCAATGATGCCGAGGCCGTCGCGAAGCCACTGTACCGCCGCACCGGTCACGAAGATGCTTCCTTCGAGCGCATAGACCGCAGGATCCGTCCCTATCTTCCATGCTACCGTTGAGAGCAGCCGATGGGCAGACGACCGTCGGTTCTCGCCCGTGTTCATCAGGACGAACGAGCCCGTACCGTAGGTGTTCTTCACCATTCCCTGTCGGATGCAGGCCTGTCCGAATGCTGCTGCTTGCTGATCGCCAAGCAAGGCACGTATCGGTATCCGCGCTCCCAGCATCTCCCGGGTGGTCTCACCGAACGCATGTGCGGACGGCGCTATGGCAGGGAGGACGGCGCTGGGTACGCGGAATAATCTCATCAGCTCATCGTCCCACGCGCACCGATCCGCATCCATGAGCAGGGTCCGCGAGGCGTTCGTGACATCCGTGGCGTGAACGCCGCCGCCCGTCAGACGCCAGAGCAAGAAGGCGTCAATCGTTCCGAACGCAAGTCGGCCGCGCTCCGCATCCGCCCGACGTCCGTCCTCGGCATCGAGTATGGCGGCGATCTTGGTGGCCGAGAAGTACGGGTCCAAGAGAAGCCCTGTTCGCCGACGCACGATGTCCTCGGCGCCCTCGGCGCGAAGGCGCGCGCATTCATCGGCGGTGCGACGATCCTGCCATACGATTGCCGGCGAGATCGCCTCGCCCGTTCGACGGTCCCACACCACCACCGTCTCGCGCTGGTTCGCGATGCCGATAGCAGCCACGTCGCGCGCCGTGATCTTGGCCGCCTTCAGCGCTTCGCGTGCGGCTTCAACCTGGGACATCCAGATGTCCTCCGGGTTGTGCTCGACCCAGCCCGGTCGAGGGAACGACTGGGCGAACGGGCGCTGCGCCGCGCCAACCGGGCTGCCGTTGGGCTCGAACACGATGGCCCGCGAGCTGGTGGTGCCCTGATCGAGGGCAAGCAGCAGATCAGCCATATCGGTCAGCCTCCTATGAGGTACTACACTGTCGGGTAGTATTGCACTTAGCGTCCGTGCATTAGGGTTTGGGCGTTCGGCCCGGAGAGTCCTGCGTTGGAGGCACACTGATGGTAAACGGAGACGGGCAGGCAACCGGCGAGCCGGCTGCGCATGGCGACAGCATTCTTGCCGCAGTTGCCTACATGGCGGAGCAGCTGCTGAAGCCGGGGCTGTGGACGGAACATCTATCGCCGGCGCTCGAGCGCCTGGGCGTCAGCGTTGGCGCACACCGCATCCACGTGCTGCGGTGCGAATCGGACCATCTGGGTCGGGACGGTCTGACCTGCGTCAAGGACTGGATTCGGCCCGGCGCGCCATTGCAGAGGTGCATAATCGGCGAAGTGTGCGCGTGGGAAGACCAGGGCCTGACCCGGTGGCGTTCGATACTCGGCTCAGGCAAGACACTCGACGGTCCGGTAGCCAATCTGCCCGAGCCGGAGCGCACCAACATCGGCAACCAGGGCACCCTCTCCGTAGCGACCGTGCCCATCTTCGTCGGCGACGAATGGTGGGGCATCATCGGGATTGACGACTGCCGAACGCCCCGCGTATGGTCGAAGGGTGAACTGGATAGCCTCGCGACGGCTGCCCGCCTCATCGGTAACGGCGTCCAGCGCCAACGTGCCGAGGCCGCCATCGCAGACATGGCTGCACTCGAGAAGGCCATTATTGACACGTCTCCCATCGGCATCTCCGTGCGAGACAGGACGGGACGACTGCTCCGGTCCAATGCGGCGTGGCAGCGCATCTGGGCCATGACCGACGAAGACGTTCGGGACGACATGACGCGATCCCGCGAGCGCCTGCAGCTCGACGTGCGCGATTCTGAACTCGGGCCGTATGCCCAGGATGTGCTTCGCGTCTACACGGAGGGCGGATCAGCAACGGTACCGGAAGTTGCGACAAAGGGAGCGCGCCCGGGTGCGGCGACATGGGTATCTCAGCGGTTCTTTGCCCTTCCCGACGATCAGGGACGCGTGTCGCGGGTTGTTATTCTGACCGAAGACGTTTCCTCGCGCAGGCAAGCAGAGGATCATGCGGCCGCGCTCGTCGAGCAGCTCAAAGAGGCGGCGCGCGAACTGGAACGGCGCGTAGAACAGCGCACGGCTGAGATGCAGGCTGCCAACGAGGAGCTGCGAGCCTTCACCTACTCGGTGTCCCACGACCTGAGGGCTCCGCTGAGGGTCATTGACGGCTTCTCGGCGGCGCTCATCGAGGATTTCGAGGACGATCTGCCTGCCGAAGCATTGCGCTACGCGAAGCGCGTGCGCAGCAGCGCGCAGGAGATGGGGACGCTCATAGACCGCATGCTCGAGCTCTCGCGTCTTGCGGGCCACAAGATCGAGCGGCGTCTGGTTCGGGTCAACGACATCGTTCAAGAGGCTCTGTACGCGGTGTCCAATGCTGTGGGAGGCTACCGAACCGCCCCCGTGCCGGCCACGGATTGCGGGTCGGCTCAGGATGCGGCAGGGCCCGCCCGGGCGCAAGTGGTGGTGGGCGACCTTGGCGAATGCCACGCCGACCCGCTGCTCCTGCGCCACGTGTACATGAACTTGATCTCCAACGCCCTGAAGTACACACGGCATTGCGACAATCCGCGCGTTGAGATCGGTCGCGACGGCGACGTGTTCTACGTTCGTGACAATGGAGTGGGGTTCTCGATGGCCTACGCCTCCAAGCTGTTCCGGCCATTCCAGCGTCTGCACTCGCCGCAGGAGTTTGAGGGCACGGGCGTTGGCCTGACCATCGTGCGCCGGATCGTCACGAGTCACGGAGGCCAGGTTTGGGCCGACGCCGCCGAAGGCGAAGGAGCGTGTTTCAGTTTCACGATCGGCGCCGAAGATGGCAACAGGCCTCAATTGACGCCGTAGGCCGTGTGGCCGCGGGTTCTTCCCGCGCGGACGTTGCGCACCATGCAGACCTGGTACGTCGCAAGAAGCGACGGCTACACGCTGCGCGTCATGTTCCCGCAACGCATGGAGGCAATGCGTTTCGTCCTCGGTTGTCGTTACGGCCACAGGCAACGCGTTTCGGCGTCGGTTGTCGTTACGGC
>JBBIQU010000098.1:0-15328 GCA_037442185.1 Chthonomonadales bacterium | reverse complement strand
CTGAACATCCGCGGGGATCGCTGTGTCGCCGGCATCCTGAACGTCGCGGCCATAGATGCCGAACGCAGGCAGGCCCTTCTGAGCGTGGGCAGCCAGAACCGCGGCAAGATAGACCGCCCCAGGGCGTTCGGTACCGTTGAAACCCCAGATAGCCTTCGGGCGCAGCGGGTCCATGTCCATAGTCTCCGAGCCGTAGCACCAGCACGGGGTTACGGTGATGGACACCCCCACCCCCTTGCGGTCGAACTTCTCGGCGCAACGTGCGGCTTCGGCGACTCCGCCGATGCATGTGTCGGCGATGACGCACTCCACTGGAAGCCCCGACGGATGTCGGAGGTTCCTCTCGAGGAACGAGGCGGCCGTCCTGGCCATCGTCATCGTCTGCGCTTCCAGCGATTCGCGGACGCCGTCACGGCGACCGTCAATGGCGGGACGGATGCCGATCTTGGGCAGACTGCCCTGCAACCGGTTGCGCGGTGATTGAACAATCATGGGTCTTGCTCCTGTGTTTCGATAGGTGCGACTTCAGCCGGTTCCCATCAGCGCGTTGAGGATCAGTTCATCGAGTGACTCGTAGTCGCGCGCTTCGCGGAGTGCATTGATTGCCGAACGGTCTAGGCGCACCGAGACCTCAACCAGACGCTCGAACATGCGTTTGCTGTTGCTCAGATGCTTCAGGGCCATCCCTGCCGGCTGGGTCCGCATCGCCTTGACGTCGAGACCGACCACCTCGCCACTGACGCCGTAATCGTTGGTTACCAGAACATCCACCACGTTAAACGCCCGGCGCAGGTTCGCGCTGCCGAAGCTCTTATCTTCATCGAACTTCAGGCCGTCCTGGTCATTGAGGTGAACTCCCCACAGCTTCTTGTGCCAGATGGCGAAGGCCATCTCCTCGGAGGGGTCAAGTCCGAGCAAGATGGAGTGTGCGGCCTCGATGAGTGTTCCAACACGTTCCGGCTGCGATGTCCTTGCCGCGAGCGCGAGGAAATGAGCGGTAGACGGCAGGTACATCAAGTCCATGGGCTCATTAGGCTTCATCTCGCCCAGTATTCGGATGTTTGGGTCATACGCCAGAAGACCATCGAGGAACTCGACAAACTGATCGAACGACGCAATGGAATCCTTGGCCTCGCGGATATACGTTCCTTCGCGAGCCGGCCAGAGAACGATTCGGTCCGTGCCAAGGACGCGCGCGATGTCCACCGTCCGTTTGCCCCGGTCCATGGCGGCCTGACGGACTTTCGGATCGTTGGCGGTGATCGCGCCGTCTACGAAGACCGGGTCTTCCCATATCCTTGGGGCAACGAACTCGACCTTCAGGCCGTTGTCTTCGCAGAGCGCTCGGACCCGAGCCGCTTCGGCGGCGACGTTGACGGGGGATACGCCGAGCGGTACCGCATCATCATCATGGAACTGGACGTAGTCGAAACCGAGCGCCTTGAGCGATGCCAGTTTCTCGGCGAACGGGATCGAAGGGCGCACGGGCGGGCCGAATGGGTCCTCACCTCGGTTGAGGTTCCAGACACCCGCAGAGAAACTGAATGACGTATTCATGGTTGGTGCCTCCGTAGGTGCGGCGTAGTGTCAATCCACTGCGAAAAGCGGCGTGGCCGCGTTAGTTGCAGCCTGAATGGTCTCGATTTCCGCGTCGGTCATTGGTTCGAACCGCTCGGCTACCCTAAGGGCAAGCTCAAACAGACGCGGGTTCCCTGGCGGCACGGCAGCGGTAACAGGCAGAGAAAGCGTCCACCGCAGCGCGCGCTCCGCTTCGCTCGGGTCGTCGAACGGCTCGTACCAGCACTTGGGATATTCGCGAGCTGCGCCGTCCGGCCACGGTCGCCGGGCCATCGCCTTGAGTGCGAGGACTGCCGCGCCGGAACTCGCCGCTGCGTCAACGACCTGAGGACCGAACCGTCCGGCGTAGTACGCAGGCCACGATAGGGGAAACAGAACAGAGTCGAATGGGAACTGCTTGAGGCAGAAGAGGGCAGCCTCAACAGAATGGGCGGAGAACCCGAGGTACCGCGTAAGTCCACGCTCGCGCGCTGCAATCAGGGTCTCCATGGCACCGCCGCTCGCGAAACAGGCCTGAGCTTCGTCGAGACTCTGCAGGCCATGAAGCTGATACAGGTCGAAGTGGTCCGTCTGCAGCTTTCTTAGAGACGTCTGCAGTGCGGCCTCGGCCTCGGCCGCCATGCGTTTTTCGGTCTTGCACGCCAGGAACGCTTGCTGTCGGTAGGGCCTGAGCGCAGGCCCGAGGCGATCTTCAGCGTCCATGTATGTTGGCGCGACATCGAAGTAGTTGACACCGCGGTCGAAAGCGTCCCCCACGATGCGGTCGGCCTCCGGCTGCGACAGCTGCGCGACGACGATGCCTCCCAGCCCGATGATGGACAGCCGGTCCTGATGACGGCCGTAGGTACGTCTTGGCAGCACTGGCACCTCCTGAGTCGCGCCACGGCAGAGCGCGATCTTGTACGTTCATTCGGCTCGCGTCGCGGCGAGTCCTGCATCAACATGAGAGAGACGGCGGAATCTGGGTGACGCGGTGAGGCCCTCATGCGGGTATGGTACATGCTGGGAGGAAAACGTGGACGGATGGGTTGACCTGCGAAGTGACACCGTTACGCAGCCTGGTCTCGGCATGCGGCGCGCCATGGCAGACGCAGAGGTTGGAGATGATGTGCTTGGAGATGATCCAAGCGTTGCGGCGCTGGAGGCCCGGGCTGCGGAACTGACGGGCAAGGAAGCCGGGCTCTTCGTGGCGTCCGGCACCATGAGCAACATCATTGGCATCGCCTTGCACTGTAGGCCTGGAGACGAAGCGCTGCTGGACGCCGACTCCCACTCCATGCGTTACGAGGCAGGTGCGCCGGCGGCTCTGCTTGGGGTCGTGCTGCGCCAGTTTCGCAGCTCTCGAGGAGTGCCAATCCTTGATGACATCAGGAACGCAATCCAGAAGGAAACGCTCCATTCTCCGGGCACCGCGCTCATCGTGATTGAGAACACGCACAATGTTGCTGGCGGCGCGGTAATACCGTTGACTGAACACGATGCCATCTATGAGATGTCGCGCCAACACGGAGTGGCAATCCACCTCGATGGCGCCCGCATCTTCAATGCCTCAGTCGCCGCCGACGTGCCCGTCAAGGAATACGCGGCGCGTTGCGACACGATTACGTTCTGCCTCTCGAAGGGTCTCGGCTGCCCGGTCGGATCGGTGCTGTGCGGCAATCGTGACGCCATTCAACGGGCGAGACGGATTCGGAAGCGGCTTGGCGGTGGCATGCGACAGGCGGGAGTGCTGGCCGCGGCGGGGCTATATGCGCTGGAACACAACATAGACCGGCTGGCCGACGACCACGCCAGAGCCTCGAAACTGGCTGAGTACGTTGCCGGTCTGCCGGGAGTTTCCATTGATCTTGCCGCCGTGCAGACGAACATGGTGTACTTCACCGCGTCCGCTCCGGCCGCGGCGTGGGTGAGCGCGCTCGAGAGGCACGGCGTGAAGTGTCTGGCGCTTGGCGAGCACAGGATCAGGATGGTGACGCATCTCGATGTCCACGATGCGGATATCGAGCGAGCGAGCTCGGCGCTGAGGCTGACGGCACGCGAACTCGCGCAGTTGGGCTGACTCGGTGGGGACGCCTTGCGGGCGTCCCCTTTGTTGCAGGCGAGACGCCTGCGCTACGTGCATCTGCCAGCTTGCAGGCGAGCCGCCTGCGTTACGTGTATTTGCCGCCTTCCAGGCGAGACGCCTGCGCTACGGGCGGTTACGCCGATTCGTTCGGTTCTTCTCGCGGAACTTCTTGATCGTTTCCTTCTGCTCGGCGGTCAGGATGGCCTCGATCTTGGACCGGATTTCGGCCACCATCTCGCGCATCTTGGCCCGCCTTTCTTCGGCCGGAACGCCTCGCATCTTCTCGCGCTGGCCCGAGACAATCTCGGCAATCTGCTTCTTCTGTTCGTCGGTAAGCTTGAGGTCTGCGACCACCTCCAACGGCACGGACGCCGACCTCAGGGTCGTTAGGACCGGCATGGCCCTGGCGAGCGCCTCGCGCTGTTCAGGCGTTAGGATGCCGTTCACGTCCGTAATCGCGGCACGAGTCAGATCGCGGCGCTTCTGAGCGACTTGCGGATCAGGCTCGGTCCCTTTGGCTGGGCGAAGCGCCTTGAGGTCCTCTGCGAGCTTGGTTTGGATGGCGGAGATCTTCTCCTTCTGAGCCGGCTCCAGCTTACAGATCGTGTCCACAAGAGCCACGGGCACTTGCGCGAGGGGCAAGTTGGCGGCTCGTTGCCGGTTCGGATTGCGGACCTGTGCGTTGGCGGATGCGCAGCCCAAGGCGAGAATCGCGACGGCGAGCCAGGCGGCACTGCGTAAGCGCATTACTGGGTTTCCTCCTTGCAGGGAATGGTACGATACTCAGTCTATCAGACGTAACCCGCAGCCGGAGGTTCACTACATCATTTCACCGATGCCGCAACGGAAAGACAGCCCGCTCGACCCAGGGGTGGCGGTTGGCGCGCTTCTGCAAGCTGGAGGGCTGAAGGCGGATGCCGACAATGTCGTCAGAGCGGCAGGCATCCTCGGACTGCTTGGCACTCCGTCATTCTGCGTGCTCGGGTGCCATTGTGCAGAAGAGCGCCTCGTCTGCGAGCGAGCGATCGGCAGGGCCGAGCGTTTCGGTCTGACGCTCACGCCACGACCGGAGGGCATTGGAGGCAGAGCCGATCGTGTCTCGCGGGTCTGGTCGTGCTGCGGCAACGAGTATGATGTTCGAGTTACGCGTCGTATTCGGCCTGAGTGGAGAGACACGATCCGCGGATTGCTCGACTTCGTCGCGGACCTTCAGCATCCGCCTGCCCGGCTCGACTGCGTCAGACGCCGAGATGCTTGGGTGGGGCGGGGTCTGTCAGCGTATTCCGTCTGGGATGAAGCCATGACGGGGTGTTCCAGGCTGAGCGCTCAACGATGTCAGGCAATAGCCTCGCACGCCGCCGCATGGGTACAGGCGAGGCACATGGCTTCCCGGTATCTGCTGATGCTTGCAGGTTCGAGACGACAGAGGTGGGCAAACGATCTGCGCGAAGCCGCCGTCCTTGCCGCGGGCGAGGCTGCGATCCTGCAAAGGGAGCTGATTGAGAACATCAGGGCGCAGCGCGTCTCGGGCGTTCGCGATGCGTTGCGCGAATGCGCCGTTCGTGCGGCATCAATGCATAAGCTGATCGCGCGCGCCGCCATGATCGCGATCCAGATAGATGACGGTCTTGCCGAGGAGCTGCTTCGCAACGGAGACGAGGCGCCCCATGAATACGTGGTAGGTCAGCTCGTGTACGTTGCGCGGGCAGCAACGGAGCCGTTACGCCGCCTGGCCATAGCGCGATTGGCGCGCAGTTTCGACCCACAGGCGAGGGCCACTCTTCGGGAGACGGCCAACGATGCAAGCCGGGATGTCTCGGAAGTCGCCCGTTGGGCGCTCCAGAGGCAACCCGATCAGGCTCACGACTGAATGCCGGCCCTGAGGGCTACCTCGCGTATGCCGCGGAACGTAAGGTCCGTATCAATGTGCGTAATCCCGCAATGCGGCGCAAGCATCGGGGCCATGCCGCCGGTCGCAATGGACGGCGGATCGCCTCCAAGCTGAAGGCCGATGCGTTGGAGGAGTTCCCTCACGGCGCCGATTGCGCCGAACACGACGCCGGAACGAATGGCCGGAACCGTGTCATCGCCGATCGGAGCAGGCAGATCGCGGAGCTCGTCCACTTGGACCTCGGGCAGTCGGCCTGTGAAAGCGGCAAGCGCGCGCGCTGAGGTCCGGACCCCGGGACCGATTGAGCCGCCGATCAGTCGCCGGTCCTCGGACACAACGGTCGTCGTGATCGCGGTGCCGAAGTCCACGACAACGACGGGCGCGCCGAGGGCGGCGACCGCACCGACCGCATTGGCGAGGCGATCAGGCCCGATCAAAGCAGGGGACTTCACGGCCACCTCGAGACCCAGGTCACAGTCGTACCTAACCTCGGTGATCGAGTGTGCGCCGATCCGGGTGGCGGCCTCCAACAGAAGCGGGCCGACGCGCGGTACAACGGATGTGAAGCCTATGTTCAGAGGCCCCTTGTCGGAATGGGCATCCGCGATAGGCCGAAGGGCCTGTACAATGGGGTCGGATGACACGCACGCATCCGTGGATATCCAATGGCGACCGACGATGCGGTCCTGTTCAAAGCAAGCGCATTTAGTCCGGCTGTTGCCGATATCCACGGCGGCGAGCATGGTGTGACTGTACCCGTTTAGGTCAGGTTGCCGGAACGCGTTCTTGCAGACCAGGTTGCCCGGCGTGCGAGCGCTGGGTCCGACACCGGCGCATGGATGTAGTGAAGGAGGCGCAACGGACAGTGTCAGTAGCTGCCGACACCCCGCAGAAGGAATCGGCTGCGTACCGTTCCGCTCTATCGCCGCGAGCGATTGTCGTTGGTCTGTGCATGGTTGCAGTGACCTGCGTCCTCGTTTGCTACGCGGAGCTGGTGGTCGCCAAGATACAGATCGGATTCCTGCAGCTTCCGCCGGTGCTCGTGGGGATGTTGGTGCTGTTGCTCCTGGCCCGGAACGTCCTGACGCGCTGGTCGGCCAGACTCGGGCTCGCGCCCCACGAGATGTTCTCCATCTACGTGATGATGCTCCTGGCATCCATGATCGCCTCTCGCGGATTGCTCCAGAAACTCATACCGCTCCTTGTCGTGCCCAACTACTACGCGACACCCGAGAATCTCTGGCAGTCGCTATTCTTCGGCTACATCAAGAAGTGGGCTGTGCCCTGGGACCCGTCCGGAGGCCCGAAACAACCTGAAGCGGTCGGCTTCTATGCCTCCTTGCAGCCCGGCCAGCAACTACCGTGGCAAGCGTGGTTAGGACCGCTGGCAGCTTGGGGCCTCTTTGTTGCCCTCATCTTCATGGCCTATCTGTGCTTGGCGGTCCTGCTGCGGCGACAGTGGGTGGATAACGAGAAGCTGAGTTTCCCGCTTGTCCAACTGCCGCTTGAGATGATCAGGCCGAGCGGAGCCGACGGCGGGTTCATGGCCAATCGCGTAACGTGGTTCGGTTTCGCCGTCCCGCTGATCGTATTCGGCTTCAACGGACTGCATCAGTGGTACCCGAGCGTGCCGGAGATAGTGACGGACATCAACCTGAACAACCTGGCGATCACGCCGCCGTGGAACGCGATGCTGTTCTTCCACATGTTCATCAGCTTCGCGGCGATCGGGTTCTTCTATCTCCTCCCGACCGACTTGCTGTTCTCATTGTGGTTCTTCTTCCTGCTAACGCGCGGCGCGGATGTGATCGGAGCTTCGCTTGGCTATCAACCTGAGATCATGCCGATGTACGGATGCCTGGCTTTCATCGGCTACCAGATCATCGGGTGCTACGTTGTGATGGTGGGCTATATGGCCTGGGCTGCAAGACCCCACATAGCCAGAGTCTGGCGCGCTGCATTTGGGTTCGGCGCATCCGAGGACGACGAGTTGCTCTCGTATAGAGCCGCTCTCTGGGGTCTGATCGCTTCTTTGCTGCTGGCTGCCGGTTGGCTCTGGGCATTGGGCATGGCATACTGGCTCGCGCTCTTCGAGTTGGCAGTCCTGCTCTTCATCATTGCGGTTGTCATGGCCCGCTCGACATGCGAGAGCGGAATGCTAATGACCGAGACGTCGTTTCGGCCCATTGACCTCTACCGCATGGTGGGAGACGTGAGGAATCTGGGCGGAGCGAACATCACGTGCTTGGCCTTCCTTGATGTCATGTGGATGCGCGATCAACGCGGGCTGATCCTGACCGGTTTCCTCGATTCCATGAAGTTCGCCGATGGCGTGCGTGTACGGCGGCGCTCCGTGCTGGGAGTGATCATCATCGGTGTGTGCGCCGCTGTTCTCATAGCCGGATACCTGCACATCGCGTTGCCCTATAACTTGGGAGCCGTCCAGATGTACGAGTACGTCTACGCGGGCAATCCTGTCTGGACGTTCAACGATGCTGCGACGGTTCTGAATCGTAACCGCCCGCCTCTGCCGTGGCTCTACACCCTTAACTTCCTCATCGGCATCGTGGTGACCCTCGGGATCGTCATCGCACGATCGCGGACGCTCTGGTTTCCGATCCATCCGCTGGGCTACGCGCTGTGCGGCACTTGGACGATGATGGTCTTCTGGTTCCCGTGCTTCGTGGCATGGCTCGCCAAAGTGGTCATCCTGCGCTATGGCGGGATGCGCATGTACTCCCGGGCCAGGCCGTTCTTCCTCGGCATGGTCCTTGGCGAGTTCACGATGGCCGTGATCTGGACTGCGCCGTCGCTCTTCTGGCGAACTCCGACGCCCGCGTTCCCCTGGCCGTAAGAATCTCGTTAACAACTTCATCGGGTGGAACTTGATATATCATAATATCGTGATATAATAATGTCATGACAAACCACAGTTCATTCAGCAAAGGTGGCGACAAGTCCGATTTACTGGACATCGAGATACTCGAGCGAGTCGCTCCAATCATCCGCCATGCGGCGCACCCGCTTCGGCTTCGGATACTGGACTTTCTCCACACTGCCGGGCCTGAGCGAACCGTATCCGAGCTGATCGAGATCTGCGGAGCGGGTCAGTCGGTGGTCAGTCAGCACCTGCGGATTCTGAAGGATCAGGGCGTGCTCGCGTGCCGACGCGACGGTTCGAACGTCCTGTACCGGATCGAAAACCCCAATGTGCTCCTGCTGCTCGAATGCATCCGGAGACACGGAGCATGTGCGCAGGCGCCAAGAGCAATCGGCGGGATAGGTCAAGCGACACGGGAAGGAAGTGAAGAGAATGGCGCGTAGATGGGTGGCCGCATTGGCCGGTCTGACAGTGGTGACGGTCCTCGTTGTGTGGATTGGGGCGGCGTCCGGCCGGACGCAGCGCGAGCATCGCGCCGCGGGCTCAGCCGGATCCGGCGACGCAGCGGTTGCGGTTCGGACGGAAGTCCTGACGCTCAAGGATGAGCTCGAATACCAGGAAGTGAGCGGGGCGGTTCAGGCCAGGCTGTCCTCCGATCTGGCGGCAAAGGTGATGGGGCGCGTAACACGAATTGCCGTCAATGAGGGCGATGCGGTCAGGCGTGGCCAGCCGCTCGTTTGGCTCGATTCAAGCGACCTCTCTGCATCGGTGCAGCAGGCTCAAGCGGCCGTCAGGGCATCGCAGGCCGGCGTGTCCAGCGCCTCCGTGGCAGCGGCGATGGAGAAGGCGGCAAGCGACGCTCGCATTGAGGCCGCGCGGGCCATGGTGGCTCAGGCCGAAGCCGGTCTCAAGAGCGCCAAGGCCCGGCGCGATCTTGTCTTGAAAGGTCCTCGGAAACAGGAGCGCGCTCAGGCAGCGCTCGCCGTCGCGCAGGCCAAAGCAAGCCTCGAACTCGCCGAAGCGGACTACGAAAGGGCGAAAGCGCTCCTCGAAGAAGGAGCCGTTTCCCGGCAACAGCTCGATGCCGCTCGAACCCGCGCCAACGTTGCGCGAGCGCAGTACGAACAGGCTGTTGAAGCCAAGAGCATAGCTGACGAGGGCAGTCGCTCGGAGGACATCCGCACCGCTGAGGAGGGAGTTGCCCAGGCTCAGGCAGCGCTGGACGCCGCGCAACAGAGCCTGCGGCAGTCCGAGGCCGCGGCCCTGATGGTTGCTGTGCGCCGGTCGGAGGTCAAAGCCGCAGCGGCGCAGGCAAAGCAGAGCGAGGCTGCCGCGCGAGGCGCGCGCATCGTGCGTTCTATGTCGGTCGTCAACGCGCCGTACGACGGTGTGGTTGCGCGCCGTATGGTTGATCCTGGGCACATGGCAAGCCCGGGCATGCCGCTGCTGACTGTGATTGGTGGAGGTCTGAGGTTCGAGGCAGCCGTGCCGGAGACCCTCCTTGCGTCGGCCCGACCCGGAACCAACGCAGCAGTGACACTCGACGCTCTTCCGCTCTCGAGTCTGCCCGCTCAGGTCGCCGAAGTAACGCCGCAAGGCGATCCGGGCACCCACACGTTTCTCGTGCGGCTCGGCATTGACCAACAGACCGGCGCCAAGGCAGGCATGTTCGGACGCGTTCGGTTCACGACGGGCAGCCAGACGGAACTGACGGTTCCGGTCACTGCTACCGTCGAGCGCGACGGCCTGCACTACGTGTTCGTCGTCAACGATGAGGGGCGGGCTCGCATCCGGCTGGTCACGATTGGCAAGGCGATTGGAGGCCGTGTGCGGGTACTGTCGGGTCTCAGTCCAGGTGAGCGCGTTGTCATTGACGGTTTCTCCCGACTCGCTGACGGGTCACGGGTCACGTTCTAATCAAAGTCGTCGGCAAGAAGGAGACATATCAGATGCGATTCGGCTTGGCAGGACGACTTGCGGCGGCTTTCGCCGACAGCAAACTGACCCCGCTCATTATCGTTGCCTCACTGGCCCTGGGCGCGTTCGCGGTGATGCGCACTCCGCGCGAAGAGGAGCCCCAGATCATCGTCCCTATGGCCGATGTGCTCGTCGAGATGCCGGGAGCCTCCGCTCGTGAGGTTGAGCGGCGCGTCACGACGCCCATGGAGAAGCTGATCTGGGAAATCCCGGGGGTGGAGTACGTCTACACAACTACCAGCCCTGGGTCCGCGATGGCGGTAGTCCGGTTTCTCGTTGGCCAGAACCAGGAGGCGGCATTTGTTCGGCTGCGGGAGAAGCTCCAGTCGCATTACGACATCATCCCGCCCGGGGCATCGTTGCCGATCATCAAGCCGCGTTCCATAGATGACGTGCCGATCCTCGCGCTCACGCTGCACAGCCGAACCATCGGAAGCCTCGAGCTCCGCCAGCTCGCGGCACGGGTAGAGGAGCGCATCAAACAGGTTGACAACGTTTCTGAGACGATGATCATCGGCGGCCGCCGCCGCGAAATCACAGTGACGCTTGACCGCGCGCGGCTCGCCGGTTTCGGACTGGGCGCCGACCAGGTTGCCGCTGCGGTGAGCTCGGCCAACGTGCGCTCGGACTCCGGCGAGTTCGGCAAGGGGGGAGTCTCGGTTGCCGTCAAGGCTGGGAGCTTCCTCAGAGACGCCGACGATGTTGGAGCCGTGGTCGTCGGGGCGCGCAACGGGCGCACCATCCGACTTCGTGATGTTGCGGATGTGCGTGACGGGCCGGGCGAAGCTCAGGACTACGTCTTCTTCGGTCGAGGGCCGGCGCACCGCTCCGAAGGGCAAGCGAGCCACACTGGCGAGGCCGCGAAGTCTTCGAGCCCCGACTCACTGGAGCAAGCGGTCACCATCTCCGTAGCAAAGCGCCAGGGCACGAACGCGATTGACATCGCGCATGCAGTCATCACTAAGGTCGAGGGCTTGCGCGGCACGATCATTCCCGCTGAGGTCGGGGTGACCGTCACCCGGAACTACGGTGAGACCGCCGCAGAGAAGTCAAACGAGCTCTTGTTCCACATGATCATTGCCGTGTTCTCGGTGACGCTCCTGATCGCCCTGACCCTTGGCCGTCGGGAATCCATCGTGGTTCTTGTGGCCATACCTGTGACGCTCGCGCTAACTTTGCTGGTGTTCTACCTCTACGGCTACACGCTGAACCGGATCACGTTGTTTGCGCTCATATTCTCGATCGGCATCCTGGTAGACGATGCCATCGTGGTCGTCGAGAACATCGTCAGGCACTATCGCATGCCCGGGTCCGACGGCAAGAGCGCCCTGCAGACCGCCATCGCGGCCGTGGATGAGGTGGGCAATCCAACCATTCTGGCCACCTTCGCGGTCATTGCGGCAATCCTGCCTATGGCGTTCGTCGGCGGTCTCATGGGACCGTACATGCGCCCGATTCCCGTCGGCGCTTCGGCGGCGATGATCTTCTCGCTGCTGATCGCGTTCATCGTGACGCCGTGGGCCGCGGTTCGCGTCCTCAAGGGCGAGTTCGGCCATCGAGGGAGATCGAGCGGCGCCGGCTATCACGGCTCCGGTCATGACCATCGTGATGACTGGACTACACGCCTGTACAAGCGGATGATGACACCGATGCTGCGCAGGTGGCCTGTACGCTGGATGTTCTTCGGCGGGGTGGCAGTGCTGCTGATGGGGGCCATTGGGCTGGTTGTTGCACGCGTCGTCACCGTCAAGATGCTGCCGTTCGACAATAAGAACGAGTTTCAAATCATCGTTGACATGCCGACGGGCACGTCGCTCGAACAGACGGCAGCGGCAACACGAGCTCTCGCCGATTACGTCGGCACCTTGCCAGAAGTAACCGACTATCAGGCTTACGTCGGCACGGCAAGCCCGTTCAACTTCAACGGTCTCGTTCGGCACTACTTTATGCGCCGCCAGAGCTACCAGGCAGACATTCAGGTTAACCTGGTCGGCAAGCACGAACGGAAGGCGCAGAGCCACGACATCGTGCGCAGGATCCGGCCGAACATCGCTCGGATTGCCGCCGAACACGGCGTTCGCGTCAAGGTTGCGGAGGTTCCCCCGGGACCGCCTGTACTTCAGACGCTGGTTGCGGAGGTCTACGGTCCAACAGAGGAAAGCCGAGCCGAGGTCGCGGCGCGCATCAAGCGCATATTCGAGGAGACCGAGGGTGTCGCCGACGTTGATTGGTACATGGACGACGACCGACCGACCGTAACCTTCGAGGTTGATAAAGAAAAGGCGGCGCTCGCTGGCGTTGATGCCTCGGCGGCCAATCGAGCGCTGGGCGTAGCGCTCCGCGGAATGGCGGTCGGCCTTGCGCATGACGAAGGCGCTCGCGAGGACGTGCCGATCATGCTTCGAATGTCGCGGGCAGAACGGAGCGGACTCGCCGAACTGCAGCAGATTCGCGTCACGTCAGGTTCCGGTCGCTCTGTTCCTCTGCTCGAGTTGGTGCGGCCGGTTGAGGTTGCCGCAGAGAAATCCATCTACCACAAGAACCTGATGCCCGTTGTTTATGTGACAGGTGACGTTGTTGGGCGGCAGGAGAGCCCCGTCTACGCCATTCTGGCGATGAATAAGGCAATCGCCAAGCTGGACCTTCCCGAAGGGGGAAAGCTCGAGGTCCTGACGACGCACCTGCCCTTCACGCAGGACGAGCCGGCGATGAAGTGGGACGGCGAATGGCACATCTCATACGAGGTGTTCCGCGATCTGGGCATAGCGTTTGCAGCCGTGCTGGTACTCATCTACATTCTGGTGGTAGCGTGGTTTCAGTCGTTCCGGACGCCGCTGATCATCATGGCGCCGATTCCGCTCACGCTGGTGGGAATCTTGCCCGCACATGCCATGATGGGCGCGTTCTTCACCGCCACGTCCATGATCGGCTTCATAGCCGGTGCGGGGATCATCGTACGCAACTCGATCATCCTGGTTGACTTCATCGAGCTGCGCCTTCGGCAGGGCATGCCGTTGGAGCAAGCCGTCATTGATGCAGGGGCAACGCGGTTCCGTCCCATGCTCCTAACTGCTGCCGCCGTGATCGTCGGATCCTTCGTGATCCTGTTCGATCCGATATTTCAGGGACTTGCCATATCGCTCATGGCGGGGGAGATTGCCTCAACTCTGCTGTCGCGCCTCGCCGTGCCGGTTCTGTACTTCATGATGCGCAGTCGCGAGCGCAATCTCGTCCAGTTCGCCCCGCACGGACGCGATGAACACGGCCGACCCGTGCGCGCGCAGCATCACACCACACCCAAATGCGAAGGAGAATCCGCATGACTACCGAACGATGGCTCCGCTTGATTGCGGGCGTTTTCGTAATGATCAGCACGGCGCTTGCTGTGTTCGTAGATATCCGCTGGCTTTTCCTGACGGGGTTCGTCGGCCTGAACCTGTTCCAGTCGGCCTTTACGGACTGGTGTCCGATGAAGACGCTGCTGGAGAGACTGGGCGCGAAGAGCACATGCAGTGCGTGAATGATTCAGGGCGCCGTCGGGAACCTGTCGCAACATCCGGCGTCCTGAGTCTGGGCTAGGATCGCGAGCTATCATAGAAATGGCCATGCAGACCGGAGCCGCCTCAGCCGAGATCGGGTCGGTGATGTCTGATGCCGATCTGGTGGCCCTCGCGCGCGGGGGCGACGATCACGCGTTCGACACGCTCTTTCGTCGTCACTATGCTCGTGTGGTGAACCTGGCGATGCGGCTGCACGGCAATCAGGACGATGCCGAGGACATTGCGCAGTTGGCCTTCGTTCGGGCTCACGCGAATCTTGGCCGCATGAGAGACGGCCAGGCGCTGCTGGCATGGCTGTACCGGACGGTGGTGAACGAGGTTCGTGACCGAGCCAAGGCGCGCAAGCGCAAGCCGTGGCTCTCGTTAGGGGATCTGCGTTCCAGTGATGGCGGCCCAGGAGGCGGCAATGTGGTCGAGCCGGGCGACGACGCTTTGGATCCAGCCAGGATGGTCATGCAGCGAAACATGAATGAGGCGCTCACCGAAGCGATTGGAGCCCTTCCGCTAGAGTTCCGGGAGCCGGTGGTGATGCATCACCTGGAGCAGATGGACGTAAATGAGATCGCCGGCGTGTTGGGGGTGCCGTTGGGTACCGTAAAGTCGCGCCTGGCGCGCGGTCGGGCGCGCTTACGAGACGCCATGGCGCCATGGTTCGAAGGCTAACGGTTGCGGCGGTAGGCCAAGGAGGCATGTGATGGAGTGCAAGGAGGTACAGGAGAGAGTTTGGGAACGTACGGCGGGAGCGCTGACGGACGCCGAGAAGGCTGCGTTCGACTCACACCTGAACGTCTGTGCCTCGTGCCGAAAGGTGGCGGAAGCCGATCGCAGGCTGAGCGAAGCTCTGGCGGGTCTGCCGGGTGCGGATGTTCGCGTTCCGTCCTGGGCGCAGGTTAAGGCAGCGCATTCGGCAAGGCCCCGTCGAACGTTGCGGCTCTGGCTCGCGCCTGCCATGGCATCGGCGACGGCTCTCGGCGTTGCGACGTGGATGGTGTTTTCGGGCTCACCGGGTGCTACCACTCGAGACGAGGCGGTTGCCATGACTGACAGTGTGTTCGGCGAAGCCCACATGATGCTCGCCGCTTCGGATCAGACAGGCGATCCAAATCGAGTGATCTCGTGGATGTATGAGGCGCAGGATGCTCGCTAGTGTGATCGGAAAACCGTCGCCATCGGAGCGTGACGCGTGAGGGCGAATACTCGGGCGTTGGCACTGGCTTCTCTGCTGCTTGCTCCATCAGCCGTGCGAGCGCTGCCTGACGAGAGCCCTCGGCGATGGCTCGCCAAGGCGCTGGCGGGTCCCAGTCGGCCGTACGAAGGCAAGCAACGCACGACCGTCACCGCTCAGAGTGGGTCTGTAAGCTCGCAGGTGACTGTCA
>JBBIQU010000097.1:0-15448 GCA_037442185.1 Chthonomonadales bacterium | reverse complement strand
GGCGACTGAAGTCGCGGCTTCGGACGGCGCCAAGTCCGCCTCCGCGGACTGCGGAGTGTGCGGAATGTATGCGCGGGGAGGGCTCATCATCGAACGACTGGGCGGGGAGAACCCGCGGCTACACGGCCTGCGGCCGTAACGGCAACGGCACGCGATGTGCGGGCCTGCGCCCGTAGACGGCAACGGTACGCGATGTGCGGGCTTGGGGCCGTGACGGCGACGGCGATTCCCCCCTCCCCCTTGCCCCCGCCCACCCAGGGGGCGGGGGAAACCAGGGCGCGCGAACGTTTCGCATACCGCGCAGTCCGCGGAGGCGGACTTGGCGCCGTCCGGAGGCGCGACTTCAGTCGCCGGGCATCTACCCCGCGAAGACGTTCCGCGCAATGCCACACGTTCGGCGTCGCGAGAAGCGACGGCTACACGCTGCGCGTCGGGGCGGCGGAGGGCGTTTCGTTCACGCCCTCCCGCTCAAAGGGTGCGGCGATGTCAGAGCTGTTTGCGATAGGCGACGCCGACCCACCGATGGTCGCCGTACGTGCCGCCTTTGATGGTCACGCCTGAGGAGGGCGGCATGAACGTGAGGGCCGTGATCCAATCGCGACCGTCCCACTGGACGACGGCGCCGACCGTGGGGACGATCAGGGCCTGCACCCCGCCGAACGGGCCTTCGTGTCGCTTCTCGTTGAGGAGGGTCCAGTCCTCGGTTCCCACTCCGACGTGCACCCGCAACAAGGGCGGTCCCTGGATGCCTTCCTTCAGGAAGTAGGTCTTGGCGGCGGTGCCGAAGACCGATACGCGCTTGGTCTTGGATCGGAAGTCGGGGTGGTGGGTGGTCGGCTGGGCGAAGAGGTTGCGGACGCCGAGGACGAAGTCGGGCGTTTCGGGGCCTTCAGAAGCGAGCTTGAGGCTGAGGACTGTCACGACGGATTCGGCATCGCGATTGACGTCGGCCCGGTGGAAGTCGAGCTCGATCATGTCCGTCAGGCCGACATAGAGCGTTTGATAGTGCACGAACTGGGGCGCGCCGGAGGGCATCTTGAGGTCCAGATAGTAGGCAGCGACATCTACCTCGCGGGCTTTGAGCTGGTTCGCAGTCGGCATCGTTACGATGTCGTCGGCGAGAGCTGCTGCAGCCAGGACCAGCGCCCCGACCACTATTGCGAAACTGCGCATTGCTGAGGTTACTCCTTTCGTCGAGTGTCCTCGGTTTGCGCGGCCACGCTGCCGGCTCGCCGGGTTCGGAGCGTTTCGACGGGCGGGCGTTGTTATCCTTCAAGGCACAGGAACTTGCAACTGTTCAGAGTCGGTGAGAGCGATGACCTGCGCTTTCTCCCGCGCATCCTTCTTCAGGGCGCATGGCGCCGTCCCGACTGCCCCGGTTGTCGTGGTACAACGGAGTACCGTCCTGTGACTGGAGGGGACGCCATGGAAAGAAGCGAGCTGAAGTACCGCGGGGACAACCGCTATGTGATCGAAGCGACCGGCCGCGCAAAGCCGGGAGCCCTCGCGTTGCTGTTCGCCGACGAGGAGCTGCTTGGCCCGATGCTTGCCGGTTCGGCGCTCAATCAGTTGATGAACGTCGCCAACCTGCCGGGCATCCACGACTTCGTGTGCGGCATGCCCGACATGCACGAGGGCTACGGCTTCCCGGTGGGAGGCGTGGCGGCAACGCGCATGCCCGACGGAGTCGTGTCGCCGGGCGGCGTCGGCTTCGACATCAACTGCGGCGTGCGTCTCCTTGCCTCGCCCGTCGAGTACGCCGGCATCCGCTCACGGGCCGAAACGATCATGCAGCATACGGCCGAGACGATCGCCGCCGGAACCGGCAAGAAGGGCGCTCTGCACCTCTCCAACGACGACCTCGACGCCGTGCTGGAGCAGGGCAGCGCATTCGCCGTGCGCAAGCGCGGCCTTGGCTACGAAGCGGACCTCGATCACACCGAGTCCCGCGGCTGCCTGCGTCCAGCCGACCCGAAGCACGTTTCGAACCGGGCGCGCGAGCGCGGAGCCGATCAACTCGGGACTATGGGCTCGGGCAACCACTTCATCGAGTATCAGTACGTTGACGAGATCTTCGATGCCGATGCTGCCCGCGCCATGGGTCTGGCCGAAGGTCTCGTCACCGTCCTGATCCATAGCGGCTCCCGAGGGCTCGGCCACCAGGTCTGCACCGACTACGTCCGGCGAATGGATCAGAGCCTCGCGTCGCATGGCATATCCCTGACTGATCGCCAGCTTTCATGCGCGCCTGCCAGTTCCGCCGACGGCAGGGCTTACCTCGCCGCAATGGCCTGCGCCGCCAACTACGCGTGGGCCAATCGGCAAGCCATGGGGCATCAAGTGCGGAAGATACTCGCGAAGCTCTGCAAAGTGCAGGCGTCGCAGATTCGTCTGGTCTATGACGTGGCCCACAACATCGCCAAGATCGAGGAACACGGCGGCGTACAGCTCTGCGTGCATCGCAAAGGCGCCACGCGAGCCTTTGCGGCCGGCAACCCGGAACTGCCGGAGGACTACCGCGCCGTCGGGCAGCCGGTCTTCATACCGGGCAGCATGGGCACGTGCTCTTATGTGCTGGCCGCCGAGCCGGGAGCCATGCGCCTCTCGTTCGGCAGCACATGCCATGGAGCGGGCAGGTCCCATAGCCGCACCGCGGCGAAACAGATGGTCACAGGATCGGCCGTCCGCAAGCGGCTCGAGGAGCAGGGCATCGCGGTTCGTTGCCCATCGAATCAGGGCCTGGCCGAGGAAGCCCCGGAGGCCTACAAGGACGTAGACCGAGTCGTGGATGTGGTGGTCGGCGCCGGTCTCGCACGCCGCGTCGCACGCCTCAAGCCGTTCGGGGTGATCAAGGGGTGAGCAGGCGAGCGGCAAGAGGCGTGAGGCAAGAGGCAAGAGGCAAGGGGCAAGAGGTGAACCCTTCTCATAGGTCCCATTCGTCGCATAGGTCCCATTCGTCCCATCCGTCCGATCGGGTCGCGCGCCTTCGCGAAGCCGCCCTTTCCCGCGCTCATGCGCGCTTCCCGTGGCACGATGAGCTGGAGCTCCAGGCCGCCAGATCGTGGATCGCAAGCTCATGCCACGCTGACCACATGCTCCGCCGAGGCATTCTCGCGGGCGACATCTTGCGCAACCTGACGCACCGGATTGACCCCGACGAGCTGCTGGTCGGCAAGTTCTCGTGCCGCGAACTCACCGATGACGAACGCAAGGAACTAGAAGTCTGGCGCGCATCCGGCGCGCGCGCACTGGGACGAGCCGCCGGCCAGCGCGCCCACATGGCCATTGACTACGAGCGTGTCCTGCGCCTCGGCGTCTCGGGCACCCGAAACCTGATCGAGCGGATGCGGTCGCGCCTTGACCTATCCCGCCCCGAGGACATGGAAAGCGACGGCTTCTATGCAGGTTGCCTCGCAGCCTTGGATGGTCTCGTCTCCCTGTCGAACCGCTATGCCGATCACGCCGAAGAGCTGGCATCGGCGGAGCCCGATGCGGCCCGAAAGGCCGAGCTGCTGGAGATCGCCGCCGTATGCCGCCGCGTGCCCGAGCATCCTGCGCAGACCTTCCGCGAGGCCATCCAGTCCGTCCACTTCGTCACATGGGCCATGTGCGCCGGCAATCGTTTCCTGCTGATGCAGCTTGGACGGCCGGACCGCTATCTCCTGCCGTACTATCGCCGCGACCTTGCCGAAGGCCGTATCACGCCGGATGAGGCCCTGGAGCTCATTGACTGCCTCGGCATCCTGCTCAACGAATACACGCCGCGCGGGCTTGCCGTCGGCTGGATGGTCGGCGGGCGAGACGAGACGGGCCAGGACGTGTGCAACGAGCTAACCGAGCTCATGCTTCAGTCCATAGACCATGTGGCCATGGCATATCCCGGCATAGGACTCTGCTGGACCCCCGAGACGCCCGACCACATCATGGAGCTCGCGTGCCTCATGTTGGCGCGAGGCCGCAGCCATCCGGCCCTCTTCGGCGATGACGTGATCACGTCGGGTCTGGTGAGGCTCGGACTGCCCCATCGCGACGCCTGCCGGTACATCCACTCGACGTGTGTCGAGATCACGCCCATCGCCATCAGCAACGTCTATGTCGCCAGCCCGTACCACAACCTCGTGCAGGCGCTCCATGACGTGATCGGAGTTCCGCCCGTCGGCTCGGAGGCCGGGGTTCCGGTCGCGGAGTTCGGCACATTCGACGACCTCGTGGCGGCATGGAAGCGGCGGCTGGGCGAAATGGTGGCCGCAGGCGTCGAAGAGCAGAACCGGGCCATGCTCAGCCGCGCACAGTCCGGCGGCTTCCCGCTGCTGTCGTGCTTCGTCAACGACTGCCTCCTCAGGGGCAAGGATATTGACCGCGGCGGAGCGCGCGCCAACTGGATTGAGCGCTCGTTCGTCGGACTCGCCAATCTGGTGGATTCCCTTGCCGCCATCCGAAGCCTCGTTTTCGAACAACGCAGGTTCACGCTCGAACAGATCCGCCAGGCCCTGACCGCCAACTTCGAGGGCTATCCCGACATTCAGGCGGCCACCCGACGGGCGCCAAAGTACGGCAACGATGATGACGCGGCCGACGAGCTGGCTGTCATGGTAACGGATTTCCTTCTGGCCGAGTGCGAGCGGCACCGATCCCATTGGAACGATGCCGTCGTGCCCGGCTTCTTCTGCTGGGTCATGCACGAGTACCTCGGCCGTTCGACGCGTGCTTCGTGCGATGGACGCGCCGCAGGATTCCCGCTGGCCGACGGATCGGGTCCTGCTCAGGGCCGCGAACGCCACGGGCCGACCGCCATGGTCCGCTCGGTGACACGCTGGAACCATGCGCCCATGATTGGCGGCATCGCGGTCAACATGCGCTTCCAGCCGGGGTCGGACCCCCAGGCGCTCGCGCGCACCATCCGGCCCGTACTGGAGACCTTCCTCAAGCTCGGCGGCTTCGAGGCACAGGTCAACGTCGTCGGAGCCGATACCCTGCGCGACGCTCAGGCGCATCCCGAACGTTACAGGGACCTCGTCGTGCGCATCGCCGGCTATAGCGATTACTTCGTCGGTCTGTCGCCCGAGATGCAGGCCGAGGTGATCGCCCGATCGGAGCTCGCATGAGTCGAGCCGACCCGATGCCGTTCGACGATGAACGGTGGGGGATTGACGACGAACAGGCAGACGCGCTCGATAGGGCGGGCGAGCATTTCGCCGCCGGTCTGCTCCATACCCCATCTCGTGGGGACCGCCTTACCTGGGCGATGCGCCATGCCCGAGGGATCGAGCGCCACCTGTCTCGATGCGCCCTCTGGCCGTACTCGGGCGAAGCCCTGTATCCCGCCGGCGGATCCATCTGGGCCCCACGCCGCCATATCCTGAACGACCCCGGCCTCCCCGAGCCTGTCCTGAACCTGACACCCTATTACGTCGGCCTCGACCTCTGCCTCCCTCCCATAGGTCCCAGGAGTCCCATAAGTCCCATCAGTCCCAGCCATCCCGAAGCCGCCTTCGAACGCCTTGCCCGATTCTGCGCCGAGGTGCCTCGCGGAGGCGGCTACACCCACAGCATCATCAACTATGAGCGCGCATTGGCCGAAGGTCTCGAACTCTACGCGGCGCGCGTCAGGCGCCTGTGCGCTGAGACCGACGACGCCGAGCGACGCGATCTCTACGAGGCGCTCCTTGTGGCCCTCGATGCGATCCGCACATACTGCGCGCGCATGGCGGACCTGATCGAATCCTCCCCCGTCGCGGATCCGAGAGGCGAGAGCAATCGCCTGCGCATTCTGGGGGCCCTGCGTGCGGGTATCCCGTTCCGAGCCGCAGAGACCTTCTTCGAGGCCATGCTGGCGGTCACGATCCTCTACGCGCTCGACGGCTCCGACAACCTGGGACGCTTCGATCAGTACATGCGGCCCTATTACGAGCGAGCGCTCGAGACCGGAGAGATGGGCCGCGACGAGGCCATTGCCCTGATCGGCTGCCTCTGGCGCTATGTGGACGCTTGCTCGGGCTGGAATGTGGCCCTCGGCGGAACGACGCGATCCGGCGAACCGGCCTACAGCGACCTCACCGTCGCGTGTTTGGAGGCAGCGCGCGGCATGCGCAGGCCGAACCTGGCCCTGAGGCTGCGCCGCGACACGCCGGACATCGTCTGGGATGCCGCCCTCGATACCATCGCCTCCGGAGCGGGCATGCCGGCCCTCTACGGCGAGGAGAACTACCTTCGCGCCATCGCGCATGCCCATCTCAACATCTCCGATGAGGACCGGCGCGACTTCGCCTTCGGAGGATGCACCGAGCTCATGGTCCAGGGCTGCTCCAATGTCGGGTCCCTCGACGGCGACTTCAGCGCCATCAAGGCCCTCGAGGAAACGCTACGGAACGGCCTTGTGCGTTGTGAGACGTTCGAGGATCTGCTGCACGCGTACGAGGCCGACCTCGCCGACCGCATTTCCGACCTGACGCAGCAAGTCAGCCGCAATCAGAGCGTGCGAGCCTCGTGCCATCCGCAGCTCATCAGGACCCTGCTGATAGACGACTGCGTTGATCGCGGGCGCGAGTACTACTACGGCGGCGCCCGATGCAACTGGAGCGTCATCAACGTGGTCGGGCTGAGCAATGTGGTGGACGCGCTCGCCGCCGTTCGCCGGGTCATCTACGATGAGCGGCTCACAGACGCCGAAACGTTGCTCGAAGCCCTGCGCAATGACTTCGAAGGGCATGGGCGACTCCTGGCCCACCTGAATACGAGCCCGAGGTTCGGCAACGACGACAGCCGAGCCGACGCCATCGCTCTGCGGCTGAGTCGGTTCATCTACAGGGAGTTCCAGCGCTACGCGCCATGGCGCGGCGGGCGTATCCTGTGCGGCACGCTCATGTTCGTGACCTACGGGTGGTTCGGCAGACCGGTCGGCGCGACACCGGACGGACGACGCGCAGGCGCGCCGGTTGCGGACTCCGCAGGACCCGTTCAGGGGCGCGACCGTTCCGGGCCAACCGCCATGCTCCGATCCGTTGCGTGCCTTGCGCAGGAGGATGCGCCGGGCACGCTGGTGGTCAACCTCCGCCTGATGCCCGAACTGCTCCGATCGCGCGGCGGACGTGAGCGCGTCCGGGCGATGATCCGGAGCTACTTCGACCTCGGCGGCATGCAGCTTCAGATCAACGTCGTGGACCAGAGCACGCTGGAAGATGCCATACTCCATCCCGAGCGCCACGCCGATCTGATTGTCCGCGTGGGCGGCTACTCCGAATACTTCAACCGATTGGACGAGGACCTGAAGCGGACTGTACTGGAACGGACTGCGCATGACTAGCACGACCTTCGCCGCCCCCAGGCCCCAGACCGACCCCGTCCCGGCCGGTTGGGTATTCAACATACAGCGTTTCTCGATCCATGACGGCCCGGGCATACGCACCACCGTGTTCATGAAGGGGTGCCCCCTCCGTTGCCGGTGGTGCCACAACCCTGAAGGACTCGAGCGTCGGCCCCAGATCCGTCTGGCACCGACGCTCTGCAGCCGATGCGGGCGGTGCGTCGAGGTATGCGAGCACGGTGGCCACATCGTCACTCCCGAAGCGCACGCGCTCCGGCCCGACGAATGTGTCGCGTGCGGAGAGTGCGCAGACGTATGCCCGAACGGCGCCCTCGAGCTTGTCGGCAAGCGCATGACCGTCGAGGAGGTCATGGCGGTCGTGCGCCGCGATGTGCCGTTCTACGAGCAGTCGAACGGCGGCATGACCCTCTCGGGAGGCGAGCCCCTCGCTCAGCCCGACTTCACCGCTGCCCTCCTGCTGGCCGCTCGCGCCGAAGGCATCCACAACGTCGTCGAGACCTGCTCGTACGCACGCTGGGAGCGCATCGAGGCCATCCTCGATCTCGTTGACCACTGGCTTCTCGACGTCAAGCACATGGACCCGGATCGCCATCGGGACCTCACCGGCGTGTCCAACGAGGCGATACTGGCCAATATCCGCCGCCTTGCCGAGGTCGCCCGAGGCATGACCATTCGAGTGCCCTGGGTGCCCCAGCGCAACGCCGAGCCCGAGTTCCTCGAAGCCCTGATACCGTTCGTCCAATCACTGGGCGAGCTGCGGACGGGAAAGTCGCCGGTCTCCGTCGAGATCATGCCCTACCATCGCCTCGGGCTGGGCAAATGGGAGTCCCTCGGACACCCCGCGACGATGCCTGCCGACGTGCCCGCGGCGTCGCTCGATGACGTCCAGCCGTGGCTCGATCGCCTGAGGGAGAACGGCATCGAGGCCGGCGTCACATAGGGTTGCTCAACCGAGCCGGAGGATAACGCACATGAACGCAAGAGCAGCCGTATTCGTCAACGCAGGCCATCCGCTTGAGGTACGCACGTATCCGGCGCTGGACCCGGAGCCGGGCATGGCGGTCGTTGACCTTGTCTCCTCCGGCATATGCGGGACCGACGTCCATATCTGGGAGGGCGCGATCCCGTTCTCCGGAGCGATCATCCTCGGCCATGAGTTCCTGGGCCGAGTCCGCTCGCTGGGCGTCGCAAGCCCCGGCGCCGAACCCACCGACTGCATGGGCCGACCGGTTCAGGCAGGCGATCTTGTTGCGGTCAACGTCATCGAACCGTGCGGGCATTGCCTTCTGTGTCGAACGGGCGGCGCCGCTTCTTGCCTGAACCTCTTCGCTTCGCTGACCTACACCCGTTCGCCCGAGGAGCCGCCGCACTTTCACGGCGGCTATGGCGAAGTGAGCGTATGCCCGGTACGGTATCTGCACCGGATCCCCGACGGTCTCCCGGCCGACGTGGCGGCCGCATTCCTCTGCGCTGGACCAACCGTCGCAAGGGCCATGCAATATGCGGGCGGCGTCCACGAGGGCGACCATGTCGTCGTTCAGGGCTCAGGGCCCGTCGGGCTTTTCGCCGCCCTCTGGGCCGCCAAGAACGGCGCTCAGACCGTCGCGCTCATCGGCTCTTCGTCGCGCCCCGAACGGCTGAACCTCGCCCGCGACCTCGGGGCCAACCTCGTCCTCGACATTCGCACAACCGCCATCGAGGATCGCCGCGCCGCAATCCTCGAACGATGCGGCGGCATCGGCGCCGACCTCGTCATCGAGTGCAGCGGCTCGCCGGATGCCGTCCCCGAGGGCCTGGCATTGCTGCGCCCCCGCGGCCGTTACGCCCTTGCCGGCCAGTACTCCGACAGAGGCAACGTCGCCGTACCCGTACACCAGATCACCTTCAACGCCCTCCAGATCTTCGGCAGCGCCCAGTTCACCGCGGATGATCGCGAACGCTACTTCGACTTCATGCTCGGCGTCCCTGACGCCTGGGACATCGTGCGGTCCGCCATCACCCATCGCGTGCCCGTCGCCCGTGCCGACGACGCCCTCAACGACGTCCGCCACGGTCGCGCCATCAAAGCCCTCCTCGTCCCATAGTCGCCGAAGGCCGACTTCGTTCCGTGGACAGGGGTGGTTTCAACCGCATGGCTTCTGTCCGCGCCCTCCCGACACGCCCTGTTGACGGCTTCGCCCCGTCCGATCGGGTAGACGAAATGCCCGGTTTCTCGGCCATAATGGGACGCTGTATCCCCGTTCCAATACCTCTTCGGAGCAAGGCCGGAATGCTAGTCAGTCCCAAACGCACGCGCGCCAGGCACTCGGCTTTCACCCTATTGGAGCTTCTTGCAGTCATTGCCATCATCTCCGTCCTGGCCGCCCTGATGTTCCCAGTCTTCGAACAGGCTCGAGCCAAGGCGCGCGCGACCAGCTCGTTGTCCAACATCCGTCAGATCGGCATGGCCCTCATGATGTACGCCGACGACCACGACGAGGCCACCATCAAGCTCTACGGGTCTCGCCCCTATCAGTCACCCGACACGTGGGTTGGCCTCGCCCTGCCCTACGTGCGCAACCAGAGTGTGTTCTTTGACCCTGCGCAGGGCAAGCCCGTCCTTCACACCACGACACGCGGGACGACGGTCTACCGATGGGAGTGGTTCCCGTCCTATGGAATCAACCGGACGGGCTACTCGCTGTACACCAACGGTTCGGACTGCGTCAACGATTGGGGCTCCGGGCCTGTCGGAACGCGCACGCTGGCAAGCATCGAACGGCCCGCCGAGCGATGCGCCGTAGCTCCAACCACGTGGGGAAGCATGCCCATCGGATGGATATACTTCAAGGGCAATCAGGCGTCATGGCCCGAACTCGATGCGTACCAGGACGAGTGGTGCTGGTTCAACGAAGTCTGGGACACCCGCCGCGGATACCCGGGCCAGCGCATTCCGGTCGGCTACGCCGACGGCCATGTCGGCTCGATCGGCTCCGACCATTTCATTGACCGGACCGCCTTCCCCGACAAGGAGAGCTACTGCCGTCGCATGGACACCCTGGACCTGCTCGACTTCTGGGGCCGAACCTGGCGACCCGACTGACGCCGCTCGCAACAACCGACGCGACTCGCATACTCCCCTGAACCCTCGCGCCCAAGTCGCCGAAGGGCGACTTTGTGCCGTCAGCAGGCGCGGTTTCAACCGCATGGCCTTTTCCGCGGCTCCTGAACCTCCCCATGCTCCGTCCCAACCGCATTGCCCACAAACAGACCGCGCCGAGAGCTCTGGAGCCCTCGGCGCGTTCTGTGCGTCTGAACGGCTGTGCGATCGGCTAGACCGCCCAGCCCTTGCGGTACTTGCGGCGTACAAGCTCGTTGAGTTGCGGCATGTTCGTGCAGCGCATGCCGGCAACATCCCACTCGACCTTCTGGCCGACGCCGGCCTTCTGGGCAAGGTGACCGAGCAGAGCGAACTCGGTGAGCGGCCCTGACCACTCGGGGATGTTCGAGACCGGCGTCCCGTTGTTCTCGATGGCCCAGAAGAGGTCCTCGATGGGCCCGCCGTGCGCGCGCGGAAGGGTCTTCTCCGGAGCCGGATACTCGGCATGCTTCTCGAGCGGCAGAATCCGGGCCTGTCCGGCAGTGCCGGTGGTCCAGAACTTGCCCTTCTCACCGAGGAACAGCGTGCACTCGCTGAACTTGATTTCGCACTCCTTCTCGGTCTCCTGCATGATCTGGGGCTTCAGACCCTGATGATCGTAGACGTAGACCTTCAGAGGCGGCATGCCGGCCCGCGCAGGGATGTCATAGCGCACGACGTTGTCTGTGTTGAACTGCTCTTCGCTGCCGGGCGTCGTGTTGAGACACTCGACGGTGATCTTCTTCGCTTCCTTGACCTTCAGCGCCCAGAATAGCACGTCAAGGTTGTGGCATGCCATGTCGCCGATCGTGCCGGTGCCGAACTGCCGCCACGAGCGCCAGCTGAACGGATGCAGGCCATCGTGATATTCGCGGAACGGGGCAGGGCCGATCCATTCGTCCCAGTGAACGTTCGGGGGCACCGGCTTGGTCTCGGGCCGACCGCCGGTTCCGCCAAAGTTGCGCCCGAGGATCGAGTGCGTTTCGGTAACGTTGCCGATGCAGCCGTCCCAGAGGTACTCGCAAGCACGCCGAATGGCCTCGCCCGTGTGGCCCTGGTTGCCCATCTGCGTCAGAACCTTGTTGCGCACCGCCGCCCGTGCGAGGGCGCGGCACTCGGCGATGTTGTACGCCAGCGGCTTCTGGCAGAAGACATGCTTGCCCATCTGCATGGCGCGAATCGCCGCAGGCGCGTGATGATGGTCGGGCGTCGAGATCAAGACGACGTCAATGTCCTTCTTGCACTCGTCCAGCATCTTCCGGTAATCGTAGTACGTCTTCGGCTCCGGCTGGTCAGGCTTGCGCTCCTTGGCCTTCTTCATTGCGCCCGCAAGGGCGTTGTCGTCAATGTCGCAGAAGGCGATGACGCGCTCGGTGAGCCCAACGTCCACAGCGTAGCCGCCCATCCCGCCCGAACCGATCACGGCAACGCCGAGCGTCGAGTTCGGCGACTGCCGCGCCGCCAGGGCATGCGGCGCAACGACTGCCGCGCCGGTCACCATCGCCGTGGATTTCACGAAGTCACGGCGCGATAGCTTGGATCCCACAGGGGTAACTCCTTTCGTGCCCGGGCGCTTTCGGACCCATGGCATGCTGACGATATTCCTTCGACCTGCCTCCCAAGTATGCCTGCATGGTACTGCGGAATCTATCTGCGGAACACAAAGTAACGTAACCGCACAGTTTGCCGGCACCTACATCCAACAACAAGGCAACAGCACGCTCTCACCATGACCGAACAGTTACATGAACGACTCTATAAGGAGGATTCGCGGGCGGACGCGGCGAAGGATTCCATGCTGTTGGATCATCTGCCAGCGTTGTTCGGGCCACGTGAGGAAGAGAGGAAGCAAGCAGGGATGAGCGCAAGAGAAGTGGTGATCCTGATAGCCGAGGACGACGACGGGCACGCGGAGCTGATCGCCCGGAACCTCAAGCGCGCGGGCCTGATGAACCGCACCATACGCTTCAAGAACGGTCGGGAAGTCCTCGACTATCTCTTCGGCAGGGGCGAGAGCAGCGGGGGGCCGCCCGTCGGGTCGGTGCTGCTGCTTCTGGACATTCGCATGCCCGAGGTTGACGGCATCGAGGTGTTGCGGCAGGCGAAGGCCTCCACGAGGCTGCGGCGCATGCCGGTGATCGTGCTGACGATGGACGACAATCGGGAAGATGTCCAGCGGTGCCACGACCTGGGGTGCAACTGCGTTGTCCGTAAACCGGTCGAGTACGAGAAGTTCGTTGAGGCCCTCACCACTCTCGGTCTGTTTCTCGGCGTGGTTGAGGTGCCCTATCTTTCGCCCGTGGATGGTTCGGCATGAGCGCGCCCGAGCGTGAGCCATCTTCGGCCGGCCCTCCCGCCCTGCGCGTGATGGTCGTCGAAGACGAATCGGGGCTGAACCGCGTCATCAGGCAAGCTTTGGAGCGAGCGGGCTTCCAGTCTGTCGAAGCGCTTTCGGGCACAGATGCAGTGCGCGTCCTTGCCGACAACGCCCCGGACATTGTGCTGCTTGACTACACTTTGCCCGGCATGACCGCCGAGGAAGTGCTCGACCGGATCGGGGAGATGGAGTCGGCTCCGGCCGTCATTGTGATGACGGGCCACGGCAACGAGAAGATCGCGGCGGAGATGCTGCGCCGGGGCGTGTGCGACTACATCGTCAAGGACGACCTGTTCTTCGCCAATCTGATGCATGCGGTCAGTCGAAAGGCTCAGGACCTGGCCCGGGCGCGCGAGCTCAAGCGCCTGCAGGCCGAGATGGCCGACAACGAGGCCAGGTTTCGCGCCCTATATGAGGAGGCGCCTCTGCCCTATCAGTCCATTGACTCGGAGGGGCACATTCTGCAGGTAAACCACGCGTGGCTGAGGCTGCTCGGCTATGAGGCCGATGACGTGCTGGGCCGCCACATCACGAGCGTGCTGACGTCTGAGAGCCGCGCGGAGTTCGCGGCGAGGTTCGGAACGGACACTCTCGAGCATCACTTGGAGTCCGTAGAAGCCGATTTCGTCACGAAGTCAGGCGATTCGGTACCGGTTCGAGTATTCTGTCGAGTACTGAGAGATGAGAATGGCGACTTCCTGCGCACGCACTGCATCCTGCAGGACCTGACGGAGGTCCGTCGGGCCGAGGCCGAGGCTCACCGCAGGGAACAGGACTATCGGAGAATCGTCGAGACCGCACAAGAGGGCGTGTGGGCGATGGATGAACGGATGCGCACGACGTTCGTCAATGCCCGCATGTGCGAGCTCTTGGGCTACTCCGAAGACGAGCTTGTGGGAAAGCCCGTGTCGGATCTCATCGCGGACGACGAGATGGCGGATCACGAGGAGCGGATGCGGCGGCGGATGCAGGGCATATCCGAGCGGTACGTGCGCCAGTTCAAGACAGCCGACGGAGGCGTTCGCCCGCTGCTTGTCGCCGCTACGCCCATCCTCGGCGAACACGGCGAGTTCCAGGGCTCATTCGCCATGTTCACGGACCTGGGCGAGCTCCTCGACCGACAGCGCGCTGGAGGACGCCGAGCGCAAGACAGCCAGCATCCTGCGCGCCGCTCCGGTGGGCATCGGGCTGGTGCGAGGCCGCGTTTTCATCGAAGTGAACGACGCGCTCTGCTCAATGCTCGGATACTCGCGCGAGGAGCTTGTCGGGCAGAGCGCCCGACTGATCTACCCGGACGAAGAGGAGTTCGAGCGCGTCGGGCGCGAGAAGTACGCCCAGATCAGCGCTATCGGGCATGGCGTGGTTGAGACCCGTTGGCGACGGAAGGACGGCGTCGTCCTGGATGTGAAGCTGTCGTCGGCGCCGGTTGACCCCGAGAATCCTGAGCGGGGCACCACGTTCACGGCGATGGACATCACGGACATCAAGCGGTCGGAGCGCGCGCTGAAGGATGCCGTGGACCACTGGCAGAGGACCTTCGATGCCGTGCCCGACATGGTGTGCATACTGGACAGCCAGCAGCGAATCAAGGCTGCCAACAGCGCGATGTGCCGCCGTCTCCGGGCGGAACCTGAAGAACTGATGGGCCGACAGTGTTACGAGGTGATGCATCAACTGGGCGCGCCGCCGGAGTGGTGTCCGCATCGGCGGCTGGACGGGCCGGGGACGCGATCTGCGGAGATGGCGGAGCCTCACCTTGGCGGGGCGTTCACGGTCACGGTGACCCCAATCCTCTCGAACGACGACAGGGTGCTGGGATCGGTTCACGTTGTCCACGATATCACGGACCGGATCCGAGCGGAGAGCGAGGTCAGGCAATCGCGCGACTTCCTTGAGTGCATCATTGACGCCATTGCCGATCCCTTGTTCGTCAAGGATGCCGAACACAGGTGGGTCCTCGTGAACGAAGCCAACTGCAGGCTTGTCGGTCTCACACAGACGGACATGCTCGGCCAATCGGACCATGCCTTCTTCCCCAGAGAGCAGGCAGACGCGTTCTGGGCCGACGACGACGAGGTCCTGCGCACCGGGCACACGAAGAGGTCAACCGAAGCGCTGACGGATGCAACAGGTCAGACGCGGACCCTTATCACGACGAAGGCGCTGTACGTTGACTCGAAGGGCGAGAAGTTCATCGTCGGCGTCAGCAAGGATGTCTCGGATGTCACAAGCGCGCGGGAAGAGGCGCAGCGAGGCCGGGCAAGGCTGGATTCGCTCTTCCGGCTCGCCCGGGGCGAGTTCGCAACGGACAGCGAGTTGATGGCATTTGCCCTGGAGGAAGTTGTCACGCTAACGGAAAGCGAGGTGGGCTACGCGCACTTCGTGGGAACCGACGAAGTGGACCTGCGGTTGTTCGCCTGGAGCAGCAAGGCCTTGGAGCAATGCTCGGCGCCACTCGATGGGAAGTACCCGATCGAAGAGGCAGGGGTTTGGGCGGACTGCGCTCGGCTGAAGAATCCCGTCATCCATAACGACTACCAGAGTCTGCCGGAACGTAAGGGGTACCCCGAGGGCCATTTGCACGTGACTCGGCACATGAGCGTGCCGGTGCTTGACGAGGGCCGTGTTG
>JBBIQU010000096.1:4178-15532 GCA_037442185.1 Chthonomonadales bacterium | reverse complement strand
GACGCCGCCGGGAGCATAGGCTTCATACATCATCTCTTCGATGGCGGCGCCCTCGATTTCGCCCGTGCCTCGCTGGATGGCGTTCTTGATCTTGTCCTGCGGCATGGACGCTTCGCGCGCCTTCTGGATGGCAAGGCGGAGCCTGAGGTTGGCGTCGGGATTGCCGCCGCCGGACTTGGCGGCAATGATGATCTCGCGGGCGAGCTTGGTGAACCGGGCGCCCCGCTCTGCGTCCTGCTTGCCCTTCCGCAGTCTGATGTTATGCCATTTGGAATGCCCCGACACTCTCGTCCTCCTCCGTCACTTGCTGACTTGTCTGCCGATTATGGCACATGACCGGAATCGGGGGCTCTCAGGGCTCGCGGCGGCAGCGTATCAGCAGACGGTGGTCCACCGGCGTTTCGAATGTCAGCAGAATGCGGACATGTCCGGGCGCCGTCTCCGCATCGCGCATGGCCCACATGCGGTGCGCGTCGGCGCCCGGGCCTATTTCGATGACGTCGTGACCGTAGCGCATGGCGCCGTGACCGGCTTTGAGGAAGATGACCTGCCCCGCCAGGGGCTTCAAGCATGCATCGGAGGTCTCCCATATGCCGCCCGGCGGGAAGTCGAGGGCCATCTGCGCAGTGACGCCCGGGAAGCCGTCGAGGGTGCGGTAAGCGACATCGAAGCCGCCCGGCGCTTCGGTGACGGCGATCTCGCTGACGCATCGGGGTAGGGGACGCCAGTCGCGCTCGGCGCGCGTCTCGAACCATCTCTGCGGCTCGACAGGTCGTCCGAGCGGCAAGTCATACCCGGGCCGATGCACGTCCACGTCGCCTTCGCTCGTCAGGACGCACCCGCTGTCGGTCTCTGTGAGGGTATCGCCGACGAACCTGCCGGTTCCGAAGTAGCTCTGGCTGACCTTCACCGCCGATAGCTCCGCCTCGCCGAAGACCACGGTCAGGAGGCGCGTGCTCCCCCGGAAAGCCGTTGCCGAGATCGCGCCACGGCGACAACGCCACATCCCGACCGATGGAAAGGCGCGTCGGAAGTCGAACGGGAAGGTCCCCGAATCCAACGGGGCCGCTGGGGCGCGCTGTCTCAGCATGAAAGCCGCCAGACCGGAAGCATCCGCGCGGCTGCGCCGCCAGAGCATATTGGCCGCGGCCACGAAGCGTGGATCGGGACGGGCGTCATTCGCCATCAGGAAGGCGAGGGCCATGCTGCCCGGCACGGGCCGAGCGCCGTGATCCTGCCGACGGGACACATCGGTCTCGATCGTGCCGTCCGGATGGAGCATGTGGAAGTTCAGCTCGAGATTGGCCAGCGCCGCCTCAAGCGCGGCTTCGTCTCCGCGATGCTTCCAGAGGATGAGGAGCGACCGGTCGCAGATGGCATCGTAGACGCCGGCGCTTCGCTCGATGAACGCGCCGTCGGCATCGGCATCATAGCCCTCGGCAATGTATGCCGCGATCACCGGCTCGACATCAATGTCAGGGAAGAGTGATCCCGCCCATGCCATGGCGGCGCTCATGACCCAGCGGTGGTTGGGCGTGTGAAAGCCGCCGTCGAGCATGCCCACCGTCAGCTTGCGGACGAAGGACTCGATCTCGGACAGGAGACCGTCCCAGTGCGCATCACGGCCCCGAAGCTCGCGCCCGAGTTCGACTACAGGGCAGAGCGCCTGCACCGCGAAGCCGGCATCGGGGCTCGAGTCGTAGTTGCAGTCGCGCAGATCAATGAGACCCGACGGGCGCTGCACCGAGCTGAGGTACTGCAGGCCGAACGACATCCGTTCGAGCAACGTCGGCCCGTCAGGCTCCGATGGAGCGGCGTCGGGCCGCATCTCGCGCGCAATGAACAACAGGCCGCAGAGGGCAACCAATCCATACGTCCCCGTCGGCTCTGCGATGCCCCAATCAGGGCGAACCACTCCGCCGCGATCTTTGCCCGAAAGGACCTGCCGGTCGAGCGTCGAGGCGACGCCCTCACCAAGGGCCCGCAGCACATCAGCCAGCTCGATCGGCACGGTCTGCCGACCTAACGAGAGGGTCTGAGCGGCATGGTCGCGATGGGCATGCCGGACCGCTGGAAGCGAATCACCTGATGGTCTACCGGTTGCCGGTTCCTATCCGGCTTCGGCGCAGGCGCGGCGAACAGCCACCGCCAGCGCGAGCGCCTGGACAAGCGCGCGGAGTATGGTCACGTCATCTTCTGTGAAGTCGCCGTCGCGACGGTTGAGCACCTGAAGGACGCCGAGCCGGGTGCCGTCCAAGCGATCCACGGGCACGGTGACCATGTTGCGCGTCTCCATGCCCATGTACTCGTCAATGCGGTCGAGGTGACGCGGGTCCGACGGCGCGTCGTTGACGATCAGCGACTCGCCGGTCTGGAAGACGGTTCCCGCAATGCCCTCTCCCGGAGCCAGCGTCTCGCCGATGAGGCCCAACGCGTCAGCCGGAGCGCCCGCAGCCGATGCCCCGATGGCGCGAGTGAACCGCAAGACGCCCACGCCGGCATCGAACAGGTAGATCGTTGCGCCCGTGGCATCCACGGCGTGCATGGCGATCTCGACGGTGCGGCGGAGGCCGTCCTGCTCGTCGCCGGCAAGCAGGAGCGCGCGCGACAGTTCCTGAACGGCTGCAACCAAACGGTCCTGGGTTGACACTGGTGTGCTCCTATGTGGTTGATATCATCCTCTCGAGCCCCTTGTTGGGCGAGCGATGTTGGGGTCCCTTCCATGAGCGCCGGGAGACAATGCACAAATGTCCGCGCAGCGACTCCGCCGACCCCCGACACATTGTGTTCAAGGGGACATCGGCATTCATAGGACAACCGGCCTCACGCGTCGAACGTGAATGCCAACTCGATGGCGTGGCATTGCCGGGAGGCGACAATGGGCGACACGATCTCTCCGCGTCGGCGCGATCTCTTCGCGGGAGCGGCGGCGCTGATGTGCGCGGCGCAGATGGAAGGAGGACAAACGATGCACGATGATCCGCGGGCACGGGTGCGCCCGACGAAAGAGCAGGTGGACTGGCAAGAGGCCGAGCTGAGCATGTTCCTGCATTTCGGCGTGAACACCTTCGCCGATCGCGAGTGGGGCGAAGGCAACGAGGACCCGCGCGTCTTCAATCCGACGGAGCTGGATGCGGCACAGTGGGTCGCCTCAGCCAAAGAGGCCGGATTCCGTTACGTAATCCTGACCGCCAAGCACCACGACGGCTTCTGCCTGTGGCCGAGCAAGTTCACGGACCATTCGGTCAAGGCGTCGCCATGGAGGAACGGGCGCGGCGACGTGGTGCGCGAGTTTGCTCGGGCTGTCGGCGCTGCGAAGCTCAAGCTGGGCATCTACGTTTCGCCCTGGGACCGCCATGAGCGCACCTACGGCGACTCGCCGGCCTACAACCGCCACTTCATCAACCAGCTCACCGAGCTCCTCACCGAGTACGGTGAAGTGGCCGAGGTCTGGTTCGACGGCGCGTGCGGCGAGGGACCCAACGGCAAGCGGCAGGAGTACGACTGGCAGGCCTACTACGACACCATTCGCAAGCTGCAGCCGAAGGCGCTGATCGCCATCTGCGGGCCCGACATACGCTGGGTCGGCAACGAAGACGGGTATGCGCGCGAGACAGAGTGGAGCATTCAGAAGGCTCCGCAAGGCGCGCGGCAGCCCGTGGACGGTTGGGCATGGCATCCCGCCGAATGCGACGTCTCCATTCGGCCCGGCTGGTTCTGGCACAAGGCCGAAGACGCGAAGGTGAAGTCGCTGGAGCACCTAACCGACATCTACTACAAGTCGGTGGGTCGCAACAGCGTGCTGCTGTTGAACGTTCCTCCGAACACGAGCGGTCTCCTCGCCGAACCTGACGTTGCGCGGCTGCGCGAATGGCGCAAGCATCTCGATGCTACGTTCCGCACCGACCTGTTGTTGGGCAAGCCGGCACGGGCAGATGCGGCAGCGAAGGGGATGGAGGCGTCGCGAGCCGTGGATGGGCGTCCGAAGACCCAGTGGTCGCCGGGACCCGATCGCACGACGGGCACGCTGGAGGTTGAGCTTGGCCGCGCTGCAAGTGTCGGGGTGGTCATGATGCAGGAGCAAATCGCCGAGGGACAGCGTGTGGAAGGCTACGAGGTGGAAGGGCGCATCGGCGGCGAGTGGAAGCCTCTGTCGAAGGGCACCACCATCGGCCACAAGAAGCTCGACCGCATCGAACGGGCGACGATGGACGCAATACGGCTCAGGATCACCGACGCCCTCGCCCCGCCCATGATTCGCCGATTCGGGGCGTTCTGACCCATCGGCCATCGCGGCGTGGCAGTATGTTATGGGTCGGATGGGGAATACTGCGAATGGCCGGCGCATCCAGCGCCCTCCTTGCCCAGGGGGGCAAACCCGCGCAACGTCATCGCCCGCCGTGACGTCGCGGTCTCGCCCGGTGCGCAGGAGGGCGCGCGGGATTGCGGCAACTTCGGGGAGCGACGGGTCTCTCGGGGTGCGAGCACATACTTTCCGTGGGAGGACCAAGGGGTAACCATGAAGATCATCCGTCATCAAACGCTGTCAGGTCCCGAGTGGGCGGCGCTCAATGCCGACGGGACTGCCCGCCGCATCGAGGGGAATCTGTTCGGCGAATGGCATGTCACCGATGATGCGGTACGGCCAGGCGAGCTGCTCGCGCCGATCGAGCCGACCGCGCTGCTGTGCATCGGGTTGAACTACCGCCATCATGCGGCCGAGAGCGGCGCGCCGATACCCGAGTTTCCGGTACTGTTCATGAAGTCGCCGGCCGCAGTCCAGGACCCCGGCAAGCCGATCATGCTTCCGCGCACCCTGCGGAGCGATGAGGTGGACTACGAGGCCGAGCTGGCCGTGGTGATCGGCAAGCGCTGCAAGAACGTCCCGAAGGAGCGCGCGCTGGATTGCGTCCTGGGCTACACCTGTGCCAACGACGTGAGCGCGCGCGATTGGCAGAAGCAGTGGGGCGGCGGCCAGTGGTGCCGGGGCAAGACATTCGACACCTTCGCCCCGCTCGGACCGTGCCTGGTCACGCCCGACGAGATACCCGATCCCAACGCGCTCGCGATCCGTTGTACCGTGAGCGGCGAGGTCATGCAGGACTGGACGACCAGGGACATGATCTTCGACGTGCCGACGCTCATCGCGTTCCTGAGCGGCAGCTCAACGCTTCTGCCGGGAACGGTAATCCTGACGGGCACACCCCATGGGGTCGGCATGGCCCGCAAGCCGCCCCGGTGGCTGCGCGCTGGGGACAAAGTGACTATCGAGATCGAGGGAATCGGGACACTGACGAATCCGGTTGAAGAAGAGCCCGTGTAAGGGACGAACTGCGCATACCACCGTGACTGCAGCGCCCATGGCCAGGGGTATGGACAGAGAAACGGGCGCGGGAGAGCGGCGTCAACCGGCGCGTTCGAGGTTGGCGACCATCCGAATGTCTGTGCGGGTGTGGCGGCGTCGCGAGTACGCCCGCCTGATCTGTATCGGCATGGCCGCATGTGCCGCTATTGCGATCGGATGGGCGGGCGGCATATCGTCGAGCGGCCCTGACGCTCCGTGGTTTGCCGCGCTCTTCTTTGCAGTTGCGGCTCTTCTCATACTGCACGGTACAACCCGAATGCGGCGCGTCATGCGGATGCGCGGCGCCGATGCAATCGAGACGTTGCTCGAGCTTCTCGACGCGCTCTCCAGACTCGATGCTGTGCTACGCCCAGATGCTCTGGCGTTGCTACGCGCTCTGTTGCCGCTTGTGGACGATTGTGATGCGCCGGACTTTACGCCATCGCGAATCCGCACCCTCGTGCTTCTGCTCATAACCGAGGGCACGCCGCTCGACGTGCGCATGTTGGCCATGTCAGCGCTCCGTTATGTTGCAGACGAGACCGCGGCCGCACAGATAGGTGCATTGGCGAATGGCCCAGCCCAAACGCGCGACGAACGCGCTCTGCGCCAGCGAGCTAGCAGGTGCCTTCCAGATCTCCTGAAGAGGCTCAATGCGCGACGATCGGCAGGCACGCTCGTCCGCCCCGCTGAGGCGCCTCCGGATGCGTCGCTTCTGCGTCCTGCAGAAGGCGGGCCGGTTGGGGAACAAGCGTTGCTCCTGAGACCCGCGTCGAACTCCGAACAGAACAACCACGGCCTCTGACGTTGCCGGATCGGTATAGAGGCGCGTATGGCCCACGCGTCACTTGCGCGACGGAGAGGACACCTCGAAGCTGCCCTCCACGGTGTTCCATGCATCGTTGGAGTCTGTGCCCGTGAAGACGAGGACGAACCGGCGGCCATCGGCGGACCACCACGCCGGAGCGAAGTTCCAGTAGAACGTGCTGGGTTCGATGGCCCCGGAGCCCCAGCTTTCGGCGTAAAGGACCGTCCTCCATGGACCCCAGAGGCTCGGAGCCTCGAATACGCCCATGTTGCCGGCGGCCGTTCGGCCATGCTCGGTAATCAAGAGGTAACGCCGCAGGCCGGGGTGCCATGTTACGCTGGTCATCATCGCGCCGCCGGTCTCGTCAGTCCACATCGGCTTCCGTGCGGCGGCCGAGCGTGCCCATTGAGGGCGACCGCGAGCGTCGAGGCCGGCGAAGAAGCGCCATGCCGCAGGATTGGCTATCTCACGCTCGGGAACACGAAGGAGTACGATCTCCCCCGGTTTGTGCACATCCCATAGCTCGGTCTTGACGCTGGCTGCGCACGCATACACGTAGCCGTCTCTCGCAAGGCTATGGTTTCTTCCGTGCTGGACAAACGTCGGAGCGAAGAAACCTCGGTCAGGACGTGGGAAGTCCGATGCCGCGAAGCGGACGTCTGTGGGCGTCCATGTCCGGCCTCGATCTCGCGATTGCCAGAGCTCCTGAAAGGCGTAGGCGGTCGAGTTCGATTCGTCGCCGGTGCGCCATGCGTACAGCATGTCGCGAAGCGCGAGAATGCCGTAGCACTTGCCCGTGAACGGCGCGCGCGCGTTCGCGCCGAATCCGCCCGCCAGGTTCAGGCCATCATAGTCACGAGGCGACCCCTTAACCACCGCGAACCCGTTGCTGACTCGGCCCTGCTCGTTTGTGCCGCCGAATCCGCCGCCGTCACCCCACGAGGCGTACTGGTTCCCGTCGTCGGCCCACGTCATGGGCCAGTTGTCGCTCCCGGGGGCAAGCCTGCGCAGGGTTCGGAAATCGAAGACGATGCGGCGAATGACGGCGCTGGGCGGATACGGTGCGCCGGTCTCGACGTGCTTGGGCACGGGATCGGGCAATGCCCATGCTGAGGCAAGGACGAACATTACCGCAGTGGCAAGTGGCCGGCACATGCATACAGTCTACACCGCCGCTCTGGTCATCGAGCGGCGGCGCAAGGGTCAGGCGAGATCGGCGTACGTGGGCGTGGAAAGATAGCGCTCGCCGGTGCTCGGGATGATCACAACGATGAGCTTGCCCCTATTCTCGGGCCGCTTCGCCACCTGAACGGCAGCCCACACGGCGGCGCCGGACGATATGCCGGCGAAGACGCCCTCCTCGCGGGCCATGCGCCGGGCCATGGCCATGGCGTCAGCTTCCTCAACCTGGACGATTTCGTCAATGATGCCGGTGTCGAGTACCTCAGGCACGAATCCCGCGCCGATGCCCTGGATCTTGTGCGGCCCTTTGGGTTTGCCCGAGAGAACCGCCGAAGCAGCGGGCTCGACGGCGATGCAGCGGAACTCGGGCTTTCGCTCCTTGATAACCTGCCCGACGCCCGTAATGGTGCCGCCCGTTCCGACGCCTGAGACGAGCATGTCTGCCTGACCGTCGGTGTCGCGCCAGATCTCCTCTGCAGTGGTCCGGCGGTGGATGTCAGGGTTTGCCGGATTCTCGAACTGCTGTGGGATGACATAGCGGGCATCGTTCTGCGCCATTTCATTCGCTTTGGCGATAGCGCCCCCCATGCCGTCGGGTCCGGGGGTGAGCACGAGATCGGCGCCCAGAGCCTTCAGGAGCGCGCGCCTTTCCAGAGACATTGTTTCGGGCATCACCAGAGTGCACCGATAGCCCTTGGCCGCACAGACGAAGGCGAGGGCAATGCCGGTATTGCCGCTCGTTGGCTCGAGGATAACCGTATCCGGTCCGATGCGACCCGCCTGCTCGAGCGCCTCGATCATCGAGGCGCCGATGCGGTCTTTGACGCTCGACAGCGGGTTGAAGTACTCGAGCTTGGCGACCACAGTCGCCCCCGCGCCGTCGGTAACCTTGTTGAGCCGAACCAGCGGAGTGTTGCCGATGAGTTCCGTAACGTTGTTTGCGATGCGCAAGAGACCCCTCCTCACGCCCAGGTTTGGCGCGCAGAATAACGTATATGTACGAGCATGATCCGGACAGGGTTCCGAATGCGCGCCTGCGCGACGACCTCCGATAGCGGGTACGATCATCTGCCGCAGACCAGAGCAGCGGCAGACACCAACGATGAAACGCCTCGACTTCTTCCTATTCCCGTTCGCCATGGACACTGCGGTGGCCATGTCGCAGATCATGGTGAATCTGAGAGCGCTTGACCTGGGGGCTTCGGCGACCGAGGTCGGGCTGCTAATGGGCCTGTGCTGGGGCGTTGCTTACATGCTCACGGCGCTGGCGACGGGGCGGCTCGTGGGGCGGTTCGGGGCGAAGGCGATGATGCTCCTCGGCGCCGCAGGCTTCGGCATCGGGACGGCTGCTTACGGCTTCGCGCAGGCTCCGTGGCATCTTCTGGTTGCCGCGCCGCTGGCGGGCGCGGGATCGGGCATCTTCTGGCCGTCGCTCCAGACCTTTCTGAAGGTAGACGACCACGACGAAACGCGCGTACGGTCAGGCATCTTCAACGTAAGCTGGACCTGCGGCATCCTGACGGGCGTGGGAGTGTCGGGCCATGCGTATACGGCGATCGGCCCGAGGGGCGCGTTCTGGGCCGCAGCCGCGATCGTCGGGATGGTGTTGGTAACGATGGCCGTCCGGGTCCGGGCGAGGCCGCCGGACCGATCGGACGAGTCGGACAGGTCGGACAGGTCAGACAGGTCAGACAGGTCGGACAAGTCGGACGAGTCGGACGCCCTGGGCCTCGCCTTCCTTCGAATGGCGTGGGTTGCCAACTTCACGATGTGGTTCGTGGGATCGTCTGCGGCGACGGTATTCCCGCGGCTCGCCCGCAGCCTCGACTTCGGCGATGGTGCGATCGGCGAGATGGCGGCAGTCGTGTGGATCGGTCAGGTCGCTCTGTTTGGCATTCTGGCGACGGGTTCCTGGTGGCACTATCGCAAAGCGGCGCTTCTCGCGGGGCTGCTGGTTGGGGCTGCCGCCATGGCCATGTTCGCCCGTGGAAGCGGAGCGGTTGTTCTGGTCGTGGCGTCGGCCCTGCTGGGAGCATCCCGCACGCCGGCGCATGTGGGGAGCATGCACTACGGCCTCCACACCGGCGGTAACCGCGACGCCAACATGGGCTACCATGAAGCCATCCTCGGGGCGGGATGCGTGCTCGGACCGGTACTGTCGGGCATCGTAGCCGACGCCGGCGGCGTACGAGCGCCGTTCGTGCTTGGGGCTGCGGTGATCACAGTCACCATTGCTGCCATCGGACTCTGGCCCGTCGCATCAGTTGCCCGACAGGATGCCCGATGACGAGGACCGGTCAGGCCTGTACAGCACCCCCGAAGTCCAGCACCACGCCCAACGCCCGATCCCGCTCCTCGCGCAGCAAGCGGTAAGCCTCGGCGGCGTCGGTGTAAGGCATCATGTGCGTGATGAGCGGGCGCACGTTGAGCCGACCGTCGGCGATCATCTTGAGCGTCTGGGCGCGGTTGTATTGCTGGGTCCACGGGAATGCCGGCGTCGCGACGGTGGGGCACTTGGGCTGGTGCGCGCCGATGAGCGTGAGTTCCTTCAGGTGGAAAGGCATGAAGTCCGCCTCGACGGTCCGATGCCAGATGGACCCGAGGAGCACGATGCGTCCGCCGATGCGCGCCATCTCGAACAGCGCGGGCAGGTGGTCCGGGTAGCCCGAGGCCTCGATGATGCAGTCGAGCCCATGGCCCTCGGTGATCTGCTCAATCTCGGCGCCAATGTCGCACGTGGTCGGGTTCAGGGTGATCGCTCCGGTCAGCTCCCGGGCAAGGGCAAGGCGGCGTTCGCTGAGGTCCGAGGCGATGAGCGTCTCGCATCCGGCCCGGGCTGCGAACTGAAGCGCAAGCTGACCGACGACGCCCATGCCGGTGACCAGCACACGCTCGCCCATCTCCAATCGGGCCTTGCGCACGCCGTGGGCCGATACGCTGCCGAGGACGCCGAACGTCGCCTCCTCAGAGCTGACGGGCTCCGGAACGGGCACGATGCTTGCCGGCGCTGCCGACACCGTCACGTGACTCGCGTGGCACCCGAGCGAGAGCATCCGCTCACCAATCGAGCGGCCCGCAACATCGTCGCCGATTTCGACGATCCGCCCGACATTGGAGTAGCCCGGGCAGAAAGCCCCATGCTCCTCGGCCAGCATCGCGAGCTCAGTCCCAGCGCTGATGAGCGTGGCCTCGGTCGCGATCATCACCTCCCCAGGCCCGGGAGGCCGCGGCTGGAAGCCCTCAATCAATATGCGTCCATCCGGCTGCGCAATGATGCGTTGACCCAATAGCGGCGTGTCCATGATGTGGCGCTCCTCGCTGGGGCTCAGTTGCCCGTCGGTGGTTTTCTCCTCGCTGGCCGGCCATCCCTGCCGAAGCGCGCAGACGGCCCGAATGGGCTACCATGATCCGGATGCGGCCAGGACGTAAGCCGCAGCAGGGAGGTAGACACATGGGCGGACTGGACAGGATGATCGCCAATGCTCGCGAGGGCGTTGCCATCACGGGCAATGCGGAAGCCGACGCGTTTCTGCGCGGCAGGGCTGATGGGCTCCTCTATGCCGCGCTCTTCGATCAGCAGATGCGCGCCGAGCTGGCGTTCATCGGGGCCTATCGGCTGTATGAGCGGCTCGGACATCTCGATGCCGATCGGATCGCGGCGATGGACCTCGATGCGCTGGTGGACGTGTTCCGCCGGAAGCCGGGCATCCATCGCTTCGGGCAGATGATGGCCGAACGGGCACAGAGGCTGGCGGCCCACATGGCAGAGAAGCACGGCGGCTCGGTCGCGGCGCTCTGGGCGGATGCGCCCGACGATGCGGAGCTGATGGAGCGGTTCGCCCGCCTGCCGGGATTCGGCCCGTCCAAAGCCGGCGTGCTTGTTGAGGCTCTCGACCTGTTCGGCCACAGGCGGGTGGCTGGCCAATGACCGCATCCGCATGTCTCATGGCGGTCCTCGGCGCGCTTGCCGCAACGGTGAACGCGCAACCGGTAGTGACCAATGCCTCGTTCGAGCAAGAC
>JBBIQU010000096.1:0-4166 GCA_037442185.1 Chthonomonadales bacterium | reverse complement strand
GGGGCCGAGATCAAGGGAGTTGGCTACATCGGTCAGGGGAATCCCATCAGCGGTTGGCGAGCCACGTTCCCCGGTCTCGTCGGGCGCAATCCTCAGGACGGGCCGTTCGTTGACAACGGCGTCATCCCCGATGGCCGGAGCGTATGCGTGCTGCAGAACCTTGCCGGTATAGCCCAGACCATATCGGGCTTGAGGGCCGGGAAGGTATATCGAATCGCCATCAGGGCCAACGGCCGCGCCTCCGACGCGCCCGATTTCGGAGGCCTCAGCGTCGAACTGAACGCCTCGGTCCTTGTGTCGGTAGCGCACGTTGAGCCGGTCGGCTCAGGCAAGCCTTACCGCATGTACGAGGCGTACTTCACTGCCGGTACGGGATCGGCTGAACTCGAAATACGCCAGATCAACCCCAGGTCGGGCGTGTCGGTTTTGATTGACGACATCCGCATTGATGAGGTTGCCGCGCGTCCGAACGCCAAGGTGATCGCGGTCAATCCGGCGGCGCCGATTACGGCTCCACGCGTCGCGCCCGAGCAGGACCTCACCGACCTCTCGTGGATCTGGACCGACGAGACTCCCGAACCGGCGAAGACGGCCCCGATCGGCAAACGTGAGTTCGTGAGACGCTTCTCCGTTCTCGGTAGGCCGAAGCGCGCTGTCGTCACCTTCACTGCGGACAACAGGAGCCGCCTGCTGATCAATGGCCGGATTGCAGGGTGGAGCGACACTCTGAGCCGGCTATATCACGCCGATGTCACGCATCTGCTGCGCTCCGGGAGCAACACGCTGGTCGTGGAAGCCGAGAACGTCGGTCCCGAGAAGGTCAATCCGGCGGGCCTGATCCTCAAGATGGTTGTCTTCGGGGCCGATGCGGCCAAGCAGACCGTTATCGCGTCGGATGGCTCCTTGCGATGGCGCATGCCGGGCACCGCGGCGACGCGACCGGTGCGGCTGGCGGGCGACATGGGCTGCGCACCGTGGAACTGGATCGGCCCGGTCTCGCCGAAGGTGTCGAAGTGGTTCCCGAACTACGCAATACCGGGCCATGAAGGGATCGCAGCCGCCATTCGCAGACTGTTCGCTCTGCACGCCGAGGGCGGAAGGCCGCAATGCACCCTGTGGGATGGCTGGCAGTCGCTGGCCGGACTCTGGCCCGTTCGTGGACGCGACCTTAACGACGACGCGGTGATCCGCGCGTGGAAGGAGGTCCTCCTCAGCCGGGACATCAGCGACGAGGGCTATGTCGCAACCCATCAGCACAGGGGCTTCGGCCACAGCAAGGGCTGGCCCATACCCCTCTACATGCAGACCGGCGGCGTGGGCTTCCATTTCTCGCTCGCCAACGACCCGTTCGCCGTCTGGGTGCCCGCCGTCGCCGAGCCGAAGGATTGGACCCTGGAGGGTATGGATGACGTCGCTCTGGATCGAGCGCGCGGCTGGGAGTTGCGCCTGAGCGGAAGTCGCGGAACCGTAGACAGTCCGCGGTTCGACATTCCGATGGCCGCTGCGCCGTTCGCGCGCGTGGAATGGCAGGCGCTCGACGGGAAGGTCTCCTCTGCATCCGTTCAGTGGGCGACCGACGATCGGCCCGATTTCGACAGTACGCGGCGGATCGAGTTCGCGCCCATCACGCCGCAAGACGGCATGGCTTACTCGGACGTGCCGATCTGCCGGAGTCCGGGCTGGACCGATGCCGGACGCATGACGCGGATCCGTCTGAACTTCCTTGGTGATCCGGGCACGAGGATCGTGCTCAAGTCGGTCATCACGCCTGCCGATACGCGCCACAACATCAACAACCCGCATTTCGTCATGGGTAGCGCCATCTACCTCGGCTGGACCGGTGATCTGGACTTTCTGCGGAAGAACATCGCCCGCATGCGTGTCGCGATGGCGTACTCCATCAGGGAGTTCCGGCTGCGCGAGGCCCTGTGCGTCGAGACGCCGTGGTACGGGCACGATGGCCGCGGCGGCTTCATCCGCAACTCCGACGGATCTCGTACTTCGCGCTATGCTGGAGGCGTCGGCAACAACTACTGGGATCTTCTGCCGTTCGGCGGCAAGGACACCAATGCCACGATCTACCATTATGAGGCGCTCCGGCGCATGGCGGACGTCGAGCGGTTGATCAGTGCGAATCCGCAATGGCGCGTTCCTGCCGACGGGCCGGTCCAGTCTCCCGAGGACCTCGAGACGCTGGCCGAGCGCATCAAGGCCCATGCGGGCAAGCTGCTTTGGAACCCCCAGACCGGTCGGTTCGCGGCATGTATGGACGTGGACGGCGTCCTGCACGACTATGGCTACGCGATCCTCAATCTCGAAGCGATTCACTACGGATTCGCAACACCCGAGCAGGCGAAGAGCATCCTCGAGTGGCTCGACGGCAAGAGGACGGTCGAGGGCGATACATCGCAGGGCGCCGACATCTACCGATGGCGCTTCGGTCCACGATGCTCGACCAAGCGGAACACCGAATGGTACTCGGGCATGTGGGAACCGCTGAGTGTCGCCTGGGGCGATCAGGTTCAGGACGGCGGAGGGGTGTTGGGCTTCAGCTACTTCGACCTGATGGCGCGCCTGCGGTCACATGGCCCCGACGATGCCGCGAAACGCCTCGGCGAGATCGTGAAGTGGTTCGATGAGGTTCAGGCAGAAGGCGGATACCGCTCGTATTACGCCAAGCCCGGACGCGGCACCTTGCAGGGCGGCGGACCTCCCGGAGGGCTTGGGCTCGACTACGAGTTCGTGGAGAGCGCTCTGGTGCCGCAGGTTCTCCTGTATGGGTTCCTTGGCTACCAACCCGGAATGGTGGGCTTCCGCATCGAACCGCGTCTGCCCCGATCGTGGCCCTCGCTGAAGATCACCCGCGTTCGGTATCACGGGGTGGTTATGGAAGTGAAGGCCGATCGCCGGTTCGTCGAGGTCACCGTCACGGGAGGCAAGCCGAACGGCGTCGTAAGATGGCTGCCGCCATCGAAGGGATCGTGGGCCGCGCTCCTCACTTCGCCGGGAACCAAGCCGAGCCGACGGTCTGTTCCAAAGGGCGGACTGACCCTGCCCACCAAGCCGGGAACGGTGGTACGAATGATCAGGGCCTGACGCCCTGCATCGCTTGTTTCTTCAGGCGCTCGGGATCGTTGTCGGTGAGCCAGAGGATCCCGCGCCAGACGCACTCCTTGCCCGGCTCGATCGTGAACACGTTGGTCGGGCCGGCATGGAGGCACGGTATGCGGGTGTTGCTCATGATGTACATCGGATCGCCGTCCCACGAGATGCCGACCATGTGCTTGCCGTCGGCGGATGTCCGGGCGATGACCGGCAGGTCGGCGACCTGATCCACGACCCACCAGCCGTCAGGCCAGTCGCGCGCGCCCGCGTAGGTCTTCGATCCCGTTTTGGTGAGCATCAGGACCCACGGGTCACGTCCCTTATCCCGGGGAGTGGGCGTCGTGTCGGCGAGACTGAACACGGACCCGCTTCGGAACGTCCACATGCGTTCCAGTGTGTTCCTCGCGCCAAACTCCGTTGCATGGCTCATGACAAGGCACATCTGGTTGGCGACGTTGCGGATGGTATCGCGAGTTCTGTTGCGCACTCGGATCTCCATGGCCACCCGGTCAGCGTACGGTGTCACTTAGCCCTTCAACTCGATGCCTTCCGGCAGGCGAACGACATAGGTCCACGCCCCGTTCATCCGGTTCTGCTTCCAGACAGGCCATGCCCTGAGCGGATTCAGCGGGCGCATGTCGGCGCGGTCGTGATCAATGAAGTGCAGGCCGAGCGAGCTATTGAGGGTCTCCGGCATGCGCATCTGGATGTGCCCGTCCATCCACGGCGCCCTCACCTCGAAGCCAAGAAGGCCATAGACGCCCGACGTTGGCGGGGGAATGGGTCGGACGTCCAACCTGGGCCGGGACAGCGGGGTCTGTCCAACGCCCATGGCACACGCCGCCAAGCAAACGAGCATCGTGGCACCTCCTTGCACGATTGTACCGTGTTACGTCGCGGATGGTACCGGCGTGCTACACTGAACACGTGCCGCAGCCTGCGGCGCCCGGCGCGTCCCGCGATCGGCCGGCACATCGGTCAATCGGTTCGACTCCGATACAACATGTCGGGCAGACGGGCGATCCAGGACCGAGTTGCGCCCTGCGGAGCAGCCTTCAGGC
>JBBIQU010000095.1:0-15711 GCA_037442185.1 Chthonomonadales bacterium | reverse complement strand
GTCACGTTTGATGCCGCGCAATGGTCCGCTGCTGCCAGAAGTCCGCGCTGTGCCCCCCTTCCCGGTGCGGGCCATTGTCGCTGGTGAAGAAGACGATCGTATCGCGCGCCAGTCCAAGCTCCTCCAGCCGCTTCAGAATGGTCCCGATGTCCCTGTCCATGCGGGTGATGGCGGACGCAAACGTCTTCTCGACCTCGGGCCAAGCCTTGTTCTTGTACTCCGGCTCGATTTCGGGGGCTTCCATGGTTCTTGCCGTGCTGTTGGCGTGCGGAGTCGTGTAGGCCAGATACAGGAAAAACGGACTGTCGGCGCTGCGCTCGATGAACTTCAACGACTCGCTCGTGAACAGGTCGTTCGAGAATGCGCCGCGCCGACCATGCTCGTTCTCCAGGATCGGCTCAATGGTATCGTTGCGCCACAGCGTCGTCGGGAAGCTGTTGTGCGCCAGCGCCTGGTTCAGGTAGCCGAAAAAGAAGTCGAACCCCTGTCGGTTAGGGATGCCCGTTGTGCCCGGCTCGCCGAGGCCCCATTTGCCGATGAGCGCGGTGGCGTAGCCCGCCGATCGGAACACGCCGGCAACGGAGTTCTCTCCGGGGCGGAGCGGGACACGCGCATTGCCGCGCACGAAGGCATGGCCGGTATGCAGCCCGGTCATCAGGCAACACCTCGAAGGCGCGCACACCGTGCTGCCCGCATAGCACTGAGTGAAGCGCACTCCCGATCGGGCCAGCCTGTCAATGTTGGGGGTCTTGATCTTGGATTGACCGTAGCAGCCGAGATCGCCGTAGCCCAGATCGTCGGCAAGGATGAAGATCACATTCGGGGGACGGCGCGGCGGAGCGAACTCTGTCCCGCCGTTTATTGGGGTAGCGGCAAGCATCGCCGCAATGGGCAGCATGGCGGCTCCTGTACTGGCATTGGTGATGCGCCTCGCGAGTGTCGGCGCTCGCACGCCTCAACGAGCACGTACCCCGAACGCCGGCGGCAGCACGTGCGTATTATAGCGCGTAACCGTATGCTACAATCGGCGGTTTGCATGATGTGGACACGCGTCTATGGGCATGGTGAGAGTTGACGTCGGTGATCGTGTCCGGTTGCGCAAGGCCCATGCGTGCGGAGGTGACGAGTGGATCGTCAACCGCACCGGGGCCGACGTCGGGCTGACGTGCGCAACGTGCGGCAGACGGGTAATGCTGGACCGCGAGGTGTTCGAGCGGCGCGTCCGGCCTAACCGTCCGTCGGCGGCGACAACGCCGCAGGAGGGGTCTTGAGGGTAAACCGAATCCGTCGAGCGGGCGTAGCCGAGATGGCGTCTGCTCTGATACTGGTCCTGGCCGTTAGCGCGTTCGTCAAGCAGGTGACGCGTCCGGATGGCAATGAGACCGAGACGCAAAGCGTCGGACAACCGATCGAAGCACGCGTTTCGGCAGACCACGCATTGTTGGGCAAGGACACTGAGGGCGACGCAGCAGGCAAGCTCGGGCTGGCCGCTCGGGACGACGGCACACCGCCCTGGGACGATTGGGCCAATCTCGACGCCAAACGGGTGGCCTCAGAAAGCAGCCACGAAAGAGTGAGAGTGGTTGCATCGCGCATCCCCGATGGCCTTGCGGTCGGCATCAGCAATGTGGCCGACGCTCCTGCGTCGCTCCGCCTCGAAGTGAGGCTTCCGCGAGGAATGTACACGATCGAGCGTCTGGTCCTCGGCGACGCCGGGCCTCGTGTCGAAAGGCTTCAGTCGGCCGCTGTCGACACTGGAGGCTCCATCAAGAAGCCAGGCTATCTCGGTCCCGGAACGTGCGCGGTGTTCAGGTTCGTCAATCACGCTTCGAGGGCCTCAAACGCCTACCGGCGAGCCGCCCAGCAGTCCAGGGCCTACCGTGTCGTGAGCGCATCGAGCAGCGCCCGGCTGGTGTCCGCGCTCAAGGAGTGCCCGTGGATGCTCAATCGCATTTCCAAGCTCCTTGCGGGCGAGGGTGCCGGCGAAGCGCTGGCGCCAATCCACCGGGCCATTCTGGGCGTTCGTCATGCTCAGGCGGTGTGCGGCAACATGGCCGCCTCAGGGAAGGCGGCAACGGCAATGCGAGATCGGATCGCCGCTGAGTTGGACGAACTCGAGTCGTCTCTGGGAGAGTGCAGCGTTGCCGCGCTCGGGCTCGTTCCGTCTGCATATGTGTCGGAAAATGACGGCTCCACGCAAGTACGCCTGAGTGTGCGCAACTCGGGTGGTGAGAGTGTCTCTGCAGTTAAGCTATGGCTTACAGGACCACGGGGATGCGCTGTCGAACCATCATTGCAGGCAGTGTTCGACGTGCTGCGGCCCGGCCAGACGGCAACCGCCGACTTCACGGCGAGCATGGCCGGCGAGCCCCGGGCCAACGGAGCCGACACGGGTCAGGGTGCCCCCGCCGGGCTTAAGGGAGCGCTCTGCGGCCATCTGTCTTATTTCCGCGGACAGGCGCCGGCACACGTGCGCATCGAGGTCCGGTGACCCGCAAAAGGGGCTGAACTCGAAAACGAAGCGAAGGAATGGGAGATGCATTGGATGACTGACAAGGGCCGCGCATGCCGACTGGCCGTGAGCCTGATAGCCTTCATGGCGCTTACTGGAAGCGCCCGTGGAGCCACGGTGACGCTGAGCGTGGCCGACGGCGCGCGCGTTGCCGATCAGATTACGGTTACCGCCCGTGTCGTGGGATTCGAAGATACAGGCGTTCGCCAGGTGACATTCAGCATAGACGGCGTGGAGCGTGGCACCGACAGCAGCATCCCCTATACGCTCGAGTGGGACACTCTCAACGATCCTGACGGCCAGCACCGACTCACTGCTATGGCCACTGACATGGGCGGAGCCTCAGCGCGAGTGGAGGTGGTCGTCGTCGTTGACAACGAGCTGAACAAGGGCGCCGAACATCATGCAAGCATAGCTCTCGAAGCGCTCAAGGCGAACGACATGGCGCGCGCGACGCGGTACGCCCGACGCGCCATTAAGGTGGATCCGACAAATCTGAACGCGGCACGAGCCCTTGCTTCGATCCACAGATCGGCCAAGGAGTACGACAAGGCCATCGCTCTGCTTGAACAAGCCCAGATACCCGAAGACAACGTGGTCGCGCGGACGGAGTTGGCTGCGCTCTATGTTCTGCGCGGCGAAGCCGGTGAGACCATGGAGTCGCTAGCCATGGGAGCCGCATCGGCCCTCGAGCAGCACCGCAAAGCGCTCCAAGCCCGCCGGGACAGTCTGAGGCCCGATGCGCCGGCAGAGCAGCGCGGCGACGCAGCCTATGCGCTTCGCGACTGGGCTGGAGCCGTCCGGGCATATCAGACGGCCGGGGATCCTGCCACAGCATCTTTGGGCGCCGTGAATCGCCTCATGTTGGCCTACGCTCGGGCGGGCCGACGGCGAGATTGCGACCTGCTCTTGCGGACGCTCAAGCGCGAAGGGCGCGGCGACGAACTTACCGCCGCCGCCCAGGCCTACTACCTGCTGATCACACACAAGCCCAAAGAGGCGCGCGCCCTCGTCGAGGCCGGCGTGCAGAACAGGACCTACGCTTCCGTGTACATTGCCGCCTGCGCCGACATGATTACCGGCGACAAGAAGGCGGCGGCTGACCATGTGACCGCGCTCGCCGCAATGCGCCCAAGCGCTCCCGAGGTACTGCTCCTGCAGTCGCTGATGTCCAAAGAGCCCCTCGATGTCCGCGCGCAGATCACCGGCGCCATGGCGGCCGTCCCGTCGTGGCCCGAAGCATACATCAGGTTTGCGGCCGATCTGCTAAGCGGCAATCGGCCAAAGCGCATGGAAGAAGCCGAGGCAATGCTGGAGATCGCTCGAAAGGCCGATCGCGACGCCGTTGACGCGCTCATGGTTACCGCCGCACTCTTCATGGTGCAGAAGCGCCCCGAAGAGGCCCAGCCGCTCCTCGCGCGAGCGCTCGAGCTCGATCCCGAGGCGCCCGATGCGCTTGTCGGCATGGCACTGAACTGCAGCATGCTCGACAAGACGCGCGAGATCACGGAACTACTGAGCCGTGCCATGAAGGTCAGCGACGAGCTATGGAACGATGTGTTCGTGCCCAAGCCGCTCGACTACCTCAAGCGTGTCCTTGCTTACCGAATCCCGGTCATGATGACGCCTGAGGTGCTGTATCCGACCGACACGCCATAGGAAGCCCGCATGATCGGCGATTCGCCGCCCAGGGTCGTCTGCATTGGTGAGGTCCTCTGGGACATCATTGAGGGCGTTCGCAAGCTCGGAGGCGCCCCGTTCAACGTCGCATGCCACCTGCGCGCCATGGGGTTGGATGCGGCGATGGTCAGCCGCGTCGGAGATGATGCTCTCGGCTCGGAGATCGTCGAAGAGGCACGAATGCGCGGGTTGCCCACGGACCTGGTGCAGGTGGACCCCGAACTGCCCACGGGTCAGGTGATCGTCACGCTGGGATCCTCAGGCATACCCGGGTACGTGATCTGCGAGCCGGCCGCATGGGACGCGATGCGAGCCACGCAGACAGCGGTCGGCGCAGCTCTGTCGGCCAACGCGGTTGTCTTCGGAAGCCTGGCCCAGCGACGCGATCCGTCGCGTTCCTCGATCCGGCTAATGCTGCGAACGGGAGCGCTCAAGGTGTTCGATGTGAACCTGCGGCCACCCCACGATGATCGGCGTGCCGTTGAGTTCCTCCTCCACATCAGCAACGTGGTGAAGCTGAACGTGGAGGAGATCGAGCGCCTAGCAGAGTGGTTCGGCCTGCGAGGAGCCGGCCCGGCCGGATGGAGCGCCGACATGGCAATCCGGTACGGATTGACCACCGTGTGCGTCACTCGCGGGTCCGACGGCGCGGCGCTCTGGCATCGTGGCGCGTGGAGCGAGATCCCGGGACACCAGGTTGCGGTTGCCGACACGGTTGGGTCCGGCGACGCTTTCCTTGCGGCTTTCCTGGCCCGGTTCCTCACCGGCTGCGAACCTGACGAAGCGCTGCGATGGGCCAATGCCGTGGGCGCATACGTTGCTTCTCAGCCGGGAGCCATCCCGCCGCTTGATCCGGCGGCGATTGAAGCCATGTCGAAAGGTACTGACGGCACATGATCGTGTGGATATGCACCGACATGGAGGGTCTTGCGGGCATCTCGTCATGGGATGAGTGCTACGATCCCGACGACGACTCGCCGCTGTACACCTACGGCCGTGAGCAACTCACTGCCGACGCCAATGCGGCCATCGCCGGATGCTTCGATGCAGGCGTCGAAGAGGTCCGGATACTCGACGGGCATGGACGCAATCGCAATCAGGGCTTCCTGCCGGACAAACTCGATCCGCGCGCCAAGCGGGTGTGGATCGCCCAACGAAACCCGCTGCGCTGGGAGGGTCTCGACTCTGACGTAGATGCGCTGGCCATCATCGGTCAGCACGCTCGCGCGGGAACCGCTGGCGGCTTCCTTGACCATACGCAATCTGCAAAGGTCATTTGCCGCTACCGCATCAACGGCTGTGAGCACGGCGAGATAGGTCAGATGGCGCTCTATGCCGGCGCCGACGGGATACCCCTTGTCTATGTGTCCGGTGATGAGGCTGCCTGCGCAGAAGCGCGAAGCCTGTTTCCGGGCGTGACGACGACCCCCACCAAGCGTGGAATCGTATGGGACCGATGCGAGCTTTACGAGACCAACCGGGTGCGAACCGCCATCCGCGCGGACATTGCCGACGCCTTGAACAGACTGAAGGCCGCCGGACCGGCAGAGGCGGGATATGCGGGCCAGACGGTAAGGCCGTGGCGTCCGCCATGCCCCATCGAAATCAGCGTCGAGTGGTCATGGACCGGAGCGGCCGACGGCATGGCGTCTGTCCCCGGCGTCATTCGGCATGATGCCCGTACCGTCTCATGGCGCATCGCCGATCCGCGGGACATACACTCGTGGCCGTCATCGGACTGGCACCCTTCGCTTGGATGATTGCCCTACTCTGATGCAGGACTGCCCAACATGGGCGACGAATGCTTCACGCGCTGGACCGCGCCGTAACGGCTCACGTCGGCGCGCCACTCTATGGAGGCACATGTGAAACTAGGAGCAAACTCGGTCCTATTCGGCGGGTTCGACATGGAGACCGCCTTCAAGTACACAGCGATGTCGGGCTATGACGGCATCGAGCTGTCGGCCATTGACGGCATGAGCGAGCATCTCGTTCTGTCGAGATGGAAGGAAGTCGCCCCGGAGATCAAGCGGCTGTCATCCGAGTATGGACTCGAGTTGTTGGCCATGGAGCAGCCGTCCCAGAATCCCGCTGTTATGGAGACGGCCTTCCAAGCTGCGGTTGAGATCGGCATCCCCATCGTCAACTGCGGCCCCGGCGGTCAGAAGGACGACGAAGCGTCGCTACAGGAACGCATCGATTCGCTGGGCAAACTCGCCAACATGGCCGAGAAGTACGGGGTGACCCTCTGCGTCAAGGCCCATGTGGGCGCAGCCATCTGGAACACGTCCACGACCCTGAAGGCGATGGAGGCGATCACGTCTCCTGCTTTCGGCATAGATATGGACCCGTCGCACATCCATCGGGGCGGCGAGAATCCTGTGGAGGCAATAGCGGCGGTCATTGGCCGCGTCAAGCACGTGCACATTCGCGACTGCAAGGGACGTCAGCAGAACCCGGGTCTGCCGCCAATGCAGGCAAACGGCCGGGGCGACATAGACCTGGTTGGCTACGTGCGCGTTCTGCATGAACACGGCTACACGGGACCGGTGGACCTCGAGGTCATCGGCGCGAAGGAACTTCCGCTGGAGCAGTGCATCGTCATAGCCGCAGAGTCGCGCGGCCATATGCAGGCGTGCCTGCAGGCCTGCGGAGCGAGGTAGACGGCGCGCGCCTGAGTCATTGCCTGCGGCTGGGAGCCGGGCGCCAAGAGCGCGACACACTCCCATCCGCAGGCAGCGCAACGCCGATCATTCACGGAACAAGGCGCGCCACAAACGGATCGTCCGGAGACATCGTCTCGACCGGAACACCGTATCGGTTGGCGAATGCCGTACCCGGTTTCCGCCTCGGGTTCCACTTCGCCTCGAACGCGCGAAGGCCCGTCGGTCCGCGCAACACGAGATCCACTTCGGACTGAGCGCGCGTGCGCCAGAAGAGCAAGTCGCAAGGCCGTCCGCGAAGGGCGTTCATCTTCGCGACCTCCGCGATCGCCCAGTTCTCCCACAGAACACCGATGTCGGGACGCGTCTCCTCGGTTGAAAAACTGTTTATCAGCGCGTTGCGGATGCCGGTGTCCCAGAAGTAGACCTTCCGGTTGCGGACCACCTCGTTTCTGAGGTTAGTGGCGTAGGCCGAGAGTCGGAATATCACGAAGCCTTCCTCGAGCATCTCAACATAGCGCTCGACCGATTGTCGCGATATCTGGAGTTGTGTTGCGAGTTCGCTGATTGACACCTCGTTGCCGATCTGATAGGCAAGGAGAGTGACCAGCCTCCGGATCGCCTCGGTGGCGCGCACGAGGCCCATGGCAAACACATCGCGGAGCAGGTAGTCCGAGGCCAATTCTCTGAGCAGGCGTTGAGGCTGGCTTGACAGGACGACCTCAGGGTAGCTTCCGAACGCGATCCGCTCCCTCAGTAACGTACGGACCTGGTCGCGGAAGTGACGGCTCAGGTCATCGGCACCGAGCCCTGAAGCCCACGCCTGAGCGTGCAGAGTCTCCTCAAACAGCAGCGGAGGCAAGTACACCTTGCGGCTGCGTCCCGTCAGAGGCTCGGCGCTCCGATTCATCAGATCAAGGGACGACGAGCCCAAGAGGACAAATCGCTGAGCCACACGCGAGTCGTACCACCCTTTCACGACCCGGGCTGCTTCCGGCAGCCGCTGAGCCTCATCCAGAACTACCAGCTCGGGATTGCCGAAGATGCGCATGGCGTCTTCGGGCGGAAGCTTCGCTGCCGCGTTGAACCGGGCTCGATCCACCTCGACGTCAAAGTTGAGATAGCACACGTCGGCGCCGCGCAGGGTGTGCCCGACCAGAGTCGTCTTGCCAACCTGACGCGCTCCGAGGATCACGGTCACCTTGCCGGACCGCAGAGCGTCCGTGAGCTCGGCCTCAGCCAGTCTGTTCAGATACATCGTTTGATAGTACCCTAGCATTTCGCCAACCATAGTTAGCAGAATGATAGGTGTTTCTGCAAACTATACTTTACCGAAATGCAGGTATTGTTGGCTCGACGGTCCCCTATCTCTTCCTGTCGAGAACGGTCAGGGCGCCCGACGAGATACGCTCCCTGATCTCATCCGATACATGCGCAAGGTAGGCCTGGGGTATGCCCGTTGCATCAGAGGTGAACAGAATCGAGCGGCCGTCGGGGCTGAACTGCGGATGCGGGTGGCTCCACTGCGGATGCCCCTGGCTCGATCGGGCGTAGCAGATCGTTCCGAACCGCCCGGTCGGAACGTGGATAAGCTGGACTCCGACGTCGGGCCAGTTCGTATCGGCGACGATCCACTCGCCGTCGAGCGTCGAGGCCGAGTGCCAGAAGTACGGGCCCTGTGCCACAACGCGCGGCGTCTCTTCGCCAAGACCGATTCGCAGCACGGCGCGATCCGGGGGCAAGGCGCATCCCTGCATCTCAGGCGACCGGCCCAGGAATGTTGAGTGAGCGGAGTCGTGCGAACGCGTGTATATGCCGGTCTGCCGGAAGTCGTGGTCCAGCAGTCGGTACTCCTTGACCCCTTCGCGAACGGCGATGGCAAGCAGACCGTGGTTTCCCGGCGAGACCGAGTGGAGCGTCCAAGGCTCATCGGCAGCAGGCCGATGAGCGATGATCTCCGATCCGTCGGTCCGGATGCGGTACACCAGCGGCGCCGACCGGCCGATCCGACCGCTGTTGCCCGGCGTCCAGCTTGCCGCAAAGTAGTACTGCCCATCCGGCGACACGAAGCCGTGCCCGCTTGCGGGGCCGTCAGCGAGATCGGCCGCCTTCTCTTCCTCGAGCGTTGCGAAGTCCAGTCGCCACACGGCGTCATGGTGATGATAGAACACCGCCGTCCCATCATGCAGGAGGGCGAAGCCGCCTGCCCGGTCGGAATCGGTCATGCGGCGCAAATCGCTCCCGTCGCGCCGCACGCTCCACAGATCCCAGGGGGCATCACGGCGTGCCTCACGCTGGCACAGGAGTATGATGCATTCGCTATCGGGCGTGAAGTTCACCGACGCATAGAAAAGCGGGATCGCGGGTGTCGGGTAGCTCGTGAGCTGGGTGATTCTGGCGCCGGTGACCGCATCGGTGTACTCTATGCGCTCGTTGGTAACGAAGCCTTTCGCCATTGACGTTTTCCCCTATCGCTCCGGCCTGCGCACGAGCCTCCGGACATCGCTCGGAGCCCCGCTCCTCCGCGCCGAGGAGAGCGCGGCGTAGTAGATGCTCGTCTTCTCGATGATGACCTCGCGCGGGATCGGTTCTTCGCCGGTTCGGAAGAATCGCGCCATCTCGTGGAGCAAGTGCTCGTAGGTAACCTCGAACCGCACCGGGTCCAACTCGCCGTTGGCTCCGTACAGGTTCATCGAGAAGCCGTACCACTTGGCTCCCGGGCCGATCATGTTCAGCGTCCCTCGAGCCGGGCCAATCGGCGATGTCGGCTCATACTCAACGTACACTACGACAGGAGCCGCCGCCTTCTGGGGGTCGTCCTGGTCGGTTCGAAGGCTGATTGCGCGCACCGTCTTCACGCCCGTCCCCAGCACGCTCACCATGGCGGCAACCGCATGGGGCAGGTAGAAGCCGATGTGGTCGGTTGGACCAGTGAGGTTGAACAGGCGCACGGGTCCGATGGTCTCCAAAGCGTCTCGCGCCTTTGCGCCTGCCACTGTGTGGTACAGGGCCGATGCCGAATAGATGCGCGCACCGTGGCGCTCGGCCAAACTCACGGTCGCGTGCGCATCGGCGACGCTTCCCGCGAAGGGTCGGTTGAAGAAGACGCGCATGCCGCGCTTGAGGAACGGTCTCGCCAGAGACAGGTACCGGTCAGGCATCAACTCTGTGATCATCACGCCGTCAACGTCCCGGCCCGCATCCTCAGGATCTGCCGCCGCCCTGGCTCCCGTAGCTCTGGCGAGCGCCTCCGCGGCCTGAGGCGACCGATCCCAGACCGCCACGGGTTTCATGCCGTATGCGGCACCGGCTTCCGAAGCGAGCAGTTCGCCCCACACCTTACCGTGCGTGTTGTCCGCACACCCCACAATCCCGATCTTCAGCGCGTCCGCCATGGAAACGCTCCCTTCAGCCCTTTGCCCGAGTCTGCCGACTGATTCCGCTCCGGTCCGTCGAATCCTGCATTCCCTCGGATCAGGGTGTGAAGGTGCTTCGTTGAAGGGCGGCGAACCTGTCAGCATTCGGGTGTGGAGGAATGGGAATGCGTCTGGCCATGTTCGCTCTGGCTGTGCTGGATCTGTCGGGCACGCGCGTGCGCGCCGACTGGCCGCGGTTCCGTGGACCCGGCGGGGATGGCCATGTTCCTGCCGGCGTAACCCTGCCGACAGCCCTGGCAGCTACGCCGAACGTCATCTGGGCCAGGCCGGTCGGGTTCGGCAGCGGATCGGTGGCGGCGGCAGGCCAGACGGCCTACCTCCTCGACAACCGCGACGGCAAGGAGGTCGCCGTTGCCGTCTCTATGAAGGACGGCAACGAAATCTGGGCTTCGCCGCTCGACGATCTGTGGGGAGACAGCGGCTCTCCCCCCGGTCCACGCAGCACACCTACGATAGACGGCGAGCGGGTCTATGTCCTCTCCTGTCGCGGCGAGTTCCGATGCCTGAGCGCTCGCGACGGGAAGCAGATATGGCGTGTTAACTTCGTCAAGGATTTCGGCGCAATGCCCCTTGAGGAGAGCGGCGACATCCCGGGAGCGGCACGGCACGGCAACACAGGCGCGCCCTTGATCCTCGGAAACCGCATGTACATGGCCGTCGGCGGTCGGCCCGGAGCCGGCATCATATGCTTCAACAAGATCACAGGCGACGTCATCTGGAAGTCCGCTGACGCCATTCCCGGCCATGCGGGACCCGTGCTCGCCGTGCTTGGAGGCAGGCGCCAGCTCGTGTGTTTCATGGCAGACTCCGTCATGGGCCTCGATCCGGCCGACGGCAAGCCGCTCTGGCGCGTGCCCGTTGAGACGCGTCTCGGCCGACATGTGACGACTCCGGTCGTTGTGGGCGACACCATTGTCGTCGGAACGTACACGCTGGGGCTCATCGGCATTCGCGTCACCCGGGGATCTGAGGGGCTTGTTGCCAAGGAGGTGTGGCGGGATCGTTCGCTCGGCGTGGACTTCTCCGACATCGTCTCCGTCGGGACACATGTGTGCGGCCTTGGCCCGGGAGGGCGTCTCTTCTTCGTCGAAGCCGCCACCGGCAGACGCGCTTGGGTCCAGGAGGGCTTCTTTGCCGGCATGCTTGACGCAGGCTTCGCGTCCTTCATCGCAGCCGGTCGGAACATGCTGATCCTCGCCGAACGGGGTCAGCTCATGCTCGTGTCGGTCTCCCCCGCCGGCTGCAGCGTGATCGGCAAGACCACGGTCTGCGGCCGGAACTGGTGCAATCCGGCATATGTCCGGGGGCGGCTCCTCGTCCGCGACGCCAAGGAGCTTCGCTGCATCGAGCTGACCCGGTAGCCGGGGCTACGCCAGCCGTTTCGCCAGGAACAATATGGTCGTCCAAGGCCGGGAGATGCGCCCGCCAAACCGCCTCTCGATCAGCTCCCTCACGCCCCGGAGCAAGCGTTCACGCTGACTGTCTTCGAGGGTCGCATGGTCGGAGTAGGTTGACAGAAGGGCGGCGTAAGTCTCGCTCGTGAAGGAGATCGAGGATGCGAACTCCTTGACCGTCACGGGCCCACAGAGACCAGACCGAGCGATCTCGTCAGCATACTCCATGCGCATCTGATCGCCTCGGCTCGCCGCATCGTACCGCGCGGCAAGCTCGGGCGCTTCGGAGGCATACACGGCCTGCAGGGCATCGAAGAACGGGTCGGGGTCCGTTTCTCGCGCCTGCCGGTTCCAGAACAGGGCCAGCGATCCTCCTGGCCGCAGCGCCTCTGCTACCCGGGCGCAACGCACCTCAGGGTCCAGCCAGTGGAACGAACTGGCGGCGTAGACCAGCGTGAACCGCTCGTTCGGCAATGGCCATTCCTCGAACGGCGAGCAGATCACGCGCACATGGAGCCCCGCGACCGCCTGACGAGCGTAGTCCGCCATCCGCTCACCGAGCTCGATCGCTGTGATCCTGAGTCCTCGCCGGGCCATGGGCAGGGTCGCCTGACCCGGCCCGCAACCTATCTCAAGCGCCGTATCGCCTGCTCTCAGCGCAGCGTATTCGAAGACGGCATCGAACATCGCTTCAGGATAGCCGGGACGGGCGCGAGCGTAAAGATCCGGAATGCCGTCGAAGCTCCGTCGTCGCCGCGCGAAAGCCGCATCACGCTCGGGGAGCGCCGCACTGCTCACAGCGATACCTCCGTCCCAAGTCCCAGCCGGCGCGCTTCCTCGACAGCCGAAGTGGCCGCAGCCAGGTCCTGAACGGCGACCCCGACGGACTTGTAGAGGGTCACCTCTTCCTCATTGAGCCGACCCGTCTTGCGGCCCAACACGAGTTCGCCCAGCTCCGCATGGATGCGCTCCGGGGCAAAGAGGCCTTGCGCAATGGGTATGAGCAGGTCGCCCGGCTCCGTCAGGGCGCCTGCCCGGAAGTCCACTACCACGCGTGCCCGCGACACCGTGGCCGAGGGTATCTCCTGCACATGGGGCTTGTAGGAACCGATGGCGTTGATGTGCGTGCCCGGAAGCAGATCGGCATCGTCAAAGACCGGCGTGTGCGAGATGGTGGCGGTGCAGACTACGTCCGCGCAGTCCAATGCCTCCCGAGGACCTTCCGACACCGCTACCGGGATGGCAAGGCGATCAGCCATTTCCCGGGCGAAGCTCGCCGCCGCTTCCCCATTGGGGTCGAAGACGCGAGCCGACAGGATCGGCCGGACACAGCAGACCGCCTCGAGTTGGGTCCTGGCCTGGGGCCCCGATCCGAAAACGGCCGCGGTACGCGCATCGGATCGGGCCAGAAGATCGGTGGCCAAACCGGAACCCGCGCCGGTACGGATGGCAGTCAACGTCGCGCCGTCCATCATGGCCAGCGGCGCGCCATTGGAGGCATCGAACAGCAAGAGGACCGCCTGTATGCGCGGCAGTCCACGTTCAGGGTTGCGGTCAAACAGCGTGATGACCTTCACCGCCATCCGCTTCTCGCAGGGCATACAGGACGGCATGAACAGCGCGACGCCCGCATGTTCGGGCACATCAATGTGCGCCCGCTCCGGCACGATGCATTCGCCCGCCGACAACGACGCCATCGCCGAGCGCATCGCGGCTATGGCGTTGCGCATGGGCAAAGACCGCCGCACATCCTCAGAGGACAGGATCAGCATCCAAGCTCACCGCCTCCATTACGCGCACCGACCCGACGATGAACCGTCGGTCTGGGACGCAAATCCCGCGCGGGATGGCCTCAGCCCACGTCCGTCCGTCATTTCCGCGCCTGCATTGCGATGGCCGACGGCGCCGTGGCTATGCCCCCGCGCGACGTAACGCGCAGTTCCTCGGGCATCATCTTGCCGACGGCGAGCACGGCATCTATCGTCTCGTCCAGCGGGATCGGGTTCCTGTAGCCGCCGAGTACGAGGTCGGCCACGACCAGCGCGGATGAGGCTCCAACGGCATTGCGCGTGTGGCATGGAATCTCGACGACGCCCTGCACCAGGTCGCACACCGAACCCATCGTGTTCTGCAGCGACACGGCTGCCGCGTCGCAGGCCTGAAGCGCGGCGCCTCCTGCGTACTCGACGACCGACGCAGCCGCCATGGCGCTTGCCGCGCCGATCTCGACCTGACAGCCGGCGATTTCCGCGGCGAACGTGGCCCGTTCGGCTATGAACATGCCGATCAGCCCCGCTGCGAACAGGCACCTCACGAGGACTTCGTCGGGCGCGCCCATCTCTTCCGAAAGGGTCACCATGACGGCCGGAAGCACGCCGGCAGAGCCGGCTGTCGGCGCAGCGCAGACCACCCCCATGGAGCAGTTCGTATGCATCGCCGCAAGGGCGCGAGCCGCCGCGCGCGTATGCATGCCGCCGACGGCAACTCGTCCGGCTGCTTCAGCCTCCATGACCGACGGCGCCGTGCGATCCAGCAGAATCATCGGCTCTCCGTCGCGCCTCGTTCCCAGTAAGACCGCGTCACGCATCACCGCGAGCCTGCGCTGCATCTCGCCCTGAGCGACAGAAACCTCGACTCCGAGCAGCGCCGTCTCGTAGAGCAAACCGGCCTCTCCTGCACCCATGCGGGAACGCCCAATCCACTCGGCCATCTCGCCTGCCGACGCAAAGAGCGGCTCGCCGAGCTTCGGCAAAGGAGACGGTCCCACGTCGGCAGTTCCGCTCGCCGGCTCGGGCGCGCCGTCAAGAGAGGTGACCTCGAACATGCCGCCGCCGATGGACCGCGCCATGATCTCAACCCGTCGCCCCGATGCACCAGTCAGGCGCAGGCGCACCGCATTCGGATGGTCGTCGCCGGATAGCGTGCCGACATGAAAGCGGAGACCGAGCCCTTCGCTTGGCGCCTGGTCTACTGCGCGCAGAAACCTCTCGTCTGTGATGTCCCAGCCCAACAGCCCGGCCGCGAAGCCCAGGTCGGAGCCCTGTCGGCGATAACAGACGGCGTAGGAGCTTCCCTCGCGGAACGTCACGTCGGCTTGCCGCACGGTTTCTCCCAGCGCCGCCCGGCAGTGCGCGCCGATGGCATAGGAGGCAGCCGTATGCGAACTGGACGGCCCGCGCATGATGGGTCCGAGCACGTCGTTAAGTATGCTGATGCGCTTCATATGATCGGATGCCCGACGTTGCCGCACCGGCACTGGTGTTGTCCCCTACAGGGGAGTGACGGCGCCCCCTTCGCGGGCCGATCGGTAGATGGCGTCGAACAGCGCCACCGACGCGCGGCCCTCTGCGGGCGGACAGAGCGGAGAGCGCCCGCGCGTCAGGACGCCCACCACGTCCTCAATGATATTGCGCGGCAGCTCCGGGTCCACCGGAAAACCCTCGAGTGCGGGCGGCTCGCCGTTCTCGACCTCATAGCGGACGACCTCGTTGTCCTTCCAGCTCAACGTGCCCGTGCGCCCTGTGAGTTCTATGGCCGTTCCCAGCTCGGGATAGCTGCACGTGGTTGTCTGGATGACGCCCCATGCTCCGCTTTCGAACGTGATGAGCGCCTGGGCGGCGTCTTCGGTCTCGATGTCGTGGCCCAGAGTTCCGATGCGCGCCTGCACCGACCTGACCGGGCCCAGCCACCACAGCAGAAGGTCAAGGTAGTGGACCGCTTGATTCGCCGCCGAACCGCCCTCAGTAGCGAGACGACTCCGCCATCCTGCCGGCACGCCGCCATCGTAGTAGGACTGCTTCCGGTACCACTTCATGCGGAGGTCCGCGTTGATCACCGGGCCGATCGCGCCGGATCGAATCGCCTGTCGGATGCGGTGGTTATCTGCTACGTAGCGGCTGTCGAAGTCCACGCAGAGCAGTCGGCCCATCTCACGCGCAGTCCGAATGGCCTCATCGCATCGCTCGACGCGTATGTCCATGGGCTTGGTGGTATACACGTGCTTTCCCGCCCTGAGCGCCCGAATG
>JBBIQU010000094.1:0-16278 GCA_037442185.1 Chthonomonadales bacterium | reverse complement strand
GGGGCAAGGGGGAGGGGGGGATATTCTGTGAACGCCTGATCAGAGAGTGGAGTCACCCCTGTCGGCTTCCGGGGCGATCAATCGGAGACGACGGCGGCGTCGTTGGTGTAGGCGCGGATGAACCCGATGGGCAGGGAGACGTAGCGCCCACCGCTGCCGGAATCTCGAGCGAGCACGATACCCGTGTCGAGATCGCCCGCACGTTCGAGCACATAGCCGACGATCAGCACGCTGTGACCGTCGAACACTTCCTCGGGCGGACACATCCTGAGCACGCCGTCGTCATACTCGGCCTGTTTGGGCCAGCGCATGCCAGCACACACGGGCAAGCCGGCGCGGAGCGAATCCGGAATGGCCGCCAGTTCGTCATCGGAAAGGCCTGTGGCGACATCCCAGTGCTTGATCCACGTCAGCTCATAGGCGTCCAGCCGGAAAGAGTGAGCCTGACGGTTGGCTTCTTTGGACGGCCGCCAATGGGGGTCGAACGTCTCTTTGTATGCCGCCAGTCGAGCTTCGCATATTCCGTGCTTCTGGTAGCCCTTCCACAGGTCCGAGAAGAACCCGCCGTCCTCGTGCTCGTCAATGGCCTCGTTGGATGCCCAGTTCAGGTACTCCTCGCTGAAGACGAAGCCGGACTGATGGCGCTGGGCGGCAGCGAACTCGAGCGCGGCCGTGACGGCAAAGACCGAGCATGTTGGGCGCGCGCCCTGGGATTTCAACGAGAGGCCCCACTTGGCGAACTGGGGTCTGAGATCGGTCCTTAGGGGATAGCGGGGCATCAGCCTCCTCCTGAGACTTGCGCGATCATGGCGCAGAGGCTGTCCACCACCTCGCGCACGACGGCCTCATCCGGTCCCTGAGCCATAACTCTCACAAGAGGCTCCGTGCCCGATGGCCGAACCGAAAGCCACTCGGGACGCTCGAGCTTCGAGCGGGCCTGTTCGATGGCGCGCGCAATGCCGGGGTCGGACTTCCACGCGTTGCGGTCGGCCACGCGAACATTGCGCAGCATCTGAGGGTACGTCGGCATTGCGGCTGCGAGCGCGCTCAACGGTTGCCCCGATGTCCGCATTTCCTTGAGCACCTGCAGCCCTGAAAGCATGCCGTCACCGGTGAGCGTGAGCCGCCCGAACAGCAGATGGCCCGACTGCTCGCCGCCCAGGACGGCCCCAGATCGAGCCATTTCCTCGGCGACGTATCGGTCGCCCACGTCGGTCCGTCGAAGCTCGATCCCGTGCCGTTCGAGCGCGGCATCGAGACCGGCATTGCTCATGATGGTCGCGACGACGAGGTTGCCCTCGAGCTCGCCGCGCCGCTTCATCCCTGCCGCGCAGATCGCCATCATATGGTCGCCGTCAACGATGGCGCCGTTCTCGTCGCACATCATCACGCGGTCGCCGTCGCCGTCGAATGCCAGGCCGGCGTGCGCTCCGACTTCAACTACCTTGGCGCACATGCTCTGCGGAGACGTCGAACCGCATTTGCGGTTGATGTTTACGCCGTCGGGAGAGGCCGCTATGGCAACGACGTCGGCTCCCAGGTCGGCAAACAGCCCCGGAGCGATGGCGGCGGTGGCCCCGTTGGCGCAGTCGAGCACGAGCTTGAAGCCGTCCAGCGGCGCTCCGGCCGTTGAAGCCACGTGGGCGATGTAGCCCAGCACCGGCGCGGACCCGTAGGCCGACTGACCATGCCATTCGGCCTGCGTGATTCGCCCGATGTCGGGCCCTGTCGGGCGCGGGATGGCGTCGGTATGCTGCAGCGCCTCAGCGATCCGCTCCTCGATGGCGTCGGGCAGCTTCCGTCCATCGGGTCCGATGAACTTGATGCCGTTGTCGGGGTAGGGATTGTGGGATGCTGAGATGATCGCGCCCGCCGTCGCGCCAAGCCGCACGACGATGTGGGAGACTGCCGGTGTCGGCACGACGCCGACGTTGGTCACCCGACACCCTGTCGCGGCAAGCCCCGCATTGAGGGCCGCCTCGAGCATATCGCCCGACAGTCGCGTGTCACGCCCGACAACCACGTGGCCCGGTGTGCCGTTGGCGCTGCCGGCGTTGAGAACATGGGCCGCCGCGATGCCCAACCGCAAGGCGAACGAAGCCGTAAGGTTCTCATTGGCAACCCCGCGAACGCCGTCGGTTCCGAACCGAGGGTCTGTCGGCCGCCGTTGAGCCCCGGAGGAAACAGGCTTGGCGGGAGCGGTCATGGCTTGGCGGAGACCTTGACCATGGCCGGGCGTATGACGCGGGAGTGCATGGTGTATCCTCGCCTCAGCTCCTCGACGACCGAGTTTTCCTCGGCTTCCGGATCCTCTACGCGCATGACGGCGTCGTGCAGGTTCGGATCGAACTGAGCGCCGACCGCCTCGATCGGCTCGACGCCGTACCCCTTCAGAATGTCGAGTATCTGCTTGCGCGTTAGCTCGACGCCCGCATGGAGCGATTCGTAGCTGCCGGCATCCTGAGCCGCGTCGAGCGCCCGCTCGAGATTGTCGAGCGCCGGAAGCAGCGCCGTGACGAGCTCCTGCGCAGCGAAGCGCGTCCGTTCGGCGAGCTGCTCTTCGTTGCGCCGCCTGAAGTTCTGGAAGTCCGCCATAACGCGCAGGTTGCGCGCCTCGGCGTCGGCAAGCGCGCGCTCGAGCTCGGCGATCCGATCCTCGGCAGCGGCGGGCTGCTCGCTCTCTCCTGCACTCTCCGCCTGATCCGGAGCGGCGGGGGCGGCATCGGCGGTCGGCTCGGCTGCCGCATCCTGAGCCTGGTCGTGTCTATCGTGTTTCTTTCGAGTCATGGGCGTTGTCTCTCTCCAGCAAGGGATGACGGCGCAGTGGTCCAACGGGCACCCTGGCTCGCCATATGGAGCGGCGGTCTCGCAGCGCTAGCGGCTCACGATCGGTCTACGCGCCGGCAGCGCCGACATCGTCCCAGTCGGGACTGACGCGCGCGAGGGCGGCGGACAGACCACGCGCCATCATTTCTACGGCTGCGACAGCGCGATCGTAGTCCATCCTTGTGGGACCGAGCACGCCGATATAACCGTAGCCGTCGCTGCCGGCCTGGTACCGGGTGGTCACAAGGCTGCACTCGTCCATGGCATCCACCTGGTTTTCGGGGCCGATCAGCACCGTTACGCCCTCGGCGGCCTGGATGCGGCGCAGCACATGGACCAGCACCTTCTCGTCCATCAAGGCCGAAAGGAGCTGCTCGAGCCGCAGCAGATCGCGAAACTCGCGCTGGCGGAGCATGTAGCTGGCGCCCTCGAAGATGAGCGCCTCATCGCTGAACGCGGCTGCAGCCTCTACGGTTGCCGCCAGGATGCGCCTAGCATTCTCATCGCTGCCCTGCGCGTGAAGCGGCCCTTCCTGCGGAAGCCCGGCCGCCAGGTCACGGACGGCTCTGCCGACCAGCGCGCGGTTCATGGTCTCGGCCAGCTGTGCCAGCGCCCGATCGTCGAGCGTGCCGTATAGTTCCACAATCCGATTCTCGACGTGTCCCGTCGAAAGCAGCAGAACGAGCAGCGCGTGCCGCGCGCCTGCGGGAGCAAGGTACAGGCGGTGCAGCGTTATCTCGCCGCCGGTCGGCGCCGAGGCAAGGCTGGGATACTGCGTCATCTCGGCCAGCAGTCGGCAGGCGTCTCGGATGGCGTTCTCGACGTCGGCGGAGGCTCGCTCGAGGCGCCTTCGCGCGGCGAGTCGGCTCGGCCTGTCGGGCAACGTCGGCGTCATCAGCCGATCAACGTAGTACCGATATCCGATGGCCGTGGGAATGCGCCCGGCAGACGTATGCGGCTGGACGAGGTAGCCTTCCTCGACCATCTCGCACATCTCGTTGCGCAGTGTGGCGCTGCGGCAACCGAAATCGTACCGGCTGGCCAACCACTGTGATCCGACAGGCTCAGCCGTGGTCACGTAGTCGCTCACCACTGCATGCAGGATGCGCTGCTTGCGCGTGCTGAGTGCGTATTCCATCATCCTTCACCAGGCCGTTGTCGGGTGAAGTATAGACAGGCGCGCGGGGGACTGTCAAGGCGGTGATCGTGCGGCGATGCCCGCCCGAACGATGCATCAGGTGATCGGCGAGGTCGGCTTGCGAAGGCCCGTGCGTATCTCCTCCCAGCGTCGCTCTTCGGCTCTCGTTCGCACCGTGGCAGGGTCCATGTACCAGTAGGCAACGCTCCGGTACCTTCCGCTGCAGTTGTTGCCGGTGCCGTGCTCGAGCGTGAAGCGCCCGCGCCGAACGAACGGAACGCAGTCGGACAGATGCAATCGGTATCCGTATATCTGCGGGTCTGTGCCCCATTCGCCCGCGACGGCATCGCCCGAGACCGGTCCGTCGTAGCCCCGGATACCCCACGCATCGTTGACATAGTCCTCGGTGCCGGTGCCGTAGTGCGTCAGTTCCGGATCGTCGTCAACGAAGAACATCTCGTCGCCCTCGCCTGCGGCGCGATCGGTTGGAGCGTCGCGCAGGTCCACGTGGAAACCGCAGCCGACGAAATGACCCGCTCCCCAAACGTTGAGCATCTCGTAGTTGTCGCGGCCGTCGAGGTTCAGCAGGCGGCAAGCGATTCCGTTGTAGTCCCGGTGGTCGGGTCCGAACGGCGTTTCGTCGTGCCATGTCGCGCGGAACCGGAACAGGTCATCCTCGGGCTCGATGGCCACGTGCCGGACGCCCACACGGATAGGCCCGAACGGCACAGCGCATCGGTTCATCAAGCGAACCGTGGCGCACTGACGGAACGGCATGGCGAACCTGCAATACAGCACGCCATCCGGACCGGTCCCGACCATGAGAGTGCGGGGCTTGCTCGTCTGTCCGAAGTCGAGGAACATGGCGCCCAGCGGCACGCGGATGCTCGGGTCCCGGGCTTCGTCGTCGTCGAAGTGCGCCACCAGCCAGACGTTGTCGAGGACGTGCGCGCGGACGTCCGCGTCGGGGAAAGACGGAAGGGCGACGGCGATCTCACGGATGGCGCCGGGCGTCCGCGCTTCGAACACGGTCGCCGTTCGGTCCGCGGTCAGGTCGAATGGCCTGAGCTCGTCAGCATCCGCCTCGGCGCGCGCGCTGCCGGCTTCGGCAAACACCTGCGCAGCAGCCGCAACGCCTTGATCCGCTGTGTCGGGCAGCCATGTCGGCACATGGGCATCGGGCGAGAGCCGTCGCCAGTTGATCTGATAGTAGAGGTAGTCGTCCTCCGGCTCGATGGTTACCCTGCATCGGCGCGCGAACGGGATGGGGCAGTAACTCGTGCAGCCCATGGGAAGGCGCTCCGCCCTGCTCCTCGCGTAGTTTTCGGCGCTTTCGCCCCCGATGCCGAACGAGAGCGGCAGCCTGCCGAACAGCTCGGGGAGCGGCATGGCGATGCTCGGCTCGGGCGAACCGTCGAGATAGAAGCGCACAACGCCCTGCTGGGGATCGGCGGTCCAGATGCGCGTGATGCACCCCGGACCCTCTGCGTCCATCAGCACCGCTTCGGAGCCCTCGACGCGCACGAAGTTGCTCCAATCGTGGTTGCCGCCGCGCCGATCGTAGCTGGAGGCGAGCAGCGCCCTGTCGCGGCAGCGCCGCGCAAGCGCCATGGGATCGAGGAGTCTTGTGAGGGGTGAGATCATCGTTTCTTGCTCCCTATCGGGTGGTGTGCCGTCGCGCTCGCTCGGCCTTCGACAATGTAGATCGGCGAGGGGCCGACGCGGACTCGAACCTCGCGCCCGGATGTCTCGACGGCCATCCTGTGCCCCTCGATGTCGTACACCGCAATCGCCATGCCACTCACACCACCGGTCCGCGAAGGCGGACTTGGTGCCGTCCGCAGCCGCGACTTCAGTCGCCGGGCATCCACCCCGGACGCTGCGTGGACCACACCGGCCTTGGCCCCGGAATCAACAACCGGGACCCGGACCATGCGTGGCTTGCCCGGCGTCCACGCTACGGTGATCCGACGGTCGCGATCGGCAAAGACATAGGCCCAGACGCCTTCGCCGAGGCTGCGGAGCCGACGCACCGGCCGGGTCCCTTCGAGCATGCGGGCGCACGCCGCCATGGCGGTCACCATGGGCTTAGGGGTCACCCGTCGCGCCGCCCACGGACCTTCCGGCGCATCCACGTCCAGGTTGAACAGGAATCCCCAGTAACCCACGCGGTCGAAGTCAATGCCGTAGAACGGCATGAAGACGCGTACCCCTTCCCCTTTGAGGATCACGGAGGTCCTGACCATCCGCTCGGCCTGGGACCTGTGGACGATTGTCGCCCCCAGGATGCCCGGCTGCCCGAGCTCCGTACAGTACACGTCGAGCGTCTTGCCCCCGTACCGGAGCATGAGGGACCTGAGGCGCGCCAGCTTGCCGGGGTAGTCGTTCTCTTCCGGGTCCCAAGCGCCTTCGCTGTAGCCGTGGGTCTCGATCGCGTCCACATGGTCCAGCAGCCCGGCTTTGAACATGGTCTCGAACCATGCCGTATCCATCACCGATGGACATGGGCCGATCACCAATCCGGTCGGATCCTCGGCGCGAATGGCGGCGCGCGATCTGCGGAACAGCTCCGCCAGTTGCTCGGGCGTGTGGGGAGGCAGCGTCGCATTGTACGGGGGCATGTTGAGATTGGCCTCCCATGCGCAGCCGTAGATTCGCGGCTTCATGTGCGGGTATCGGTGCTTCTCTACCTTGACCGCGTCGCGGACCATCGCCAGGTAATCGTCCCAATCGGCGAACGGCGGGGCGACGCCGTCAGGTCCGCGCGCCCAGAGGGGCACTTCCTCCGCCATGTTGCCCCGAAACGGCAGGATGTGCTGCGTATGGAGCGGAGCGGGCGGCTCGGAGAGACGGCGAGCGGCCCACTCGGCGATGCCCGACAACCGATCGGGACGGGCCGGCTCCAGCCATGGCCACTTCTCGTAGCCGAATCGCCATGCCAGTCCGATCCTGTCGGCCAAGCCGTGGAAGTCGCCGTGCAGCCCGAAGAACGCCGCCCGGCCGAGCTTCAGCAGGGCGCGCTTGTTCTCATTCACGGTTGAGGGCAGGACCGCGAACGTGCCGATCCCCTCGGGTACCGTTCCCTCCCCGCGAATGCACGACTCTGTGCCGATGGACTTGCCGGCTCGATCCGTCCACCAGGCCCGAACTTCGTAGTACCCGTGGCGAGCCACCGGCGCGGGAATGCTGTGGGAACGAGCGCCGTTCAGCGCCCGATGTCCCGCCAGCGCGATCCGGCCGGCAAGGTCACGTATCTCCCATCGGAAACCGTGGGCCGCGCTCGGTGGATCGCCGCCCACGGTGAAGCGCATCTCGACTTTCTCGCCCCGCTCGAACAGGTTGTTGTTGGGGTGCGACGTGGCGAAGTCCAGCCAGCCGGTCATGCGCGCGCGCCGATAGACGGCGATCCGGTCGAGATAGATGTCGGCCCCCGGCACGCTGAATGCGTACTCAATCTCGCGCGCCGAACGCACCGTCTCCGCGGTGAGTATGTCGGACCCGGCCATGAACGTATCGAGCGGGAGCAGACACTCGATCAGGCGCCCCGATGGGAGGATCGCGTCGAACACCAAGCGCGAATACCGCTTGCCGTCAGCGCCGACAACGGTCATGGAGAGCCACCACTGCTTCTGGCCGCCACTTCCGATCACAAGCCGGAAGCCGTCGAACTCGTTGGGCAGATCGGCAGGCAGTGCCCCCGAGCGTTTGAGCGCGTACCAGTTGTGGCTTGCCTCGCGGTCGGCGGGGTCCACGATGCGCGGCGTGGCCAGAACGAGCGTTGTGGCGATGCCCGGCAGAGCATGGCCGAAGGTTGTCCGAGCCGTCACGTTCGATCCGAACCTGGCGACCCAGCGCGATCCCGCCGATTTGTCGAAGTCCTCCAACACGCTCACATCGCGTGCCGGGCCGAGCACATGGGTCTGGGCGGCGGATGGTGCGCGGCATGCAAGCAGCAGCGCTGCCGCCGCGAGCCGCATGGATCCGGAGGCCGGCCGCAGAAAGCGTCGAGGTCGTGGGCCTTGCGCCGATCGCTCGCTCAATGTCGGATCAGCTTCCAGTAGGCCTCGTACCGGAAGCCTGGACTGTGGCCCGGCACGTGGCACGGAGCGCATGAGCTATGCCCGCCTCTGGCGGGTTTGATCGCGGGGTTTTCCGCATGGCGTTTGCCCGGGCCATGACAGCTCTCGCAGCCGACGCCGGCAAGCTCCTTCTCCTTGCGGTCCACGTATCCTCCGTAGTGGGCTGCGCCGACGACATGGCACGAAACGCATTCCGGGTCCCGATCCTGCCCGACCTTGCGCAGCGTATCCATGGCCCGCGAATGGGCGGAAGAAGCCCACACTCGATGGGCATCCGAATGGCACGACATGCACGACGTAGAGCCCGAGTAGGCCTCGCCGACAGGAAGCGGCGCGCGAGGGAGCAGATCGAGCAGGTTCTCGGCAGACACGCGGGCCAGGTAGCCGCGGCGAATGGCCTCGATGCGCGGATCGAAGCCGACGCCTTCGCCGAGCGCGACCGAGCCCACCCGCCGCACCGCCCCCGATGCGTCGAGTGTCGCCGTACCAAGGTACTTGCCGTTGGTTCCTGCGCATACGAGTGTTGACCTGCCGACGCGCGCCGGTGGTGCGGGCACATCGGGACCGTGAGCGTAGACGATGAGCGTGAATGCGCTGATGGACCGAGCGATGGCTTCGGCCTCGCTCCGCCGTCCGTGGAAGGCAAGGATGCGCACGCCCGACTGGGCCGATGCTGCGCGAAGCGCGCGCAGGGGATCCGTTAGCGTCACTGAGCCCGGCGTCGCGAAATGTGGCGAAATGGCTGCCCAGATGCTGATCGTGCGATTGGTGCCGCCGATCTTGCGCGTCACCTTCTTGTGGCTCGGGAAGGCCGGCCGACCCGTCTCATCCATGGCATTGGCGCAAATGAGGCGCGTTCGACTGCGGCCGTCCAGCGACCGAAGCACATCCAGGCCAAGGTCGAAATCGTGTTCGCCCAGCGAGACGGCATCGTAGCGCATGGCTCCCAGCGCATCGGCCAGAGTCTCGGCCTTCAGCTCATCCTGCCGCCCTTCGGCGACCGTGAGGTCCCCGTTCTCGATGGCAATCACAGGCCCGCGAGATTGCAGGCGCTTCAGCGCCGCTCCTCGTCGAGCGATCCCGCCGAGCATCGGCTTGGTGCACCCGCACGGGGCAAGGTAACCTCGGATTTCGCCGCCGTAGACGACGGTAAGGTCAGACCGACCTTGCGGACGCGTGGCGGTTTCGGCGGCTATGCCCACGGAGATCGCCAGAGCACAGGCAGCCGGCCAGATCGGACGCATGGGCCTTACGGTCCGGACTCAATGCGCGCCGTCAGCGGAACGACAATCCGCGGCTGGGCCGAATCGTCGGTCTCGATCACTATCTGCCGCTGGACCCATCCGGCAGGCCACCCGCCAAGGTAGCGGACGTTCACCCTGTAGTACTCTCCCGTCCTGATCGTCGAGTAGGAGACCTTGACATTGGGATCATCGCAGGCGACCGAGCGTATGCCGAACTTGCGGGAGTGGCTGCTGATCTGGATGGGACGCTCGAGCGCGCCTGCCTTGCCTGTCGGCAGAGCGCCGAGATAGAGGTTCTGGGGTGTGGCCACGATCCCCTTCTCGCAGGTCACGTGGATACGAACCTCCGGCTCGGCGCTGGACGTGGTCGCCAGTGTGATGCGTGCCTGAAGGCGTCCATACGGCATATCGGGGGAAGCCGTGAGGGTGAGACGGTAGCTGCGTTGACCGGTGACGTCGGCATTCTCGATCGGCTCCAGCTCGGGTTGAACGAAGCGAACGTTGCTCCGCGCCGCCGTGATTTCAGCCTCCTCGCCCCTGGCCATGCGCAGCGTCAACTCGTGCTTGCTTGCCTCACCGTCGCCGACCCGCATCACCACCCTTTCGGAGGGCAGGACCTGTACCATCGAGACGACAGTCAGGACCATGTACAGGCCCGCCTTGGGTCTCCTGGGATCATTCGTTGTGATGAGGAGGGTCTTGGTGGTATAGCCGCTGAGGTCGAGCGTTGTCAGCTCGGCGGTCACCGACCCGGTCTTGCCGGGGGCGATCACGCGGTCATACTTGGGCACCGTGCAGTTGCAGTTCGCCTTGACGCCGATCTCAAGGGGCGCTCGGCCCTTGTTGCGGATCGTCCACTCGAACCGCGCCACCTGACCGCGGCGCACTTCGCCAAGTTCGACCTCCTCGTTGACGGGCGCATAGACGGGAACAGGCCGTGTCTGCGGCTTACGTTGGGCGCTTGCGGCGCATCCGGCCGTCACCGCGATCAACGCCCAGCCGAGCGCAATCAGGTCACGCCGAAGCCTCATAGTTTCGTCTCCCATGCAGTCTCGAACATCGCGATGGCATTCTCCAGCCGCACATCCCAGTGCAGCTCCGTGGTGGAGCCCATCAGATAGCCCCGTCCGCCCGTGTCGCGTATGGCCTGCCGACAGGTTTCCCTGACCTCATCGGGCGTGCCGAAAGTGAGGAGCTGGCTCACGTCAATGCCGCCGGTGAGGGCGAGCGTCGGGTAGCGTTGGCGCACCAGCCCCGGATGCATTCCCGCAATCGTTTCCAGCGGGTTCAGCCCGTCTATTCCCGTCGCGATGAGGTCGTCGAGAACGGGGAACAGGTTGCCGTCGGAATGAAACACACAGAGGGCGCCCCTCTCGTGCCATGCGTCGTTGAGTCGCTTCAGACGGGGCATGAACACCCGCCTCAACCACACAGGCGAGAACAGGGTTGAGTTCTTGTAGGCGATGTCGTCGGCGGTCAGGACCATCGGGATGAGTTCCGGATCGGCGATGCAGTCAACACGGCGCAGCTCGGCCTGGCACAGAGCTTCGGCCCATTCCTCGACGAGGCCGGGGTCCTCAACGAGCAGATACGAGAACAGCTCGTGACCGGGCTGATGGTACATGTGGGTAAGGCCGGGCAGGCTCTCGATGATGAGTACGGCCGGGTCGCCGTCCGGGTCTCCCTCGGCAAAGCACGCCGTGCGCTCACGGATGTGATCGTGGAACTGCCTCCGGTGCTCATCGCCGTACCGGGTCGCGTTGGCCCTTGCTATGTCCTCCTTGACCCAGCGCGCGGCGCCCTCGACGTCGTCAAACGGGCGCCGGACGATCCAGCCGGTCCACCGCTCCTGCTGATACACCCAGCCGTTGCCGTGGTCAATGAGCTTCGGCTCTTCAGTTGGCCCGCCCGCCATGCGCGTCATGTCCAGTACGCGCCCCACGGCCAGGCCGGTGATCCGGGCGCCGTTGCCGGGCGCGAACTTCATGCCCGAGTAGTGCTCAATGATCGCATCGTTCTGAAAGATGTCGTAGAGCGGCACGCGGTCAACGTCCTGAAAGCGCATGGCCCGAAGCACGCGCTCTCTCTTGGTCAGTTTCGCCATACTGCCTCCTGTGCCGTGACCGGAATCTGTCGTGTCATCCTCAAGCATTCGCCGCGCGGCGCCGTCGTCTCCTCCATCATTGGGCGTTGCGGATCGGTTCTTCGCCCTCACCGGGGCCCTCTGCGCAGCGCCCGGGCGTTTGGTAAACTGATCGTATGCAGGATGAGGAACTCGATCAGGCCATAGATGTCGCTCTCGAGGGCGCGCCACGCGCGGCCCAGCTGGGCGAGATGCTGGAGACCTTGCGTGACCGCAGGGACTCAATGGTTCGCGACCTTCGCGCCGAGAAGGACGCCGCCAAGCAGCGCGAGATATCCCGACGCATCAAGGAGCTCGATCGGCAAATCCAATCGCTCTCCGAACAGCGCGCCGTCTCGCACTTCGTCGAGATGTCCGTCAGGGCGAGCGCCAACCGACCGCAGCGCGATCCGGCGATGGACGAGGACGAGGACGAGTGAGCCGTTCGCGGCTCGATTGGCCCACCGCAGCATCCCTGATCGTAACATTGCTGTTCTGGGGCTCCGCGTTTCCGTTCATACGGATTGCGCTCAAGTCGTATTCGCCCGCGCATGTGACTCTTTTCCGGTTCGCGACGGCCTCGTGCGCCATGGCGGTCTATGCGCTCGTTGCCCGCACTCCCGTTCCCCGACTGCGGGAGTGGGTGCCGCTCTGCGGCATAGGGTTCTTGAACGTTGCGGCCTACCACACCCTGCTCAACTTCGGTCTCGTGACGGTGCCTGCGGGGCCAGGATCCCTCATCGTCAATACGGCTCCGGTCTTTGCCGCCGCGTTCGCCAACCGCATCCTCGGCGAACCTGTGGACGCTCGAGCGTGGATCGGACTGTTTGTCAGCCTGTTTGGCGCCGGTCTCATCGCGCTGGGGACCGGCGGCGAACTGCGCTTTACGCCCGGTGCAGCCCTGCTCATAGGATGCGCCATTACCTGGGGACTGAGCATGGTCTTGCTCAAACCCCTGCTGCGCAGGTATTCGGCCATTCAGACAGCGATGATCTCGGTCTGGTGCGGAACCGCCATGCTGCTGGTCTTCGCGCCGGGTCTGCCGCAAGCGGTAGCGTCGGCGCCGGTCGCTGCCACGTGGAGCATCGTCTACCTCGGCGTATTCCCCATCGCCGTGTCATATGCAACGTGGAGCTACACCCTGTCGAAGATGCCGGCCACGCGCGTTGCGGGGTATACGTACACCATACCGGTCATCGCCCTCATCGTTGCCTATCTGCTCCTCGGGGAGACTCCGGGTCCATGGGCGTTGATCGGCGGAGTTGTGGCGATCGGCGGCGTGGTCCTGGCGAACGCCGGCAGAAGGAGTGTCGAACCATGAAGCGTGCAGCGCTTTGCCTGATCCTGCTTGCGACTGCGCCGACATCGGCGTCGGCTTTGCCGCTCGGTTTCGGAATCGGCCTCCGGCTGGGCGGCGCGACGACGAGGCCTTCCGGCCTCCTCATCGGCGTTGATGCGACGATCCCGGCTCTCTCGCTGGGGCCCGGCCTCAAGACGCGCTTCGACTTTGACACATGGGGTCAGCCCCTTTCCGGCTGGGACACCGACTCAGGCGGCAAGGCCGTGGCGATCTGCCAGATCGGCGGCACTCTCCTCGGATACTACGGCGCGGGGCTCGGCTACAGCCGCATTCGCGACGACGGTCTCCGGCACGACGGTCCCGAGATCAAACTCATCGGCGGCGTCAACGTGCTGGGAATGGGCCTCGAAGTCAACGCGCACCTCGGCAAACAGACCGTCTGGACCGGGATGATGCGCATCCGCTTCTGATCGCGAAGTATCAACGGCATCGCCTCACGACGCGTCTGCGGTTGCGACGATACACCCGACGAACCCCTTCCGAACGAACACGCGATGTTTGTGCAGTCGCCGAAGGGCGACTTTGTGCCTTTGACAGGCGCGGTTTCAACCGCATGGCACACCCCACGCGTGGCCTCACGACGCGTCCGGGGGCGACGGTACACCGCACCATACCCCGGCGAATGAATTCGCGGCTGTCAACTTCACCAAGTGCCCCTTCGGGCACTGTTCATACGGTTTCAACCGCATGGCCATCAACACGCGTGGCGGCTTCACGGATAGGGTTCATGCGTCGGCAGGAATGGGGGGTCGCGGGGCGGAAATGGGTCTCAGGTAATCGCGCGCGGCGTGCCCGTCCGGCGCGGCCACGCATGATTGGAGGCATAGCAACACCATGGATCTGGGCGGTTTCATGGGCGCTGCGCTGGCAACGCTGGTCGCAACGGTGGTGGTCGGGCCTGCGGCAGACGCCCCTCGAATGCAAGCGCGCGTCGCGCCTGACGGCCAGGTGGACATCACTGAGGCGGGCAAGCCCGCGCTTCGCTACAACTATCGGACCATCGAGCCCGGCGAGCGCCTCAAACAGATCGCCGAACCCAATCTGATCTACGCCCGGGCACGCAGCAACTACATCCATCCGCTCTACGGCTTCGAAGGCGAGGAACTGACGGCCGATCTGCCGATAGACCATCCCCACCATCGGGGTATCTACTGGGCATGGCCCGAGACGAAGTACGGCGACCAGATGGGCGACCTGCATGCCCTCCAGCGCGTCTTCGCGAGGCCGACGGGCAAACTCAAGGTCCGCAGCGGCGACCGGTTCGCCGAAGTCCAGGCCGATAACCTCTGGAAGTGGGAGGACAGCGAGCCGGTCGTGCGGGAGCTGGCAACAATACGCGTCTACGCGTCTTCGGCAAAGGGTCGCATCATTGACCTGACGTCCCGCATGGAGGCCCTCAAGGAGGGCGTCAGCCTTGCCCGGCGCGGCGCCAACCTCTACGGCGGGCTCAACATGCGCATGAACGCCAACGAGGGGCAGAAGATCACGTTCCACACCGACCCACCCGAAGCCAAGCCTCGCGCAGCCTGGGCAGAGATGCATGCAACGTTCCGGGGCGGCATATCGCCCGCCGGCATCGTGACCATGCAGCATCCCGGCAATCCCGACTATCCCGGCGACTGGGTCCAGTATCCCGAGCTCAACTGGTTCCAGCCGACCTTCCCGGCGGCCAACACGCGCTACGAGCTCAAGCCCGGCAAGCCGCTGACCCTTCGGTGGCGATTGTGGGTTCATCAGGGCGCGCCGGCAACCGAGGAAATGCGCCGCGAGATGTGGAACGCCTGCGCAAAGGGCAAGACGCCGAGGTGAGAAGCGGTCTTTGGCGCGTCCCATCCGACTCATCGGTCCCATACGTCCCAACCCATCCCACGAGGAGAACCAACGATGACCACTGCGACAGGGAGCGCGAAACGCTCCCGCCGTGATTTCATCAAGACAGCGGCAGCGACCGCTGTGGCGGCGCCGACTGTCGTACCCGCGCCGGCGCTCGGCAGAGACGGCGCAGTCGCGCCATCCGAACGGATCGCGCTCGGCGCCATTGGCGTCAACGGCATGGGGCAGGCGAACCTGAATGCCTGCGCGAGCCAGCCGGACGTGGTTGTTGTCGGCATCTGCGACGTTGCGGCAAGCCGTCGCGATCCGCTCGTCGAGCGCTTCACGGCGACCGCCAAGGGCTACAACGACTACCGTGAACTGCTGGCTCGATCAGACGTGGATGCCGTCATCATCGCGACGCCGCCCCACTGGCACGCGCTCATGGCGATTGACGCCTGCAAGGCCGGCAAGGACATCTACGTCCAGAAGCCCATGACTCTGTACCCCGACGAGACGCTGGCAGTGCGCAATGCCGTCAACAAGCATCGTCGCATCAGCCAGGTCGGCACCCAGATACACGCCACCGAGAACTACCGGCGCGTCGTGGAGTGGATCCGATCGGGCAAGCTGGGTCCCATCAGCGTGGTGCGCACGTTCAACTTCATGAACCAGGGTCCGGACGGCATCGGCTACGCTCCCAAAGAGGATCCGCCGCCGGGCGTGGATTGGGACATGTGGTGCGGACCAGCGTCCAAGCGCCCGTTCAACAGGCTTCTGTTCGCCGACGCATACTACCATTGCTCGTTCTTCCGCTACACGGGCGGCTGGACGCCCGGCATGGGCCCGCATATCGTTGACCTGCCCGTCTGGGCTCTGGACCTCGGCGCGCCGCTCCTGACAAGCTGCACGGGCGGACGGTACGTCATCAAGGGCGATGGCGATGCGCCCGACACCCAGGAAGTCATCTGGCGCTATCCGGGCGTGACGATGACATGGGCCATGAGCTGCTGCAATAGCTTCGCCTTCGACTTCGGTCGGGGGACCCCTGCGCGGCGTCTCGGCATCTACTTCCACGGCCTCAACGGGACGCTCATCGCCGACTACGGCCGATGCGAGATCGTGCCCGAAGGCGAGCTGATGAAGGACCAGGATGCGCCGCCCAGGAGCATCCCGCCCTCGCCCGGCCACGAGCGCGAGTGGCTCGACTGCATCAAGTCGCGCAAGGAGCCGAGCTGCAGCGTCAACTATCACTGGAAAGTGGACCTGCCGCTCACGCTGGCCAACGTGTCGTATACGGTCGGTCGGGATGTGCGATTCGATCCCAGGACCGAGAAGATCGTCGGCGACCGCGAGGCCTCCCGTGCCGCACGGCCCGTCTATCGAGCGCCATGGAAGTTCCCGGAGGAGTATCTGAAGAAGGCGTAGGACCCGACACCAATCCCGCCCGTGTAGGCCGAGAACCACACCGCGTCGCGAGAAGCGACGGCTACACGCTGCGCGTCTGCCCACGACACCGTTCCGTGTCAACGTTGGGCGTCCCATTTACCCCCGCCCCCTGGGTGGGCGGGGGCAAGGGGGAGGGGGGAATCGCCGTTGCCGGTACGGCCGCAAGCGCACACATCGCGTGCCATTGTCGTTACGGCCGCAGGTCATGCGTTCCGGCGCCGGTGTCGTTACGGCCGCAGGCCGTGTAG
>JBBIQU010000093.1:0-16374 GCA_037442185.1 Chthonomonadales bacterium | reverse complement strand
GGGACGATTCGGATCGGACGGTTGCTTTCGACGTTCGCGGCGGAGGGCACATTGAGGGGCTCAACATCCACATGGGCATGGAACGGAACCACGTACACGGTGCCTTCCCACGAACCATCCGCCTTGAGGCTCTTCAGCAAGCCCGTGCGGTTCGGTCCTGTGCCGATGCATGCGATATCGAAGCGCCTCCGGCCGTCGTCGAAGGGGCGGATCTGTCCCACGCCGCCGGTGATGCCGGGTCGGGGCGGGTCCTCGGAAACAAGCCTCTCCAAGGCCTGATGCATGGTGTCGTTGTAGCCCCGGTCGTGCCCGGCGGGCCACAGCATGCAATGGGCGGACACGACGCCGTGATCGAACATGAATCTGAGCTGCTCGTAAGCGGCCTTCGGGTCCGGCGTCAGCGCCTGATACTCGCCGATGGATATGGCGTCGAACCCCGAGGAGTGCGCATCCTGAAGCGCGTCATGGGGCCTGTTGTACCAGACGCCATACCGGGTGAAACCGTAGCCGGTACCGGCGTTAAGCATCCAGTCAATGGGAGTGAAACGGGCCGTGACGTCGCTGAAGGCCTGAAGGTTGCCGACCGCGTATGTGTCGGGGATCTGGTGGCACTTGATGATCTCCGGCGGGAAGCCTGCGAGCAGTGCTTCGCGGAACGTTTCGGCAACCCTGCGCACGACGACGTACCGATTGTAGTCGGTCCATGCCTTGTGGAATGGGTTGGCGGGGTCGTATGCGTCCCATGGACCACGCTCCCAGTTTCTGGGCGCGTCGAAGTAGCCATCGAATCGGGCGCCCAACGATGCGTGACGCCGGTCGTCGTCACCTCCGTACATGCGGCGCAAATAGGAGTGGAATCCCTCGATCATCTTCGGGTTGTAGTCGCCCATGCTGCCGTCAGCTTCAACGGCGATCTCGTGTTCGTGGTTGGGCTCCAACCCTGCGCAGTGTTCGGGACGCTCGCGGAAGGGTCTGGCGAGCTGCCGTAGGAACCGGCGCAACGGCAGGATGTAGAGGTTGTCAATGGCCGGCAAGCCGAACGCGTACGTCGAGGCATAGAAACCAATGTTGCCGAACTCACCGTACTCGACCGGGCGTCCATTGCGAGTGAGCATGGGATAGACGTGGAGCCCCGTGCCCGACTCCTTCGCTTTCAGCCACCCCTCGAACACGCCCTTCGGCTGGCGATGGGTGAAACACGGTTCCCACAGCTTGGGCCTGTCGGTAAGGTATCCGGCGAACCCGCCCTTTGAGCCGTAGCGTCCGACGATTGCCTCAGCTGTCCAGCTTGCCGGATTGGCGGCACGTTCGGGATCGCGCCCGGCATCGGTGGCATGGTCAGTGCGGAGGTGGGCGAAGTCGCTCGCGCGCACATGCCGCCCTTCCTTGATCGGGCGGTACCACTGGAACCAGAAGAGGTTCTCGTAAGCGCCGACATCAACCACACGCGTATCGCGGCCATCCTCGATTACGGCGACGCGAGATGCGGTCTCATCGGGCAGGGGCGCCAAGCGGCGATTGCCGAAGGCCGACGGATAGATGCCGTCAGCCTCAACAGGCACCCCGATGGGGCTCGTCCGTAACGGGCCGAAGCTGACACTGTAAGCGATGCGAGATCCGGCGGCGTGGATCAGGAGGAGGTCGGATGGCGAACCGTGCACGCGCGCAAGAGTGGTGATTCGCGTGCCGGATTGGTTGCGATCTGCTTGCCGTGAAGGCAGTTTGAAGTTCCCCAGCCGTGTCCCGCTCAAGCTGAAGAGCCTGCCCTCGCCGCCTCCGAACACAGCGACCTCGTCGCCCGCCCGACCGGTCAGGAAGTCGCCGGCGGCAATCGAGATCGGGCCGGAGACTGCCTGATCGGGCGTGAACGATGCTGTTTGAAGGCCGTCGAGGTCGAACACGCGGACTTCCCGTGGGCCGTCGGCCGCCAGAGGTGCCGCAACGATTCGAGGGTCCCCGTTGGCGGTCCGGCCTACCGACACACCGACTCCGCCACGGACCGAATGTCCAAACGCGAGAAACTGAGCCACGGCGATGCCGTGCCGGCCGAGAACCCGCACAAGCGTATGGTTCTGTGGGTCAGGTCCTTCGCCTGCCACGATGATCGGCGCCGGCGGAACGAGCGGCGCGCCTGCGCGGGAGGACCACCTTTCGAGCTGTATGGGAAGGTCGAGGAACGGGTCCATCGCCGCCACGACAACGGAACCGTGCGCCTTCTTGCGGACCAACGCGGTCCTGTCGGAGTCCGGCTCAGGGGCGGATCGGCTGAGTGTTTCAAGTCGTAGCGCTGGGGAGGTCGGGCCCTGGCGCGGCTTCCAGGGCCGTCCAACGATCTCCACGCGCGGATCGCCCCAGAGCGCCCAGTCCGAGTTGCTGTTCGCCCGCGCCCCCACGCGAAACTCGATCGGAATCGTCTTTCCTGCATGTTCGGTCAGGTCGTATGTCAACTCGAACCATTCCTGCCGATCCCAGGCTTTGCTGAGGACCTCTCGCTCGGCCACGCGGATGGCGAACTCGCAGCCGTCGGCGCCTGGAGCGCCGGCGCGATCAATACGATCGGACATGCCGATGAAGACCCGCAGACGCAGCCGCTCGCCCGCCGTCACCTCGGGCAGCGGAACAGCCTCGAAGATCAGGCTTGCGGGGGACAAGTCAGCGTTGAGAGGGGGATGCTGGAAGATGGAGGTCCGGCTCACTCCGCCCGCACGATCCGTTCTTACCTCGGTCGAGGGTGATCTGGTCGCCTTGCCCTCCGAGAAACGCTCGGCGAAGTCGAACGCGACCGCCCAGCGCACATCCGGCGACTGGAACAAGATTCCGGCGGCGGCTATTGCCGGCGCGTATCGTAAGACAGCCAGGACCGACTGCATGACATCCCTCCCCGCCCGGGGCAATCCCGGGCATGAACCGGTTCATGGTTCGGCGCGAGAACGTCGCGATCCTCCGACGTCGGCGCGTCGGCCTCGCTCGGAGACCTTGTTGGGCCGCATGGCCCCACCGCAAAGTCCCCTGAAGTCAGCCGAGAAGGAACGTCAAGCGTGCGAACCGAACTCTAACACTATGAGTGTGTCGGCGAGAGCCCGGCATGCTCGGCAAAGGAGGCTTGAGATGACGGATCACGGTTCACATACGCGAAGGGAGCTGATTGCGGCGGCTTCGGGAGCAGTTGCGCTTGGGCTGGTGGCTGGCGTAGAGGCCCAAGGGAAGCGCTATCGGACCAAGCTCCATCGCGCAATGATTGTCGGCAAGCCCGATGAAGCGGCGCTGCGCCCGTTGAAGGAGGCCGGCTTCGATGGCGTCGAGGCTGGGATCATCCCAGAGGACGAGGCCAAGCAGTGTCGCAGGATCGCCGATGAGATGGGTATGAGGATCCACTCGGTCCTTGCCGGATGGGATCCGGGAACGCTGGAGAAAGCCTTGCGGGCCGCTCACGGCTACGGAGCCGACGCTGTTCTGATCGTCCCGGGCGCCGTGCGCGGCATGAAGATTCCGGAGCCGTGGGACCTCGACATCAAGTTCGATCCACGAACGGGCTACCTCAAACAGGTTGTGGCCGGCGACAATGCACCATATCGTGAGTACATTGAGGCTCACGATCGGGCGACGGACGAGGCACACCGCGCCATCGAGCCGATGATCCCGCTTGCGGCCGAACTCAAGGTGGCCATCGCAATCGAGAACGTCTGGAACAATCTCTGGTCGCGGCCCGACATCTTCAAGCGCCTGGTGACATCATTCAAGAGCCCTTGGGTCAGGGCGTACTTCGATGTCGGCAATCACATGAAGTATCTGGTCCCGCCCGAGACGTGGATTCGGACGCTCGGCCGGCTGATCGTCAAAGTGCACATCAAGGACTACAAGCTTGCGCCTGACGGTCGCAGCGGCAGCTTCGTGCACCCCCGCGACGGAAGCGTCAACTGGCCTGCAGTGCGCGATGCCCTTGAGGCAGTGCGCTACAACGGGTGGCTGACCATCGAGGACGGCGGGCTCCCGCTTTCCGAGTTCCGCAGCAGACTCGACGAAATCATAGCGGGCAGGTAGATGGAGGCGAGAGGCGAGAGGCAAGAGGCGAGCAAGTTCCATGCGTCCTGCGCATCGTACGTTCTCCGTCAGTCCGGTGGTCGTTCGCGGCGACGCCGAGACCGAGTTAGCCGTTCGACCTCTGTTCGATCACGTGCGCCTTCGCGATGACATCGAGTACGAGCTAACCTACTACCCGTGCGAGGAGTTTTCGCAACGAAGCGGCTGGCCAGAGCGCAGCCGGTTGCCGTTTCGGCGGGCCGACGGAGCGCTCATCGTCCGGCAGTACTTCGAAGGCGAACAGGAACACGTCCTGCATCTGGATGCCGTCCAGGGCGACAGCCGCCGCCGTTTGGGGGAGTTTCGCATCTATTCCGTAGGCTCTGACCTGGCCGGTCGCCTCCCGCGGAAAGGCGACATGCACATGCACTCGTCACGTTCCGACGGGTGCGAGTCGCCGGCATATGTCGCTGCGGCCTGTCGCGGCATCGGCCTTGACTTCATGGCGCTGACCGACCATGGACAGTACGAGCCATCCCTCGAGGCGATTCGGGCCTTCGATGGTGTGCCCTGCGATCTGCGCATGTATCCGGGCGAAGAGGTGCATCCGCCCGGCAACCCCGTTCACATGGTCAACTTCGGCGGACGATCCAGCGTGAATGCGCTCTTCAGGCCCGAGTCGGAGTACCGGACATCGGTCGAGGAGCTTGCAACAAAGATGGGCCCGCTTCCCGCGGGAGTTGATCGGTTCCAGTACGCCTCCACGGTGTGGTCGCTCGATCGGATCCGCGATGCGGGCGGTCTTGGCATCTTCTGCCACCCGTACTGGTTCACGCAGAACCGGTATGCGCCTTCAGGGGCGCTGACCTCTCATATCTTCGATACCCAGCCATACGACGCGTTCGAGGTCATCGGAGGCTATCACCTGTATGAAGCCGCGTCCAACACGCTTCAGGTGGCTCGGTACCATGAGGAGAGGGTCCGCGGCAAGCGGATTCCCATCGTCGGCGTAAGCGACGCCCATGGCTGCGAGCGGGGCGAGCTGTTCGGATGGTACTACACGGTCGTCTTCGCTCAAACATGCAGCTTCGGAGATCTGACGAGCGCTATCAAGGACCTGTGGTCCGTTGCGGTTGAGGCGCTGCCGTCTCAGGAGCCGCGTGCCTTCGGACCATTCAGGCTGGTCAAGTACGCCTTGTTCCTGATGCGCGAGGTATTCCCACTTCATGACGAGCTGTGCGTAGAAGAGGGGAAACTCATGCGAGCGCATGCGGCAGGCGAGGGAGAGGCACAGGAGCGTCTTGCGGAACTCCGAGGCAGAACCGACAGACTGTACTCTACCCTGTTTGCGATATAGAGCGCCGACGCTCCCACCCCTCACCACTCAGCTCTCAGCTCTCAGCTCTCATCCCTTCGCCTTGCGCTCGGCCTTGCCCATCAGATCGAGCATGCCCTTGCCGTCCACGTACCCCTCGGACCGCAGTAGCTCGCGGCCTCGAGAATCGTAGAAGACGATCGTCGGAACCGCGGTTACCTTGGCGGCATCGGTCTGCTTCCGGTGCTTGTCAATGTCAACCAGAACGGGCACGAAGCGCTTGGCACGCTCAACTACGTCCTTCTCGGTCCACGTGGACGACTTCATCGCCTTGCAAGGAGGACACCATTCCGCATAGAAGTCCGCCATGATGGGCTTTTTCTGTTTCGCCGCGAGCTTCTTGCCCTTCTCAAGTGACGATACCCACGGAATGCTCCCATGCTTCCCATCACGAGCGATGGCAGCGAGGGATGCTGCGACTAGCATTGTTGTTAGGCCGAAGACGGCAAATCGGCGAATCGGTGCGCTCACTGGCGGACCTCCTTATCGGGCGGGCGGGGTGGGCGGAGCCGGGAACGCGTCTCCCCCCTCAAAGTCACCTACTTGACGACCTGCTTGATGGCGTCGTGGAGGGCGGCGATGCCCTTCTCATTGGCCTCGAAGTTCACCATCTTGGCATCCACAGTTCGGTTGCGGTACACGAAGATCGTGTTCCGCACTTTCGGATCGGTGTTGACGCCGTAGCCCTTGACGGCCTGATGGTCGGGACCGGGGAGGAAGGTCAGCGCGACGTGCTGCAGGTTGTGCTTCTCGCCGATCTTGGCCAGACGAGCCTTGATCGCGTCGGCTCCTTCGCGTGTCGAGTTCATGAACACGACGAAGGCCTTGAAGTTCTGGTCGGCGTACTTGGCTGATGCCTTCTCAAGGGCTCCAATGAGAGCCTCAACATTCTTCTCGTTGTCGGTGTTGATCCAGGCCTGGACGGCCGGGTTCCGCGGGTACTTGCACACGGGACATGTGGCCGTGCCCTTGTCGGGGCCGGTGACGTGCGTCGGGTTGTAGGCGGGCAGAGACGCGCCCTTCTCGACGCCTGACTTCAGTCCTGCCGGATTGGCAATGACGGGAGCGAGGGCTACGGCAAGCGCCGCAACTGCAACGGCTCCAGCGCCGGCTATCTTGTATCGCGACATGGTTGACACTCTCCTGGAAGTATTCAGCCAGGCCCTCATCAGGCCGGGCGGAAGTACTGACCCTTACGCCCGCCGAAATGCCGACGGTTCCCGCCATGCTCATGCAACGCCGCGCGCGCCTCACACGTCGCTTGAATCAGTCCTGCTATAATGCGGGCAGGCGGCCACAGGACGCCGGTGTGCGTCATGGTCCGTTACGGAGGGGTCTGATGAAACGGAAGCGCCCGGGAGACGAAGAAGAGGCGGCTCGCTCCCGAAGGCGACGCGATATAGCGGGCCTGGCCCTCGTTTTCGGGGGCATTGCCTGCCTCATGTGGCTCATATGGCGGCAAAGCGCTCCTGTCCCTGGATTGCTGGTGAGCGCCCTGCGCCTGACGGCCGGCACAGGCGCATATGTGGCTCCGGCGGTGATGATCTTCGTCGGGGGCATGTTCCTCTTCGCCTGGAAGCGTTTCTCTCTCTCCCATGCGTCATTGGGCTCGGGCCTCTTCTTCCTGACGTTCGTCGCCTGGCGACATATCGCGGGCGATCCGAGGGCACTGGGGGCCGACGAGGCCTCATCGGGCCTCTTCGGATCCTATGTCGGCGACCCGCAGTGGTCCACCGCGTACGTCAGCGCATCCGGCGGCTATCTGGGCGCGGCCCTTGGATGGGCGCTCACGAGCCTGTTCGGCGCTTCGGCGAGCTACGTGTTCCTCGTCATGTTCGCGCTGATTGCGCTCGTCCTGATCGTAGACAAGCCCTTCAAGGACATGGTGGCCTCGCTGCACAAGCCGGCACGTGCAGGCGTCAACGCTGCCAGGAAGGGCGTCGAGGTCGTCAGAAACCGTTCGCCGCGTGTCGCGGCAGAAACGGCGACCAACGGCCTCGGCGCTGCAGCGCCGGCGTCCCGAGGGCCGGAAGAGCAGTCGCCCCGTTTGCCGGGCGCCACCTTGATGGATCGTATCCGGAATCGTCGGCTCGCAATCGAGGCGGATCGGGCAGATGAAGGTGTGCCTGAGGAGCACGGTCGGTCGCTTCCGCCGGGCGATGTCGGTCAGTCAGGCTCAGAGCGTGCTTCGCAGGGCAGCCGAAACGCATCGCAGCCGCCCCAACTGCCGGGGCGCGGTGACAATCCTGCATATCCGTTGCCTCCCACATCCTTGCTGAAAGATGCTCCGCCCGTTACCAACAAGCGAGCGAAACAGGAGCTGGACGAGCGCATCAAGATACTGGTCAAGACCCTTGATGAGTTCAGAATAGGCGCGAACGTGGTGGAGATCGCCCATGGTCCCACGGTCACGCGTTACGAAGTCCAGCTCGCTCCCGGCATCAAGGTGGCGCGCATCACGTCGCTCGCAGACAACCTGGCCATGGCGCTCGAAGCCATCAACGTTCGCGTTGAAGCGCCGATCCCCGGCAAGTCGGCAATCGGCGTTGAAGTGCCGAACTCCAACATGGCCGTCGTGAGCCTCAAGGAGTGCATCGAGAGCCCGGTCTTCCGTGACGCCGAGTCCAAACTGACCTTCGCTCTCGGCAAGGACGTAGCGGGAGAGATCAAGGTCGCCGATCTGTCCCGAATGCCCCACTTGCTGATCGGCGGGTCCACGAACTCCGGCAAGTCCGTGTGTTTGAACTCTCTGATCGCTTCGATCGTCTATCGGGCGCGGCCCGACGAGGTCCGGTTCCTGATGGTAGACCCCAAGCGTGTCGAGCTCACCATGTGGGAGGGGATACCCCATCTGATCCATCCGGTCGTACGGGACGTCAAGCAGGCGGCAGGCATCTTCCGCGCCGCCATCCGCGAGATGGACAAGCGCTACGACATGCTGGCTGCCGCCGGCGCGAGGAACATCCAGAGCTACAATCAGAAAGTGCCCGAGGGGGAACGCCTGCCGTTCCTCGTGATCGTCGTGGACGAGCTGGCCGAGCTGATGGCGCAGGCCGCGAGCGAGATAGACACGTCTATCGAGCGTCTCGCGCACCTCGCGAGGGCAACGGGCATACATCTCGTCATCGCGACGCAGAGGCCTTCCGTGGACGTAATCACGGGAACGATCAAGGCCAACATTCCCTCTCGTATCGCGTTCGCGTGCATCCAGGCGGTGGACAGCCGGACCATCCTGGACCGTAACGGAGCCGAACGGCTGATCGGGCGCGGTGACATGCTGTTCCTACCGATAGATGCTGCCAAGCCGATGCGCATACAGGGATGCTATCTATCGGAGGCGGAGACCGAGGCGATCGTGGATTACCTCAGGTCGCAGGACACCCCCGAGTATACGATGACCCCGATCGAAGAAACCCCGACTGCTCAGGATGGCGATGAGGCCCCCATTGACGACGTGCTGTTCGAACGGGCTGTCCGCCTGGCGGTCAGCACCGGGCACGCGTCGGCGTCGTACCTCCAACGACGGCTGCGCATCGGCTACGCCCGGTCCTCGAGGCTGGTGGACATGATGGAACAGCGGGGCATCGTCGGTCCGCCGAACGGAGCCAAACTCCGCGAGATACTGATCACGCATGACGAGATGGAGCGGATGTTTGCCGACGGAGCGTCCCCATAGGCCCGTCGGGTACGTGGGTCAGTCGAGGTACCGGCCCAAGAGGAAATGCTTGCGGTCGGGGTACCACAGAATGCCTCGGCCTCTGAAGCGTGTGTAGCTTGTGTACGTGGCCACTTCGGTACGCCGACTCGGACCCAGAATCGCGCCGTCACTGGTCATCAGCAGTCTCGGCTGATCGAAGCGGAGCGGCTGCTCACCGTCCGGATCGAACCGTCCGATGGAGATGTACGCCGGATATCGGTTGCGGGTGTAGTCGGATGGACCCTTGCCGCCGTTGGCGGTCCCGTCGTTGTTATGGAATACGATCACGTACCTGCCCGGGTGTGTCTGGTAGATCGGGCAGGGGGCGATGGGCTGGCGAAGTACCTCGCCGCCGTCATGGTATTTGAGAGGCGTCGGCTCGGACCATGTCCGCCCGTGGTCGCGCGATTGGGACCAGGCAATGTACCCGTTCAGCGTGCGGCACACGCAGAATAGCCTCTTGTCGGGGAGCAGCGCCAGCGATGGCTCCTGGGCCACGCTGACTTCGGGTTTGTCCGCGCGCAAGACCCGCAAGCCATGGGCCGCCTTCGGCCACGTAGTCAGCGCCAAGCGCGACGGGTCTCTCTCCGTCAGAATGTTTTCGAATCGCAGGAAGCGCAGCTCGGAGTTGAGCTTGAAGAGGTCTCGTTCGCCGAAACGCCGCGCACTGCCCCAGTGCGTGAACCCGACGATCGGCACGCCGTCGCCGGCCAAGATCGGCGGCTGAAACACGATCCAGCTCTGCGGCACTCCCGCCTCCGTTGGGCTGAGGGCGCAGGGTTCGATGGGAAGGTCAAAGGGCTCCGACCATGTACGACCCTCGTCCTCGGTGAACCGGCCCCGAAGCGCTCCGGTGGTGTCTTCCCTCGTGTCCTGAACTCCGACGTTCTTGTTGTAGAAAACGTAGATGCGGCCGAGCCGAGGCGCGACGATCGGGAAGGACCAGCTCGCAAGGCCCGTTCCCAGCGGATCACCCGGACCGGCACCGTCGAGCTTCGCTGGCTCGGTCCAGTTGTGTCCATCGTCGCTGGTGGCCACGACCACGTGCTGGTCGGCGTGGTTCTCGCGCGTCGCTCTGGTCCATGTAGCCAGAAGGCGACCCTTCGGTGTGACGCATACGAGGAAGTGCTGGTTCTCGCCAAGCAGTATCTCTCCTGCGGGCTTGTAGACCACTATGTCGGGGCGAGTTCGGCAGACCTCGCGAGCATAGACATCCTGCGGCATCTGTGCGGCCGGCAATCTCGCTCCCTCCGTGCGTGTTCGTGCCGTACGAGCCCTACAGCCGTGCCGGCGACTTTCGGTAGATTCCTCCGTTGAAGACGAAGCCGGATACTTCCGGCACCCAAGCGCCGTCCTCGCGGCGTTTCAGCAGGATGCGAAACGGAGCTCCATCAGGATCGTCCGATTCATAGTACGGGCAGTCCGGCCCTGTTCGCAAGGCGCCGCCGGCGAGGTCAGGTGTCAGGACCCACGAGACGCCCGCCTTGTTTGTCCACCGGAGAACATGGCTGCCGTCAACCGTCTCGCGCGACAGCCTGCCGATGTGCCAGTCGTTTTGCACCGGTTCGTGGCGGTACTCGCCGGAAGATCGTCGAGGGCTATGCGTCGGTAGAGCTTGGCCGGAGGCGATGTGTACTTCAGCGCGACGTGGAGCGGAGGATCAGCTCGAGGTCGCATGCGCTTGGCCAATGCCTCGGCATAGTAGTCCGGCTCGATGCGCCCCACGAAATCCGCCGGCCAGGACTTTCGATCGAACCACTGATGATCCTTGGCCTCGAGGCCGAAGGCGGGGTAGATGCGGAAGAGGTGATGGAAGAACTCGTGCTGAAGCCACTGCGGAAGGTATGCGCGGCGCTCGATCTCGGTGTAGGGCCCCAATCCGAGGTGCGGGGGCTTGCGCGTTAGCCAGCGGTCGTCAATGATGAAGCATGGCGACATTCCGTCGGGTCCCGTGCCCATGCCCCCCGTAATGAACTCGGCGCGCGCGAAGTCCGGGTGCTGCTCGGGTATGCACGACGGGTAGATCACCCACCACCAGTCGGTGCGCTCACGGGCTCGAGGCGGCACAGCACTCCAGATTCTCCGCCAGGCGTCGCCCGAAAGACCGGCGAACCGCCTGCCGCTGGTCTGTGTCACGGCTACAGGCACCGTAAGCGACGGCAGATGGACCTGCTCGATGCGTACGCCAAGCTTCCCGTCGGATGCCGCCCGCATGTACTCGGCAAACAGCCAGAGCGAATCACGCACCAGACGGCCGCGATCCGCAGTCAGCGACGGTTCCAGCGCAAGCTCAACGGGCTTGCCTTGGCCGCGTTCGAGTTCAGCGACCGTGGCGGGTTGGGACCCGGACGCACGGCCTACCAGCACGACGGTCAGCGTTGCCGTCGCAACAGGAGACGACTGCCCCGCATCGGACAGACGCCAGCGCGCACACTCGGTCAGCATGCGAAGTGCGTAGTAACAGGGCGGACAGCCGACATTGACGCCGTACGTGCGTCCTATCTCCCACGCCTGGCGGTATGCGGCCGCCCACTCGTCTGTGCCCGGAGGATGTTTGGTCCAGAATGCGTCCAGCACGGCGGCTGCCTTGCGGTAGGCTCCGGCTCGGTACGCGGACTCTGCGACGAGGAACGTATCAAGCGCTTCGCGATATAGCGCTGGAGGGGTGGGGAAGCCCTGTGAGGCCAGAAAGCGCGCGGCCTGAGAACCGGATCCCTGCCCGTTGATGCTTGGGGGCGCGGCCGCCAACGCAACGACGACGCCCATTGCAATGGTGCTGATCATGGCCGCATGATACACCGATCAATCGGCAGGGTCAATGGGATGCGCGCTCATAGAAGATCAGCGCCGAGCCCGGTTTGTCTGCCGCCTCCACCACCAGCGCTTGCAGTTCGGCGCCGCTCAAGACACGCGTCTCAGCGCCGTCGGCGCTTGTGACGGAGTACCTCGCTCGCGGCTTCAGGCCCCGTAACGTGAGAGTTGTCTGCGCGTTGGCGCAGGCCGCGCGCCGGAACGCCTGGATGTAGCCTGCGTCGAGGTAGCTGCGGTGGAACTGGTACGCGAACCACCGGTCGGCATCGGCCGAGTGCGGGGTCAGGGGATGGAAGTCGCCCAACGTCAGGGGCCTCATCCTTCGCTGCACGGCCACACTGCGCTTTACGCCCTCGGCATTCTCGGGCGCATGGGCGGCAAGGGCGAAGACGTTGCCCGTTGTGGCCGCGCTGCGGAAAGCATAAGACGGTTCGAGGCCGAACACGCCGCAGGCGTGGAGGGGGATCCAGCGATAGAGGCCGGCGTTCTGGAGCTGGTCGGCCTCGGGATGTGCGCCTTCGCACTGAAGGTCGCTGTGCCATAGCGGGAGGCCGCGCCTCAGCATCTCGAAGTCCAGACGTCTGCCTCCGCTCGCGCAGATGTCCATGAGTAGCCCCGGGTGCCGCCGCGCGAGCTCGTCCCACATGGCGTATAGCCCTTCTATGTGCCGAATCTCGGTGATTCCTTGCCGATCCGGCGCATCGGACGCCCTCCAGTGAGCGAGGGGAGGCATGTTGAAGTCCCAGCGCACCCATTGGAGACCGGCTGTCGAGATGTGCGCGTCTATCTTGTCGGTCAGCCATTGGCGAGCCTCAGGAATGTCGAGACGAAAGAGCCCACCGTTCGGACCTCCCGAGACCCATTCGGGATGCTCACGGGCTATCTGGGTGCCGGCAGCAACACGCTCCGGCTCGAACCAGAGGAGGTAACCGAGGCCCGCCTCGCGCGCCGCATCGCCGATGGGCTTCAGCCCGCGTGGGTACTTGGATCGGTCAACCTCCCAGGTGCCTGTGCCGTTGGGGAAGCCACCCGGGTACCACTGCTGGGGATCCATGTCGGACCAGAAAACCTCGATGCCGTTTGCGGCGAGCGGCTTGATTACCCGAATGTGCGGACCCTCGTAAGTTCCGTCCGGGTCCACTTCGCCGACCGTGCCGCAGATCGGCGGGTGGACAATCGCGCCGTCCCGGCGGGGTGAGTGGTGCTCGATGAGGGTACGGCGGATTGCCTGCGGCCCCAGAATGGGGTCCGAGCCGCGGTAGTCTGCGACCAGGATGCGGGGCGTTCGGACCTTCTCACCGGGGTGCAGAACGAAGCGGGTCAGCTCCAGGCCCGCACGGATGCGCAGCCGATCGCGTTCTCGGTGGCACGACATTGCCCATTGGCCGCTCCATCCTATCGCAAAGGCCATGCCGCCGCCCGCGTGATGGATGCTGAAGTAGGGCATGACGCCGTCGGAGGAACGGCCACCGTTCGGCGCAAACCTGAATCCGCCGCCATCCGAGATGCCCGCGCTGATGGGCCGGAAGCTGTCGGCGGAGTTGCTGTCCCCCAGAGAGTAATGAAGTGAACAGTCGTTGCCCGTCAGAGGCACCGTCAGGTCGAGCGCCTGGATATCCTCAATCAACGGCGCGTTCGTCGTCCCACGGTTCTCGAACGTCAGGACCCATTCCCGTGCCCCGTTGTTGAACCGCTGTATCTCCATGGCAATCTGCAGTCCTGTCGTGGCATCGAACCACTTCACGGTTCCCTTGCCGGGGCGTGGCTGAGAAGCCACAAGAAGCCGAGCAGAGCCGCGCGGATCGGCACAGGTCCATCGCGACAGGTCCGCGGGTACCCCGCCATAGGTGAACGAGAACGGCGGACTAGCGCTACGGGCCGCCTGCGCGGCTAGCGTGAGCGAGACGGTGACGGCACAGAGCACGGGCGTATGCATGCGGTCCCCCATAGTGGCCGTGTGGTCCGACAGCGTAGCCTGTGAACAGCGTAGCCTGTGAACCATCGGCACAAGTGACAGGTGTCTTCGGTGCCATCAGTGCCCGATCCTGCGCGGATGTCGAGTAACAATCGAGCCGCCGGCATCAGCGGGCGGGAACTCGGTACCGTCTGCCTGAGGCGCTAACGGACGAGCTTGTAGAGCAATACCTTGTCGTGCTTCACCGGCCATGAAGCATCGTGGCGCTTGGCCGCGTCCAGCCAGAGGTAGAGGTCAACGATGCGGCCCTCATCACCCTCGTTGTATCGCGTGTATCCGTGCCGCCTGTAGAATCGAAGCGTCTTGTGGGCGTCGGCCAGGCAATGGAGCGTTAGTAGGCGCAGCGCCGGGTCTTCCTCCTGGGCCGCCTCGCAGAAGTGCTTCAGCAGCAACGAGCCGAAGCCCTCGCCCTGCCGTTCGCCGACAACAAACAACAGGTGCAGGTGAGCGAGCGAAGGCAGCGCGCGCCACATTGAAACGCCGACGGGCGCGCTGTCATGTTCGAGTACGTGCCAGCGCGTCTGCGGGTCCTGCATGGCGTCGGCGTGATACTTCGGGTGATAGATCGGCATATCCGCCGGAACTTGGGACAGCGGCAGGCCCGAATAGGAACGCCGGACGATGTCCGCCACGAGGGCGGCATCGTCCGGCGTGCAATCTCGCACACGAACGTCCTGGCGGTGACGCATGGTCGCCTCCTCTCGGCGTCCTGCGCCCGCGCGTTCTTGCGATTTACGCGGGGACCGGGCTCAGACGCGGCGTTTGGTTGGCTTTCCTGGCGTGTCCCTGCATGTGCTTACGAAGCTGCATGCGTCCGCGATGAATGCGTGACCTCACTGTACCAACGCTTGTGTTCATCGCCTGAGCGATCTCTTCGTAGCTCATGCCCTCTACGTCGCACAGCAGCACTGCTGTACGGAAGTGCTTCGGCAGCGCAGCGATCCCTTCCTGCAGTTTCTCGTCCATCACGTCCTTGAGCACGATTTGCTCGGGATCGCTGTCGTAGTCGGCGATTTCGAATGCGTACTCGTCTTCGCTCCCGCCTCCCAGCGCTCGATCGAGTGATAGCGGAGCTTGCTTGGGCCGCCTCCGCAGACTGTCAACGAAGAGATTCGTGAGAATTCGGAACAGCCAGTTCTCGAACGGAAGACTCCGATTGTAGCGGTCGAAAGAACGAAACGCCCGCAGGTAAGCCTCCTGAGTCAAGTCCTCGGCGGCTTCACGGTTGCCCGTCATTCGGTATGCCATGTTATAAGCCTGTCGCTTGGTGCGCTGCATCAGACTCTCAAACTCAGCGTGTCGGTCGCGATCGGTGGCGCTATTGGTGTATGTGATCGAGTTGGTTCCCGTGGTTGTCATTTTCCCCTCCCTTCGGCGCTGTCAGCATACTACTGACCAGTACTACTAATAGAGACTAGCTAAGTAATGTGTAGGTTTCAGTGTTTCTTCTCTATCGGCATCGCTATCAGGTCTATGAGAACCTTGCCCGAGGTCCGCGCGGAATCGCTGTCGCGGTCGCATTTCACGATCAGGTGCATTCCCTGGATCGCCTGGACAAGGAGGACGGCCAGTTCGTCGGCATCCGCATCAGACCGAACTTCGTTGTTGGCCTGAGCCTCGCGGATCACTCTGGACAAGTCGGCGGTGAGCTCGCCAAACACCCCGCTCAAGAAGCACCGCATGCGCTCGCTGTGCTCGGTCATCTCGGCAACGAGGTTGCCAAACGGGCATCCACGGCGCTCCAGCTGTGTCTCATGGCGGTCAAGCAGGGCGCCGACAAAGCGACGCAGCCTGACTATCGGCGCGAGCGTTTCGTCGTGCAGGGTATCAAGAAGAAGGCGCTCAAGCTGCTCACGGCGAACCGCAAGGACGGCCAGCCCGAGATCTTCCTTGCTGGGGAAGTGGTAGTAGAAGTTGCTCTTGCTCACCCCGGCGGCGGCGGCGATGTCGTCCACGCTCGTCGAGTTGTAGCCCTGCCGGTAGAGCATCTCGCCGGCGGTCTGCAGAATGCGGTTCCGGTTGGTCGCTGATCGCTCTTTGTTCATGTTTGGATAGTACCAGTCCGTCCTAACATTTACATTATGCCTCGGGGAGTCCGGCGTGTCAAGGGCCTGCGGCAAAAAACTTAGAAATGCTAACGATTCTTTCGGGGACGCCGGCATGCGGTCGGCGCTCGGGGCAACAACCTTGCCGAGGGGCATAGCGCCATGAGGCGCGAAGTCCGGGCGAGCGCCCACCGACTTGCGCTCGCGGCGGCGGCGGTGTCGGCTGTCTCGATCGCCGCCTACCTGGGAGCGTTCAGGGGCGGGTACGTGTGGGACGATTGGGTCCTGATGGACGGCTCGGCCATCGGCGGCGGCACATTCGGCGGATGCTTCACGGGCTCCTTCTTGAGCCACTATTACCGGCCGCTGGTGTCCCTCAGCTTCGTGGTGGACCGGCTCCTGTGGCCGAACAACCCGGTCGCGAGCCATTGGGTCAATGTCGGCGCGCACG
>JBBIQU010000092.1:5291-16485 GCA_037442185.1 Chthonomonadales bacterium | reverse complement strand
CGCATGATGGAGAAGACCAAGATCGCGCATGCGCTCCGTGGGGTCCGAGGCCGCAAGCCCGTGGACATCGAGTTTCTCGAGCAGCTCATGGTGCGCTTCAGCTACCTCGTCGTCGAGCAGCGCTGGGTCAAGGAAATAGACATCAACCCCCTCCTCGCGTCATCGGAGGGCCTGATCGCCCTCGATGCCCGCGTCGTCCTGTTCGGGCCGGACCAGCGCGCCGAAGACCTGCCGAGGCTGGCCATCAGGCCCTATCCGTCGCAGTACGTGGGCAAGTGGACCCTGCGGGAAGGCACCGAGGTGCTCATCAGGCCCATCCGGCCGGACGACGAGCCACTTGTCGTGGATTTCCATCAGACCCTCTCCGAGCAGAGCGTCTATCTGCGGTTCTTCCATGCCATGAAGCTCAGCCAGCGCACCGCCCACGACCGTATGGTCCGCATCTGCTTCAATGACTATGATCGCGAAATCGCGCTCGTGGCCGAATATCGGAACCCGAAGACCGACAAGCGCGAGATCCTCGCGGTGGCCCGACTGACGCGCCTCTACGGTACGCGCGACTCCGAGTTCTCGCTGCTGGTCAACGACCAGTGGCACGGACGTGGCCTCGGAACCGAACTGCTCAGCCGGCTCATTCAGGTCGCCCGCGACGAGAAGATCGAGCGCATTCTGGCCGACATTCTGCCCGAGAACTACGTCATGCAACATGTCTGCGAGAAGCTCGGTTTTGAACTGACACGGAGCGTGGACGGCGACATGGTCAAGTCGCGCATCGAGCTGTGACGGGCGGATAGGCTCGAGACGGGATGGACAAGAGGCCCCAGTGATCCGACGCGTCCTTCCCGTCTTGGCGCTTGTGTTGCTTGCGTCGGTTCGAAGCCCGGCGGATGCGCCGCTGGTCATCGGCACCGATGCCACCTACCCTCCGCTCGAGTTCATGGAGGGGTCGGCATTCCGCGGCTTCGACATAGACCTCGGAACGGCCATCGCCCGCGAGATGGGCCGCGAGCCGCAATGGGTGAACTGCGGATTCGACGGCATCCTTGCCGCACTTGAATCCGGTAAGTTCGACCTCGTCATGTCGGCGCTGACCATCACCGAAGAACGCCGCCGAGCGTTGTCCTTCTCGGAGCCGTACTACACCGCAGGCCAGGCGCTCGCTTGCCGCAAGGATGCGCGCAGGTTGGAGACGCTGGGTGACCTTGTGGGCAAAGACGTCGGCATCCAGATCAACACAACCGCGAAGGAGGCGCTGCGCAAGAGGCCCGGCATACGCATTCGCGAGTACAACAGCATTGACCTGGCGCTCCTCGATCTCCAGAACGGCAACCTCGATGCGGTGATGACGGACTCTCCGGTGCTTCGATACATGCTGAAACGGAGTTTCGACGACCTCCGCATGACGGGCAGCCTGTTCACGGAGGAGCATTACGGCATTGCCGCAAGGAAGGACAGCTCGGCCCTGATCGCCGAGGTCAATGCCGCCATGCGGCGGCTGCAGGACCGCGGCGACCTCGATAGGCTCCGGGCGAAGTGGTTCGGCGATGATTCGCAGGGCGTCGGCAGACGCCCGATCGGCGAGATACTGCGCATCGTCATTCCCGCGCTCGTTCGGGCCGCGCTCGTCACGGTCCAGCTGACGTTTCTCTCCTTGATCCTCGGGCTGCCGATCGGCCTCCTGATGGCCCTGATGCGCCTGAACCGGCATCGCTGGGTGGCCATACCGGCGACGGCCTATGTCGAGGTGCTCCGAGGAACGCCGCTGCTCGTCCAGCTCTTCGCCGTCTACTACGTGCTTCCGTCGGCCGGCATCCAGCTTGGCCAGTGGCCCGCCGCGCTCCTCGCGTTCACGCTGAACAGCTCGGCATACGTCGCTGAGATATTCAGGGCAGGTATCCAGTCGCTCGACACCGGACAGATGGAGGCGGCTCGATCTCTTGGCATGAGCTACGGCCTTGCCATGAAGCTGGTCATATTGCCGCAGGCGCTGCACCGCGTGCTGCCGCCCCTCACAAACGAAGCAATCGCCCTGCTTAAGGACACATCGCTCGTGTCCGTCATTGCCATGGTCGAGTTGACGCGGCAGGGCCAGCAACTGACCGGCGCTCTCGCCATACCGATGGTTGTTTGGCCCCTCGTTGGCCTCTTCTATCTTGCGCTGACGCTGCCGCTGACGCGCCTGGCTGCTCATCTTGAGCGCAGATGGCAGACGAAATGAGGCTCGTACAGACCGTGCCGCGATTTCCCGTGCGCCGAAGACGCGCTGGAGCGACCGCATGACCGCCCACGACCCCGTGGTATCCATCCGCAATCTTCACAAACGGTACCACCACGTGACCGCTCTCGACGATGTGAGCCTTGAGATCTCACCGGGTGAAGTCGTGGTGCTGATCGGCCCGTCAGGTTGCGGCAAATCCACTCTGTTGCGGTGCATCAACGGGCTTGAGCGTCCCACGTCGGGCACCGTGATCGTATGCGGGCAGAGCCCCACCGGCCACGACCGCGACGTTAACCTGCTGCGGCGCAGGGTCGGCATGGTTTTCCAGCACTTCCATCTCTTTCCGCATCTCACGGCTCAGGAGAACGTCGCCCTTGCCCCACGACACGTCCTCGGGCTGGCGCAAGCCGAATGTGAGCAACGGGCGAATGCGCTGTTGGTCAAGGTTGGCCTCGAAGGGCGCGGAAACACGTATCTTCAGAAGCTGTCGGGCGGGCAGCAGCAACGCGTCGCCATTGCGCGAGCGCTCGCGATGGAGCCCGAGCTGATGTTGTTCGACGAACCGACATCAGCCCTCGATCCCGAGCTGGTCGGCGAGGTCCTGAGCGTCATGCGCGATCTGGTTCGGGACGGCATGACCATGTGTGTCGTGACGCACGAGATGGCTTTCGCGCGCGAAGTGGCGCACCGGGTGATGTTCATGGATCATGGCCGCATCGTGGAAGAAGGGCCGCCCGATCAGGTCCTCGAGTCGCCGCGAGAGGCCCGCACACGCGAGTTCCTTGCGCGTGTGCTACGCACTCAGTAGTCGAACCGGAAACCCACAGGAGCCCGCTGACCGGCCCAGAAGCCCCCGGTCTCGCCCGAAGGCAGCCACGCATCAGCCTCGATCAGGCACGATAGACGCAGCCTCGTCCGCCGCCACTTGCGTTCATCCTTCGCCCTTCATCCTTCAGCCTTCCCCCTTCGCCCTTCAGCCTTCATCCTTCAGCATCGGCGTCGGCTTTCTTGTAGAGGCCGGTGGGGATCAGCGTTTCGGGCGGGACCTGTTCACCCGCGAAGTACTTCGCGACGGACTCGATCGTGAGCTTGCCGATCCTGTCGGGGTACTGGATCGAGTCGGCATACATCTTGCCGTCTTTGATGGCCTGCTTGGCCTCCGGTTGGCCGTCGAAGCCCACCACCTTGATGCGGCCCATTCGGCCGGCCTTCTCGATGGCGGCGATGGCGCCAAGGGCGGAAGGGTCGTTAATGGCGAATATGCCGTCGAGGTCGGCGTGCTTCTCGAGGATGTCCTGGGCTGTCTTGAACGCGGTGTCGCGCATGCCTCCTCCGGGGAGCTGTGCAACGACCTGTATTCCGGGCTGTTTGGCAATCACCTCGCGGAACCCGTTGGTCCGGAGGATCACCGACTCAACCTCGGGATGGTCAATGATGGCTACCTTGCCCTTGCCGCCGAGGGCCTCGATCATCGCCTCTGCCGCCAGCTTGCCGCCGGCGTAGTTATCGGTGGCGATGTGCGAGACCACCTTGGCAGACTTGTCAAGGCATGCGATGTCGGCCGTGAAGACCGGGATGCCTGCCTTGTTGGCTTCCTGAATGGATGTCGCGATGGAGCGCGAGTCGGCCGGACAGAGCACGATGGCGGCGACCTTCTTGCTGATGAAGTCCTTCACCTGGTCCTTCTGGCGAGCCGGGTCCATTTCGGCCGACGTGATCACCACCTCATATCCGCGCGCCGCGCCCTCGGCCTGCATTGCATCGCCCATGACCTTGAAGAACGGGTTGGCGAGCGTCAGAAGTGAAACGCCGATCACCGACTTCGCCTTCACTGCGGTCTTGGCGGCATTGGGCTCGTCCTTCTTGCCGCAAGCCGTGATGCCGGCCGCCAGCAACGCCGAGACGCCGAGTAAGCATGCGGCACGTCTCATCACAGAAAGGCATTCCGCGCGCCACGCGCACGCCGGCATGCAGCCTGAGAATCTGACCATGGGTTACCTCCTCCGAGCGGGTTCGGCAAGCGCGCCCGCTCTCGGTGGATGTTCGGCGGTTGGGGAGCCGGGTCCTGCAGATGGGGCGGATGGGACGGATGGGACTAATGGGACTAAATGGGGGTGGGCGGCGTTTCGGCCGTCGGGCGCAGGATTCCCTGCGCCTGACCGCCAAATGAAGGCCAGTGCATCAAGCGAAGGCGTAGAAGCTTGAAAGGAGAGATTCGGATGGACAGGCCCAAGATCGGGTTCGTTGGCGTAGGGGGCATGGGGCAGTGCGCGCACTTGCGCAACTACGCGTCGCTGGGCGAGTGCGAGGTTGTCGCGATCGCGGAGCTGCGGCCCGAGCTAGGCAAGCGCGTGGCCGCGCGCTACGGGATTCCGAAGGTTTACCGCGAGGCCGACGAGATGCTCGCATCGGAGAAGCTGGATGCGATCGTCGCCTCACAGCCGTTCACACGTCACGGAACGCTGGTGCCTGAACTGCTTAAGGCGGGCGTGCCGGTCTTCACGGAGAAGCCTCTCGCAGGTTCGATCGAGGCGGGGCAGCGCATCCTCGATGCTCTTGAAGCCTCCGGCACGTGGCACATGGTCGGCTATCACAAGCGCAGCGATCCGGCCACGATGTACGCCAAGGCCGAGATCGAGCGCCTGAAGGCGACCGGCGAACTGGGCCGCATGACTTATGTGCGCGTCCTCATGCCCGCAGGGGACTGGGTTGCCGCCGGATTCACGGACCTGATCGGCAGCGACGAGCCGATGCCTCCCCTTGAGTGGGATGCGCCTCCTTCGGATATAGACAAGGAGACCTACGACCGCTACACGGCGTTCGTGAACTACTACATCCATCAGGTCAACCTGCTGCGTCATCTGCTCGGCGAGCCCTATCGCGTCGCCTATGGCGATCCGTCCGGCGTGCTGCTGGCGGCCACGAGCGCATCGGGCGTCTGCGGAACCATAGAGATGTCGCCGTACACGACGACGATTGAATGGCAGGAGTCCGCCCTGGTGGCGTTCGAACACGGCTACGTCAAGCTGACCCTGCCGGCGCCTCTCGCGAGCAACAGGCCTGGCGGTGTCGAGGTCCTGCGCGATCCCGGCGGCGGCAAGACGCCCGAGACGGTCGTGCCGACGCTTCCGTGGGTGCATGCCATGCGGCAGCAGGCCATCAACTTCGTCAGAGCGGTCAAGGGCGAGGCGCCGCCGATGTGCGAGGCAGCCGAGGCCATGGAGGACCTCGAGGTGGCTCGCGATTACATCCGCCTGGTCACCGGAAAGTGAGCCAGGGCATGAAGCCCGGTGAGCGCGTTGTCCGATGTCTGCGGGGGCAGACCGTTGACCATGTGCCCTATGGCGTCGGGATCGGTTGGGCGCCCTGGGGCGAAACGCTCGAGCGATGGCGCGCCGAGACCGGCCGTGGCGACCTCGATCCGGCACGCGAGCTCGGTTTCGAGCCGAGCTTCGCCACTCCGGCGTTCCATGCGGGGCTGTTCCCTGCGTTCACTCCTGAAGTGCTCGATCAGGACGACAGGTTCGTTGTCCATCGCGACGAGCGTGGGATCGTCATGAGGAATCGGCGCGACGGCCACTCCATACCGGAGTTCTTGCGGCATCCGGTCGCGGGATGGGACGACTGGCAATCGCTCAAGGAGGAGCGGCTCAACCCGGATACGCCGGGGAGAATCTGGCAGGATTGGCCGGCGTTCGGCAGGCGCCTTGAGGAGACCGGAGAGGCGGTGCAGGTGGGCTGGTTCCCGTACGGCGTGTTCGGCACTGCGCGGGACCTCATGGGAGTAGAGGGGCTGCTCTACGCCATGCACGACGAGCCCGATCTGGTGACGGACATGATGTCCCACATGACGGACCTGTGGATCAGCCTGTGGGGTAGGGTGGCTGAACATACCCGGATTGACCACATCCACATCTGGGAGGATATGTCGGGCCGAGATGGGCCGCTGATCTCGCCCCGCATGGTCCGGCGTTTCATGACGCCCTGCTACGATCGGATCGTGGCGTTCGCGCGCGAGCGCAGCGTCAGGATCGTCTCGGTGGATACCGACGGCGACTGCGAGCTGCTTGTGCCGATCTTCATGGAACACGGCATCAACATGATGTTCCCGTTCGAGGTGCAGGCAGGAAACGAGATCGAGCAGTACCGGCGGCGCTATCCCGAGCTCGGCATCGTGGGCGGTCTCGACAAGCGCGCTCTCGCGAGCGGTCACACGGAGATTGACAAGCAGATAGCGATTGCCCGGAGGATGGTTCGGTCGGGCCGCTACATTCCCGGCTTTGATCACCTCATCCCGCCCGATGTACCCTGGGAGGCGTTCAGCTACGCTGCGATGGAGATGCGACAGGTCTGCGGTTTGCGGGCCTGATTGGCCCGCAACGCGGTCCGCCCATGCGTTGCACCGGTCCTGCGGGTCCCAGGGGGCGGGCGCCTACCAGGCTTCGTTCACCCGCTGCACAGACGGCGATACATGTTCAAGACGCGCTGTACGTAGCGTTGCGTCTCGCGGTATGGCGGAATGCCGCCGTACTTCTTGACGGCACCGGCTCCCGCGTTGTACGCCGCCATGGCCAGCGCGATCTGTCGCATGGAGAGCTGACCCGGCGGTCCCGGCGTGTCGCGGAACATGTCCAGCTTCATCCTGAGCATGTTGACCGACACGCGCACGTTCTGGATGGGATCGTAGGGATTGGTGAGCTTGAACGCGCGCGCCTCGTCGGGCATGACCTGACCCAGCCCCATCGCTCCCTTGTGCGAGGTCGTCTCGGGGCGGAAGTCGGATTCGGCGATGATCATGGCAACGATCAGGCGAGGGTCCACCTTGTGACGTTCCGCGAAGTAGAGGATGCTTACCGTGATGGCGTCAACCTGATCGGGCTGAAGACGCTTGTTCCATCCTGCGATGAAGCGAGCGTAGGCGCTATAGATGGCCTGAGCCTCCGGGCTGAGGTACTTGCGCGCCATTTCGCTGAGATTTGCGCCGCTGCCTGCCATGGGCCGGACCTTCACGCCGGAGCCCGACACCGAATAGGTCGCCGACGATTGCTTGCGCGAAGCCTCGCGCCGAGCCTGCGCCCGGGCGGCCTGCTCCTGGGCCACTCGCTCGCGGTAACGCACCTCTCCGTCGTCGGCAACGGCAAGCGTCTCCAGCGGCACGATGTTGCCCAACACGCCTTCACGAACGCGGACGAGAACGCGCAGCGACGCGGCCGTCGCCCGAACGATGTGGTTCATGTCGCGCGCCGGAGCGGTAAGGGTGATCGCTGCGCCGTCGCTCAGGCTGACCATGAAGGTGACGCCCGCATCGCTGCGCATGTGGCCGTTGACGGTGCCGGAGATCTCGAACGTGCGCCCGATGTAGGCTGTCCAGTCCTGGGCGACGGCAGAATACGTCAGGCTCCGATCGTACCCGAGCTTCCGACGCAGGGCGAGGTAGTCGTCGGTGGACAGAGCGAGGCTCTGGATCTGACCGCAAAGGACAAGCGCCGAGGCGATGAGCCCAATCCGGTTGATGCGCTTGGCGGCGCGGTATATATGGGGCACGTCCATATCGGATGACCCGGAAAGCGTTCGGCGCAGGTGTCGGCAAGGCATGCGCCGCATTCCCGCGCCGGAGAATGGCGGAGAGACCGGGATTCGAACCCGGGGTGGGAGCTTAACACCCCCACAACCGCTTAGCAGGCGGCCGCTTTCGACCACTCAGCCATCTCTCCGCAACGACCATATTCTATCACAGGTAACGCAGGCGGCGCAACTTCGGTTCCCCGGAGCGATGGACCGACGGGCGAGCCTTGGGCAGACATGTGACTGTTCGAGCCTGTCGGCTCGCCGCTGTGCCCGGGCGCGATTCCCGCATTTCCAGCGGAATCGCGTAAAATCATCGTGTGGTCGGCGGTGAAGCCGACCGATGAGAGGACACTATGGCCAACGAGGACAACAACCAGACCAGGCGCGACTTCCTTCGCAAGTCGGGCGCGGCCGCGCTGACAAGCGCCATGAGCTTGCCCATGTTCCTTCCTGCACGCGCGCTCGGACTGAAGCGCCGCGACACCCTCAAGGTGGGGCTGATCGGCTGCGGCGGACGGGGTACCGGAGCGGCGGTCCAGGCTCTTCACGCCGATCCCGATGTCGTCCTGACCGCCATGGGAGACGTGTTCAAGGCACGCATTGACGGCAGCCTGGGCGCCCTCAAGGGTGACGCCGAAATCGCTGCCCGCGTTCAGGTGAAGCCGGAGAGCATGTTCGTGGGCCTGGACTGCTACAAGGCGGTCATCGGCAGCGGCGTGGACGTCGTGCTGCTGGCGTCGCCCCCCGGCTTTCGACCGCGCGAGATCGCCGCGGCCGTCGAAGCGGGCAAGCATATCTTTGCCGAGAAGCCAATGGGCACCGACGCCGTGAACGTCCGCATGGCCATGGAGGCCTGCAAGGGCATCGAGGCCAAGAAGCTCGCATTCGTTGCCGGATTCTGCTGGCGCTACGAGCCCGCGCGCCGCGAGTTTTTCCAGCGCATCCACGATGGCGCCATCGGCGAGGTTCGACACATGCATGCCACGTATCTCACGGGACCGGTCAAGCCCATGCCGCCTGCGTCGCAGCGGCCGGCCGGCATCAGCGACGTCGAGTGGCAGATCGGCAACTGGTACAACTTCGTCTGGCTCTCGGGCGACGGCCTCGTCGAGCAGGCATGCCACAGCGTTGACAAGATCCTCTGGGCGATGAAGGATGAGCCGCCGGTCAAATGCACCGGCACGGGCGGCCGAGTGAATCCCAACAACGAGGGCAACATCTTCGACCACATTGACGTGTTCTACGAGTGGCCCAACGGCATGCGCGCGACCATGGCGCAGCGCCAGATTCCCGGATGTCCCTTCAACGAGAACGCCGATTACATCGCGGGCGAGAAGGGGCTGGGCGTCATCAAGGGCCGCCCCACGATCACCGGAGCCAACCCCTGGACCTATGAGGGCAAGGGCGGCGACATGTATCAGATCGAGCACAACGAGCTGTTCGCCTCGATCCGAAGCGGAAAGCCCATCAACGACAGCCGACGCATGGGCATCAGCACGCTCGCCGGCATCATGGGCCGCATGGCCGCCTACACCGGCGCCGAGGTGACCTGGGAGCACGTCATGGCATCGCAGGAGGACCTGTTCCCGAAAGACCTCAAGTGGGACGGCAGCCTGCCCATTCCCCCGATCGCGGTGCCCGGCAAGACGAAGTTAATCTGAGCGCCGCGGCGGCCACACGAGCCGTTGCCGTTACGGCCGCATGTTTGCGTGCCGCGCACGTGGGCCGTTACGGCCGCATGTTTGCGGGCCGCGCACGTGGGCCGTTACGGCCGCAGGCCGTGTAGCCGCGGGTTCTTCCCGCGCCGACGTTGCGGTTATTGCCGACGTACCGCGTCGCGAGGAGCGACGGCTACACGCTGCGCGTCCTATGGCCGATGGGCCGTTGCCGTTACGGCCGAAGGCGACGCGTGCCCGTCAATGGGGCCGTTACGGCCGCATGTTTGCGGGCCGCGCACGTGGGTCGTTACGGCCGCAGGCTGCGCCTCGGGCGGTATCATTGGCCGAACCCAAATGTCCCTAGGAGGTACCACGAACTTGGCATTTCGCCCCGTGATCGGGATTACGGCGTCAACCGTTGCTGAGGCAAACGCCGATAAGTGGACGGATCAGCTGAAGCAGGCGTACGCACGCGCCATCTGGGATGCCGGCGGCATCCCGCTGCTTCTGCCCAATCTGCCCGATGCGGATCCGGATGCCATCCTCACCTGCATTGACGGCCTGCTGCTCTCCGGCGGCAGGGATGTCGAGCCGGTTCTCTACGGCGACGGCGAGATTCATCCGACCGTCGAACTCGACGTGCCGCGTGACCGCTTCGAACTCCCCCTGATTCGCGCAGCCCATGGCCGCGACATACCGATCCTGGGCATCTGCCGGGGCATACAGTCGCTCAACGTCGCGCTTGGAGGCACGCTCTGGCAGGACCTTCCGTCTCAGAGCCCGAGCGACGTGAAGCATCGGCAGGACGCTGCCGGCGATCAGGCCACCCACACGTTGCGGCTCGAGCCCGAATGCCGCTTGGCCGCGGTGTTCGGCCGGAGAGAACTGCCGGTCAACTCGTTCCACCATCAGGCGGTGCGCGCGGTCGCCGATGGCCTTGTCGCAGTCGGCTGGGCCGAAGACGGCATCGTTGAGGCTGTCGAAGACCCTCGCCGACGCTTCGTGATCGGGGTCCAGTACCATCCCGAGGAGATGGCAGGTTCGTGCGCGGCGTCGGCGAGCTTGTTCGCGAGCTTTGTCGCGGCCGGGTCGGGTGCGTGCTGTTGATTGTGGGACGCGCCGCAGGTTGTCGGCAGACACACAGGACCGACACCGGCTGCGACGGTGGGCCGGCTGCCATCTGCGCCAGAATGACAGCGTGAAAAGGAGCCGAACAAAGATGTCTACACAGGAGCGTCTTTGCGAGGCGGCGCTCCACATCTACGAGCGCCGCCTCACCGACGCCGCCGGAGGCAACTTCAGCGTGCGCGATGGCGATCTGATCTACTGCACGCCGTCCTTCGCGGGATCGCGCCATTGGTGGCGGATCACGCCCGACATGCTCGTCGTGGCCGACCTGCACGGCAACAAGCTCGGCGGCTCGGGCGAGTTCTCGCGCGAATGGGCCATGCACCTGCGGATCTATCAGGATTTCCCGGGAGTGCGGTCGGTGGTCCACGCCCACGCCGAGAACATCATGGTCTTCGCGCATCTGTCGCGCCCCATCCCGCCGACCAGCGAGCAGACGGACCGGTGGGGTACCGTCGGCGTCTGCGAGGAGTTTGCCAGCCATACGCCGGAGCTGGCCGAGGCGGTCGTTGATGCCCTCCGCCCGCAGGAGCCGGGCCTGCCCGAGCGCGTCATGTCCACCCTCATCCCGCGCCACGGCATCGTCATCGCCGGCGACGACCTGAACCGGTGCATCGAGGCG
>JBBIQU010000092.1:0-5179 GCA_037442185.1 Chthonomonadales bacterium | reverse complement strand
ATTACGGAGCCGCCAGTTCGAATGCGCGCGCGCCGCTCAAGCGGTAGACGCTGAAGTCGCGCCGATCCAGGGTAATCACCCGGCTCACATTCAGCCGTTCGGCACACGCCACCAGCGTCGCGTCGGTGAAGTCCATGGGTAGGTCGCGATACTGCGACATCAGCTCGAACATCCGGCATAGGTCACGCAGTTCAGGGCGCCACACGATCAGGTCACCGCGGACAACAACACGCCACAACGCCTCCTGCGCGGTCCATCCGAGCCGACTCCCGGCAACGAATATCGCCTCGGTGAGCACGGCCTCGGTGGTCAGCAACGGATCCGTCTCGCCGCGAATCTGGTCGGCGCTCCAGCGGTGATAGCGGTCGCCACGATTGACGCACGCGATCAGGGGTCCTGCGTCAACGAGCGTCATCGTCGCCCTCGATGCGAGCCTCTCGCCGACCGATCTCAGCCGCGAAGATCGCGCCGACATTCGCGCCAAGATCGGGATCGCCTGTGCAGACTCCGATGATGTCGTCGAAGCGTCCGGGCGGTTCGCTGCTCAACGCGCGGGCGCAGTACTCGGCAAGCGCGCGTCGGTGAACCTCGGACACGGTTAGGTTTTGGCGACGCGCCGTACGCCGTACCTGGGACTCCAGTTCAGGGCTCAGTCGAACGGTGTTCATCGGGACCTCCGGACCGAGTGTACCACATTCCATCGCATGTAATACGCTCTGGCTTTGCGGTGGCCCGCGACCGCCACGGACGGGACGGACGCACCGCGCAGGTCGGGGGCCGACGAGTTCTGACGGGGTGGGGCGTAGCCGGTGGGCGGTGCGAGCATCAACCCGTGGTATGATCTTACAAGTAAGACAACTTGGAGGTCCCAACATGGAAACCACCGGCACCGCGCGCCTATCGGAGAAGGGCCAGATCGTCATTCCTCGGTCCATTCGCGAGAAACTCGGGCTCAAGAAGGGCGCGGACTTCGTTGTCATCGCTGAGAACGACATTATCGTGCTGAAGAAGCTGGAGCCGCCCTCGCTTGCCGAGTTCGACGCAATCGTCGGAAAACTGCGCAGACAGGCGAGAAGATCGGGCATCAGGACCGTGGACATTGACGACGCCGTCGAGAGCGTCAGGGCTATCAGGTGAGGGTCGTCCTCGACACGAACGTGATCCTGTCAGCGGCTCTCGTCGGCGGCCTTACGGGTCGAGTCCTCGACGCCTGGCGCGATGGCGTCTTCGCCTTGGTCGTCTGTGCGGAGGTGCTTGACGAGTACCGGAGAGCCGGTCTGGAGCTGGAACGACGGTACCCCGGCGTTGAGATGGAGCCATTCTGGCAGCTCGTCGAAGCGCGTGCCACGTTCGTTCAGTTGGAGCAACCGATCCCATCCGTGTCGCGAGACAGAGACGATGACAAGTTCCTTGCATGCGCTCGAGCGGGGAGGGCGGCAGTCATCGTGTCGGGCGACAAGGACCTTCTGTCGGTTCATGTCTATGACGGCATCCAGGTCCTCAGCCCCCGCGCGTTCGCTGACCGGTACCTGCCGCCTCCCGGTCAGAGGCCGACAGGTCGGCCGAGCCGCAGTTCCCCATAGCGCAGCCACCAGGTAACGCGCGCACACGAGCTTCCCTCCATCCCCTCCTCTCTGCAGGTACAACGGTATACGATCACGAACGCTGGTTCCTGATGGCGGGCTGTTGTCTGTTGGCCCGCCGGGAGGGATGACATGAGAGAGGCGCTCTTGCCCGTACTGGTCGTGATTGCCGCGTCGCTCGTATGCTCGGCGAGGGCCGCCGAACGCCCCACGCGCCTGCCCACGGGCATCGCCCTCCCGGGGGAGGCGGCGGACCTTGCGCCGTGGGCGTATGTGTGGCGCGCCGACCGAAAGGTCCAGCCGCAGCCCGAGGCGTGCTTCATGCCGCGCCGGCTCGAACGCCTCGATCGCATCTACCGGACCGCCGCCGATGTGCTGCCGCCCGACCAGCTCAAGAGCATCTACTACGACATGCCTGACCTGCTGAAGCGCCTGCCGCAGAAGCCGAAGGGACGGCTCCTTACCGGGCTTCTCTGGACCGGCGGATTGACGGACTATCGGATCGAACTCCGATGGCCGCGCGGCGCAAAGGTCCCCCCGCCCGAGCGTGTCGGGGTCCGGTCCTATCCGACCTCATACGGGTGGTTCGGCTTTACTGTGGACCGCGTCCTGGGCAAGCCTGCCATTTCCGAGGATGGCCGAGTGTGGACATATCGGAGCACCCCCGGCGAGTTGATGGACCATGCCTACAACGTGCGCGTGCCCGCAGCGACCGAGATGATCGCCGTCTTCTGCGAGCCGGATGAAGCCGGGTCCAATCCGCCTGTTCCCGATGTGCATCTGTTCAGCGACAACCTCGGCTTGTGGCAGCAGGCTGAGATCGAGATCGAATGGGGCTTCGACGTCGCCCGACGGAGCGTTTCGGGCAGGCTGGAGCCCTCGGTGGCGCAGCTTGGCAGCATCGAGCCGCTAGCCGGCGACACAGGCACAACCGTCACTGGGCGAGTTCGGTGGCGGTCCGAACCCGCCTCTTCCCGGCGAAGGGGCATCAGCGCGCCGCTCCTCTGGGCTCCGAACGCCAGGCCGGGACTCGACAGTCGCGTCACGGTGTGGATCGGCTCCGATGGCGTCACGATCAGCGTAAAGGACCTTGAGCGGGGCCCCATGCTCCTTAGACGGCATGGGCTTTATGTGGTCAAGCCGGGAGGCCCGACCGCGAGGGAGTTCATCCGAAACCTTGACGCGTCGGGCATGAAGAGCGTTCGGCAGATGACGCGCGAGCATCGCGAACCCGGGTCCTTCGATGAGCTGATGCGCGAAGCTCGCCTTTGGACATGTCCGCCCGGTACCGAACTGAAGCCATTCCCGAAGGTACCTGATCCGCCCATGCGCGTTAGCCTGTCAGACGAGGGTTGGACGTCGGCCTGGCGCGCGGCGGTTGACCAGCTCACAGGCCCGCACATGTGGGGAGGTCTGGCGTTCGAGGTGGCCCGCGTCACGCGCGCCATGGAATACATCGGCTTGCATCACAAGGCCGCACCGGTCTACAAGCACTTCCTCGACAGCCCGGGCGCCAAGCCTGACGGCGACTACTCCGACGGCAACGGCGCGCTCGAGTGGGCAACCTCGATGCGCCACGACATGGGCTATAGCCACGATGGCACCCACGCCTCAACGGGCAGGCTGCTGCTCTCGATGGTCGAGCGGTGCCTGATCCTGAACGATGGCGAGTGGTTCAGGCGCAACCTTGCCCGCCTTCAGGCCGCCGCCGATTGGATCATACGCCAACGCACGACGTACATGCAGGACGTGCCCAATCGCCGCAAGCTCCTCGTTGCCGGCCTGATGCCGCCATGCATGCTCGGAGATTACGCCATACCGTCATGCGACTGGCACTGGTATTACGTGGACAACGTGCTGGCCCTGCAGGGCCTCCAGCGCTTCGCGGATGCGCTCGCGCTCTGGGAACCGGGAACGGCCCCGAAGTACCGCCGCGAGGCCGAGGCGTTCCGCAAGGACCTCAAGCGCGTCGTGGACCGCGAGTTCGCGCTGTCTCCGGTCAGGCTCGGGCGAGACGGCGCGTACCACAGCTTCCTGCCGCGGATGGCCTATGCGCGCGGCCTCATCGGACCCGAACTCGGCGCGCCCCAGTTCCCCGAGTGCGACTGGTGGATGGGAGCGCTCCCGCTGGCCGAGCCGTACACCGGCATCGCGCCCGACGATCCGCGGATGGTGGACACGCTCGACATGATGGAGGAACTGGGCACGTCGCCCGAGCGGGTCAAGCCGCAGGAGGATGCCCGCAGCGCGAAGGGCCTCTCTGCGCAGGACGCCTTCTTCTGGCACAGCTACTCCATCCTGCCGAAGGCCTCCCACACGGCCAACGTCTACCTGATGCAGGATGACGTGCCCGGCTTCCTGCGCTTCTGGATCAACCAGTATGCCGCCATGGTCGGAGCGGACGGAAAGCTCTGGGAGCATGCCCACCTTGGAGGCTTCGATCCGTGTGCCGCGCCCGACAACGGCACGGCCGGCTGGTTCGTCGAGAACTTCCGCAACATGCTGGTCATGGAGGACGGCACGTCGCTGTGGATCGCCCGAGCGACGCCCCGAGCGTGGCTCGAGCATGGCAAGTCCATCGAGGTAAGCGACGCGCCGACGCTCTTCGGGCCGCTCGGCTACACGATTGAGTCACAGGCCCATGCCGGCACGATCACCGCGAAGCTCGACCTTCCCGATCGCAATCCGCCCGCAAAGGTCATCCTCCGCCTGCGCCATCCGGACGGAGCGCCCATGCGCGCCGTTACGGTCAACGGCAAGCCCTGGCGCAAGTTCGACAGCGTCAAGGAGACCATCACGCTCACAGGTCTGCGAGGACAGGCCGAGGTAGTGGCGACGTACTGAGCCGCACGACCGCGCCCGGCGATGCGACCCGAGTGTGCCCTTGCAGGCGGCTACTTGCCGAATCGAGCGAGGTTGCGAGCGGCGTCCGGGTGCTTCGGATTGATGGCAAGCGCCTTCGCGTAAGCCTTCTTGGCTTCGGCCGTCTTGTCCAGCTTCTCCAGCGTGACGCCGAGGTTGTTGTAGGCGTCCGCGTTCTTGGGATCGGCGGCGATGGCCTTTCGAAACCACTGTTCGGCCTCCGACGGCTTGGCCCGGGCGTCCAGCACGAGGCCCATCCCGTTGAGCGCCAAGGCATTGTTGGGCTGCTTTGCGAGGATGCGCCGGTAGTGCCGCTCTGCGCTGTCAGGGTCGGCGCCGGCGAGGTAGTGGGCGGCGAGGCGCAGCCGTACGTCCATCCGGTCCGGCGCCCGGGTCATGGCATCTTCCCAGCTCGATGCCGCCTCGGCAAGGCTGCCCTTGCGCGCATAGAGGTTGCCGAGACTGATGCGTATGCCTGCGTCATCCGGGCGCATGCGCGCAAGCCGACCGTAGGCCCCTATGGCCTGGTCGGTGCGACCTGCTGCCGCTAAGAGCTGCGCCAGAGCCTGCAGGGCATCGAGGCTGTCGGGATTGCGCTCGAGCGCGGCTTCGAAGGCCGGGATTGCGCGCGCGCGCGCGCCCGTGCGCCACAGAGCAAGACCGAGGTTGTAGTTGACGGCGAAATCCGACGGCTCGATGCGCTTGGCGCGCTCCAGATGGGGTAGGGCGGCGCG
>JBBIQU010000091.1:15326-16814 GCA_037442185.1 Chthonomonadales bacterium | reverse complement strand
AACACGGTGATTGGCATGGCGAGGTCGAACATTACCGCCGCGACGGCCGCCCGGACTGCCGCGGCGGCACGCGCGGTTTCCGGTGCGCCAGGACTGTCTTGTAGCGGCTTGCGGTTTGGCGGCTTTACCGCTTGCCGCCGGGCGCAGCCCGGCGCGCCGTTGCCTTTGCCTTTTCAAAGGGCGCGAAGCGCCCGTTTTTTCTGGGAGAGCGCCATGACCGATCGCGAGAGCACAGACGGGTCGGACCCGCCGGACAGGTCAGACAGGTCAGACAGGAGGGCTGTCCGCCGCCACCGCGGCGACGGGGCGGAGCTGGTGGTCATCACCCGGACCTATGAGCTGGTTCTGGAGGTAACGGAGCGGGTGCGCAAGTTCCCACGGGAGCTTCGCTTCGCGCTGGGCGACCGCGCGCTCAACACGGCCTACGATGTCCTCGACGCGCTGATCGAGGCGCGCTATACGTCGGATCGTTCCGCGCTGCTTCGGCGCGCCAATCTGCATCTGGAGCGGCTTCGCTTTCAGATCCGCCTTTCGAGCGACCTGCGTCTGATCAGCGTCCGCCAGTACGAGTTTCTTGCGGAGCGTATCAACGAGATCGGCAAGATGGTGGGAGGCTGGCGCAAGTCGTCGGACACCTGATACAATGGGACGCCCGGCGTCGGAAGATCGGCGCGGGGCGGGGCGGGGCCGATATGGCAGCCCGTTGCCTGCGCGGCGGGTCGTGGAACAACGACAACACCGACAACTTCCGGTGCGCCAACCGCAACAACAACAACCCGGACAACCGCAACGACAACCACGGTTTCCGGTGCGCCAGCGCTCTCTCAGCCCGAGTTCCGGACTCCAAGGAGGCCGGAAGAGTGCGAGAGAGAGTCCAGGCCGACGCCCTGGTCGGCGCCTCTATACGGCGCGGACCAAATATCGAAGAGACGCAGGGAGCCTGGTAGCGCGAGGCGAACGGCTCCCTGCGCCGCCCGGGCCGCGAAACCAGCCATCGCCGTGCGCGGTAGTTGAGGCATGAAACGGATCGGCGATCTCTACGATCGAATCGCCTCCTTCGAGAACCTGCTCTGGGCGGCGGGACGCGCCCGGCGCGGCAAGCGGAACCGTCCGGACGTAGCGGCATTCCACGCCGACCTCGAGGCAAATCTGCTGGAGCTCCGCGACGAACTACGCTCGGGAACGTACAGGCCGTCGGCCCATCGCATCTTCCGGATCCGTGACCCGAAGCCCCGGACGATCAGCGCCGCCCCTTACCGAGACCGCGTGGTGCATCATGCCCTGTGCCGTCACATCGGTCCCGCGCTGGAACGCGGTCTGATCCACGACTGCTGGGCCAACCGCGAAGGTTACGGAACGCACCGCGCCCTCGATCGGTGCACGCAGTTCTGCAGGCGTTACCGCTACGTCCTGAAGTGCGATGTCGTGCGGTACTTCCCGAGCATGGATCGGGATATCCTGATGGACACCATCCGCCGTCGCATCAAG
>JBBIQU010000091.1:0-15314 GCA_037442185.1 Chthonomonadales bacterium | reverse complement strand
CGGCCGGACGTTGGATCTGATTGCGCGAATCGTTGCCGACGCCCAGCCCACCGACGACGACCCGGCCTACTTCGCGGGCGACGACCTGTTCACGCCGCTCGAGCGCCAGCGCGGAATACCCATCGGCAACCTGACAAGCCAGCTCTTTGGCAACCTGTATCTCAGCGCGTTCGATCACTGGGTGCAGGAGACGCTCGGCGCGCCGGCGTACCTCCGGTTTGTGGACGATTTCCTGATCTTCGCCGACGACCGGGCGTGGCTGCAACGGGCGCTCGAAGCGTGCCGCAGCCGGATGTCGGCCATTCGACTCGAACTGCACCCGCGCAAATGCCGCGTCGCTCCAACCCGGTGTGGTGTTGAGTTCCTGGGTTGGCGCGTGTTCCCCGACCATCGCAGGCTCCGACGAAAGACCGGCGTGCGGTTCCAGCGAAGGCTTCGAGAACTGGTGGCCGGCTTCCGCACGGGAGCCGTCTCGGGCGCGCAGGTGCACCAGTCGGTCATGAGCTGGATCGGGCATCTGAAGCACGGCGACACATGGGGTCTCCGGACGGCCCTCCTCGAGCGCGCCGTGTTCACGAGGGGCGACGACCATGGCGACTAGCCGCTCCACGCTTGATGCCCGTCCGGGCCTCATCGCCGAGATCGAGGAGCACCTGAATAGTGGCTCCTACTCGATGCGCATGGGCGTGGTAGGCGCACTGCGGGTCCTGCCAGACGGCGTAGGGCTTGCTGGGCTTGTCAGGGCGCTCGAAGACGCCGAACCGCTGGTGCGGCTCGAAGCGGTCAAGGGCCTCGGCGCGTTGCCTGACGCCACAGGGCTGCACGGGCTCGTCAAGGCGCTGGAAGATGCGGAAGTTACGGTGCGGCTCGAAGCGGTCAAGGGCCTCGGCGCGTTGCCTGACGCCATCGGCCATGCCCTGCGCGCATCAGGCCTGCGTGTCTCGGATCGGCTTCGGGCGCTGCAGGCTCTGACGGCGCGTCGGAACGACGGCGGGACCGGAGAACTCAAGGCAATACTCGCGCAGACGGTTCGCCGCAACCCTGGAACCGAGGAGGCTCGGCGGGCGGAAGAAGTCCTCGCGTGGATGGAGCAACAGAGCAAGCTCCCCGTCGCCTCGGGCGGCGAGCCCGATCGGTCGCGCGATGCCTCCGCCGCAGACGGATCGGCCGTGGATCGGTCGAGGGATGCGCAGGCCGCGCGAGAGCCCGCGCGCGAACCCGAACGCGCCCGGAGGAAGCTGCTCTTCTGGAGGCGGTGAGGAGGAGAAGGAGAACGACATGACTGGAGAGCGAAGATCGGACAGGTCCGACAGGTCAGACAGGTCGGACGGGTCAGACTGTAGGCGGCGTCTGTTCCCGGCACATGGCGGATATCGGAAGCTACGGTCGTTTCAGGCAGCCCAGGCGGTGTATGACGGTACGGTGGTGTTCTGCGAACGGTTGATTGCGGCGTCCTCTCGGACGCGCGACCAGATGGTTCAGGCGGCCCGGAGCGGCGTGCAGAACATCGCCGAGGGGAGCATGGCGTCGGCAACCTCGCGTAAGACCGAGCTGAAGCTGACGGGAGTGGCCCGGGCAAGCCTCGAAGAGCTCCTCCTCGACTATGAGGACTATCTCCGGCGGCACAGATTGCGCCAATGGGGGAAGGACTCCCCCGAGGCGCTGGCGGTGAGAGGGAAGTTCAGGGCGGACAGGTCGAACAGGTCGAACAGGTCGGACAGGTCGGACGGGTCAGACGAGTCGGACCCCTACGGCATCAGAACAGCCTCCGCCGAAGTAGCGGCCAACACGATGATCTGCCTGATCAATCAGGCGAGCTTTCTCCTCGGAAGGCAGCTCCAGGCGCTGGAGCGGTCGTTCCTCGATGAAGGCGGCTTCACCGAGCGGCTTTACAGAGAGCGGAGCCGGGCCAGATCGGACCAGTCGGATCGGTCAGACAGGTCAGACAGGTCCGACACGTCCGACAGGTCCGACTAACCCTCCGGCTCGAATCTCGCCTGGAAGAACCGCAGGTACCTGGGCTCATGGACCATGCGCAGGCCGGGGGCGCTCTTGCGCTCTGCGTAGACCGCGGCGACGGATTCGGCGACGACATCCATGTGCGCCTGGGTGTAGACCCTCCTCGGGATGGTAAGCCGCACCAACTCCAGCCTGGGATAGCGATGGTCGCCGGTGGCAGGATCGCGCCCTGCCGAAACGATGCCCCGCTCCATGGCGCGCACTCCTGCATCCAGGTATAGCTGTGCGGCAAGCATCTGCGCCGGGAACCGGTCCTGGGTCAGGTGATCGTAAATGGCGCGAGCATCGAGATAGACCGCATGCCCTCCGATGGGCTTGACGATCGGGATGCCCCATCCGATGAGCTTGTTGCCCAGATACTCGACCTGACCGATCCGCGCACGGATGTGGTCGTCCTGCATCGATTCGGCGATGCCCCTGGCCATGGCCTCCATGTCGCGTCCCGCCATGCCGCCGTAGGTATGCAGCCCCTCGAAGACGACGACCAGGTTCGATGCCTCCTCATACAGCGCGGCATCGTTCGTCGCCAGCCATCCTCCGATGTTCACCAACGGGTCCTTCTTGCCGCTCATGGTGCAGCCGTCGGTTAACGAGCAGAACTCCCGGAGAATTGCCTTGACGGTTCGACCGGATTGGCCCGGCTCGCGCTGCTGGATGAAGTAGGCGTTCTCGACGGCGCGCGTCGCGTCCATGTAGACCGGAAGGCCGTGCCGGGCCGTCAGTTCGCGCACCGCCCTGGCGTTGGCGAGCGACACGGGCTGGCCGCCGGCCATGTTGACCGTGGCATGGAGGCACACGTAGGGGATCCGCTCCCTGCCATGCTCCCGAATGACCGCCTCCAGCGCATCGAGGTCCACGTTGCCCTTGAAGGGATGCTCGTTGGCCGGGTCATGGGCTTCGGGGATGATCACATCCACGAAGCGGCCGCCGGCCAGCTCCTGATGCATGCGCGTCGTGGTGAAGTACATGTTGCCCGGCACGACATCGCCCGGCTTGATCAGGCAGCGCGAAAGGAGATGCTCGGCGCCGCGTCCCTGATGCGTGGGCACGAGATAGCGATAGCCGTAGTGCTCCTGCACAGCCTCGACGAGGTTGTAGAAGTTGCGACTGCCGGCGTAGGCCTCGTCGCCCAGCATCATGCCGGCCCACTGGTTGTCACTCATGGCGCTTGTGCCGCTGTCGGTCAGCAGGTCAATGTAGACATCGTCCGAGCGCAGCAGGAACGTGTTCCACCCGGCTTCGCGGATGGCGGCCTCACGTTGCTCGGCTGTGGTCAGCCTTACCGGCTCGACTACCTTCACCTTCCAGGGTTCGGCCCAGGACCTGCGTGAGGGAACCGGCGAGTCGCTCATGGGAGTCTCCTTGTTCGCATTGGATCGTGGATGCGCGCGCGACATCAAACGATGATCATCACCTCATCTAGCGGCTTGCGCTCGATGGTCGGCGGTTCGTAGGCGGGGTCGCGCAGGCCGGTCGCCACCGCCATGAATGGACGCTCGTTCTCGGGTCTGCCGAGGAGTTCCGTCAGGAAGCCCATCTTCGTCGGCGTGTATGTCAGCGTGCCGAGCCCCGCATGGTGCAGGGCCGAGATGAGGAACCCCACCGCAATGCCCACGGATTCCCGCACATAGTAGTGCCGCAGACGTTCGCCTTGCTGGCCGACGCCATACGCATGCGAGAAGACAACGATGAGCCACGGCGCGTCTTCAAGGAACGGCTTGCGCCACGTCGTGCCCAGAGGCTCGAGATCGCCGATCCAATCCTGGGGGCCCAGGTCCGAGTAGAACCGTCGCTCCTCAAGCTCGGCACGGTCGCGCAATCGGCGCTTGACGTCCGGGTCGCTCACGGCCACGAACGTCCAGGGCTGTTTGTTGGCGCCGCTTGGCGCCGAAGCGGCAGCGCGAATGGCGGTCTCGATCACCTGCCGGTCAACCGGATCGCTCAGAAACGCGCGGCAGCTCCGCCGACTCGACATGGCGACGCGATAGGCCTCGGCTCGGGCAAGGCGTTCGGCATCAGTCATCGTTACGGCGCTCCCCTCCATCGTCCACAGCAGCGCAGTGCGCATCGCATCGGCGTCACCGCACCACGCTCATCGTTCCGGCCTCGACCATCATTCGAACGGCTGACCGAACATGATCCGATTGCCCTCAGGATCGAGGACCGGGAACTCCCTCAGTCCCCACGGACGGCTTACGGGTTCCGCCTGAACGAGCGCACCCTTCGCGACTAGCTCGGCATGGAGCTTGTCGGCGTCGCGGACGTAGACATAGCATGAGCCGAAGGCATGCTCGGGCCGATCACGCTTGACGAGCAGAATGCGGGCGCGCCCCCTGTCCATCACCGCGATGTCGTCCTGAGCGTGGTTGACGCTGAATCCCAGGACATCGCGGTAGTAACGGACCCCCGCGGGCACATCGTCCAGCGGGAGTTCCGGCATGACTTGAAGCAGGTCCGGCTGTTCGGATCGGTTCATTGCTCACCTTTCAGGGCCGCATGCCGCCAGCGTCCCGCGTGATACTCGTCTCCGGTTGCGAGCCCAGGGCGCCGACGCGGTGACGCACCCTCGCCGGTTCCGGATTGTGTCGGTCCTTCCTTACGGCATACAGCGAGACACGCGTTACCACATTTCGGCAACGAGAACGGGGGAACAAGCCTGCGGGCGGCGCAGACTGTTCACGCCGACCCTGCGAGGCCATCCCAGAGATACTCCCTCCACTCCAGCGCCCGCACGCCGACGGCGCGCGCAATCGGCGCGCTTGCCTCATCGCACACGACAGCCGGGCGGAACTCCGGATACCGCCGCACGAACTCAAGCAAGCCGCGCAGGTCGCCGGACGCAAACCGCCCAGTCTTGATCTCAATGGCCCAGTTGCCCCACGGTCCCACGAGGACCGCATCCACCTCCAATGGCTCGGCGCGCCAGTAGTGGACTGTGTGACCCGCGTTCAGGGCGAAGGCAATGCAGGCGTTCTCGAGCCAGGCGCCCCACTCGGCAGGATCGCTCTCAGGCAGAGGCGGCGCCGACTGACGCGTCGCAGCCAGAAACGCATTGCTCAGGGGAATCAACTTCGGAGGACTGCTGCGGCGGCGCGGCTCGCCGCGTGACCACTTGCTCAGCGGCGCCATGAGGTACGCGCGCTCCAGCAGCCCGAGGTAGTGCGCGATCGTATCGAGGGCGCCTGCATCTTGAATGGCTCCTGCCAGCTTATTGAGCGACACAATCTGGGCCGGGTGCCCCGAGGCCACGGCGAATAACTGCCGAAGCAGGGCCGGACGCCGGACCTGATCCAGAAGCAGCAGGTCACGGCCAAGCGCCGGCGAGACAATCGCGTCGCGCATATACGCGCGCCAGCGCAGCGAATCCGGCTTGAGCGATTCGGCTCCGGGGAAGCTTCCGAGCCGCACATACTGCTCACAGGCGTCCGCCTTCCGGAGCCCGAATGCCCTGGCTATGTCACGCGGCGACCAGTGTCGAAGTTCGAGCAGTTCGAACCGGCCCGCCATGGTCTCGTTGACGCCTGCGCCGACGCCGAGCGCGGCCGAACCGGTCAGTACGATGTGGACGTTCGCCCCGAGTCGGCACACTTCGTCGTATGCGGCCTTGATCAGCCTATCCCAACGCGGTAGATACTGCACTTCGTCCACAAGCAACGTGATCGGTCGGCTCTCCGCCCGACGGAGCGCATCTCTGAAGTGCAGCTCCCACCAGCCGGCCAGCGCCGCCTCGGGAGCATCGGCCGGAAGGTAGATGGCGCCGTCGCCAATGCCCTTGGCAATCTCCAACAGGAGGTGCGTCTTGCCGACCTGCCTCGGCCCGACGACTACGTGGATGCGTCCGGGCCGGGGCTCGGCAAGCCTCTGGCGAAGGGCGTCACGAATGCCATTGTAACCGCCGGTCGCCGTATCCATGGTATCCAGTATACCATACAGACTATTCGATCATATCCGAATATGACTGATGCCTGTGCTGGAGGGCAACCACGCCTACGGCAGCGACTGCCGCACGAACTCCCGCACATCCCCCTTGAGTTGCGCGAGCGAGGCGGAATGCACGTACATCATGTGTCCGGCCTCGTAGTAGCCGACGCTGATGTTGCCGCGCAGTTCGGCGTCGAGCCCCATGTGGCTCAGGGTGTACTGCGTCGCGAAGTAGGGAGTGGCGAGGTCGAAGTAGCCGCTGGCGACGAACACGCGCATGTGGGGGTTCTTCGAGAACGCCGACCGCAGCGCATCTGCCGTATCGGGATATCCGTTGCCGGCGGATCCCCAATCCCAGGGGCTCTTGATGCCCGTGCCGAGTATCTGATAGACGTCGTCGGTTTCGTACTTCAGCTCTCGCCGAATGTAGTCGTTGAAGGCCGACGTGTACGGCGGCATGATGACGGCTATGGCCGGATCGTAATCGGGCGACTCGGTCACGGCGATGGCATCAATGCCCTTGAACCGGCTGTCGAGGCGACCCACGGTCCTCTTTTCGCGCCGGAGCAGCTCCTTGCAGAAACGATGGATCTGGATGCGCAGCTCGGTCTCGTCAATGTAGTCTTCCGAAAGGCCCGTGTAGCGCGACAGACGCCGGATGACCTCTGCGCGCTCTTCGGCGGTCAGCGCGTCGCCCTTGGCCAGCGCCGCCGAGTAGGGCCCGGCGGCCCATTCCTCGACCTCGCGGAGGGTTGCCTGAAGATCGGCCTGAAGCTCCGGAGCAAGGCGACCGTGGTACCACGCCGTTGCGGCGTATGTCGGCAAGAAGAGCACGTAGGGCAGATCGTTGCCCTTGGCGAAGCGGGCGGTCTGGAAGTTCAGGATCGAAGAGACGAGCACGATGCCGTTGAGCGCGATGCCCCGGTCAATGAGGTGCCCTGCGAGTCCTGCGGCCCGCGTGGTTCCGTAGCTCTCGCCGACGATGTAGATGGGCGACGACCAGCGCTGGAATCGGGTCAAGAAGAGGCGGATGAACTCGCCCACCGACTCGATATCGCCCTTCATGCCCCAGAACTTCTTGCCCACCTCGGCGCTCTTGGGCTTGCTGTAGCCGGTGCCGACCGGGTCAATGAAAACGAGGTCGGTCTCGTCGAGCCACGTGTGCTCATTGGGGATCACCCTGTAGGGCGGAGGCGGCATGCCGTCGTCCATCGTCTCGACCCGCTTCGGGCCTATTGCGCCCAGATGGAGCCAGACCGACGCCGAGCCGGGTCCCCCGTTGAACGAGAACATGATGGGGCGCTTCGTCGTGTCCTCAACGCCGTCGCGCGTGTACGCCATGTAGAAGATGCCTGCCTCGGCCTCGCCGTCGTCGTTGCGGATGGGCAGCATGCCGGCATGCGCCTTGTACTTGAGCGGGGCGCCATCAAGCGTTATCTCATGCTCGGTCACCACCGGGGCCTTGTCGAACGCAGGGGCCGGCTTCGATGATCGCTGCTTGCGGCGCGGCGTGCGAGGCGATGTTCCGGGCATTTCCCACTCCTGTCAGGGCGAATCGCAGCGCAGGCGTTCAGCCTGCACACATCGTGCGTTGGCCGAAGTATACGGCGAACCGACAGGCGAGGTCAAACCGAGGACGGCGTCAGTCTGCGGGAATGATCTCGGTCTCGACGTGCGGGAACCGAGCGAAGCCTCTGTCGAATGTGGCGACTGTCAAGTCGCCTGCGAGCGCGAATGCCGCAATGTAGACGACCGTATCGGCTACAGAGCCGGGCGTCAGCGCTTCGCAGAGAGCGCGCCAGCAGGCCTCCAGTCTGGGAGGTTCTGCAAGCCGGATCAGGCGGTCGTCTGGGAGGGCAACTTCCCATCCCCGCCAGAATGCCGCAGGCGAGATGACATTGGCGCCCATAACGGCCGCCCGCGTCAGCAGTCGGAGCACGCCCATCTCAACTACCCGGCATATCCCCACAGACCCGGGTGCGGTGATACGGGCAAGCCATCGCTGCCCCTGCTCGGAGTGTTCATGACGGTCATAGAGCAGTGCGAAGAGCAGGTTCACGTCCACGATATAGCGGGTCACAGTGCATCACCCGCCAGGCGAAGGTCCTCATCAAGCTCATCGCGCCGCACGTCATCCGAGGTTACCGGATGACCGTCTCGTGAGGTTGCCGTGAAGACGGGAAAGTGCGCACGCCGCGCTGTCGGGCTGGGCGTCGACGGATCTGTCAGCTCCCTCTCGACAGCTCGCGCCACTAGTTCACGCAGAGATGTGCCCCGGCGCACCGCCTCGATCTTGGCGCTCCTCAGCAACGCGTCCGGTAAGTCCAATGTCGTTCGCATAAAGGCAGTATAGCATATTCATGTATTGTTGCAGGACGTGTCACGGTCCGTTGTGACTCGGGTAGGCCGGCGCCGAAGGCTGCTCGGGACGGTGCTCTGAACGACCGGGGTTCAGCAGCCAATAGGGACAGCCAGCGTTCCGTCTCCGAGGGGCAGCGTGATGTCCCCAGGGTGGACGACGAAGCCGGGCGCCGCAGCGTCACCGTACATGGCCCGGAACTTTCGGATGCCGCCGGCCATGGCTGGGCGGGGTGTTGCGGACGCTTTTGCCTCGATCGGTATCAGGCGACCGCCCTTGTCGAGTACGAGGTCCACTTCGGCGCCGTCGGCGGTCCGCCAGTGGTAAGCCCGCGGTTCTCTCCCCGCATTGAGCGACGCCTTGATCGCCTCGGCCACCACAAGCGTCTCGAAGAGCGCACCGGCCATAGGACCGCGCATGGCTTGCTCTGCGGTCATGATGCCGGTCAGGTAGCAGACCGTTCCGGTGTCGAGGAAGAACAGCTTCGGGCTCTTGATGAGCCGTTTGCCGACGTTGCGGAAGTAGGGCCTCAGGAGGACGACCTGATGGGTTGCCTCAAGTACCGCCAACCATGTGCGGCAGGTGGCTGCCGGAGCGCCAATGTCGCGCGCAACCTCGCTGACATTCAGGAACTGGCCTGTCCTGGCCGCAAGGACACGCATGAACGACTGAAACAACGACAGGTCGGCAATCTGGCGCAACGCGCGCACGTCGCGCTCAAGGTAGGTTTGCACATACGATGCGTGCCACCGCTCGGCGTCACGCTCAGGGTTCGCCGCTATCTCGGGATAAAGGCCGCGAACGACCGCTGACCAGAGCGCTTCGAACGCAGGCACAGGCGACGTCGGCGGCGTTTCGCGCTCCCACGGCACGGGCGCGGCGGGATGGCCCGCCGCCTCGAGGAGTGACAACGGCAGCAGTCGCAGGATGCCTGCCCTTCCCGCCAACGTTTCCGACGCCGATCGCATGAGCAGCAGGTTCTGCGATCCGCTCAAAATGAACTGACCGGGCCGGTCGCGCCTGGCGTCAACCATGGCCCGAATGTAAGGCAGCAGTTCAGGCGTCTGCTGCACCTCATCGAGTATGACCGGCGGCGGGTTGAGGGCGAGGAATGAGCGAGGATCGGCCAGAGCCGCGGCGCGAACGTCGGGCGCATCGAGCGCAACATACCGGATGCGCTCGGCAAACACGTGCTGGAGCACGGTCGTCTTGCCCGCCTGACGAGGACCCGTCAGGATGATGACGGGAAACTCCGCCGCCATCGTGCGCAGAACGGGCTCGATTGTGCGTTCGATATACGCTGGCACGGTGCGTTATACCCTGCAAATCCACACTTGAAATGTGGATTTGCGGGGTACGGCGGGTCCATGACCGGCTCTGTAACGCCACGGAAGTTGGACGGGCGTCATCCCCATCCCGCGCCGTGGGGCGATTACGGCTTGCCGTGCATCTCGTTGTCGCCGTAGAGCGTCTGGATATAGGCGATCTGGCCCGTGTGGTACGTCATGTTCCAGTAGGCGGCGAACATGACCTGCGCGAAGGTCATGACCATGCCCTCGGCGAACGGCATGGTGACCGTTTCGGCCAGCTTGTCCTCGGGGAAGGCCTCGATGGCAGCAGCGAGAACAGATCCGCTCTCTGTGAGGGCGTTGACGGCCTTGTCGGGGGTGTCGAGAGCTGCGCAGGCAGCCTTGTAGGCTCCCCAGTCCATGGCGGGCGCTTCCCGATCGCGCAGAATGCTGGCGAAGAAGCCGTTGATGACCGCGCATTCCTGAACCTGATCGAGTGCGGACCTGCCGAGATCGAGCGGCTTCCAGTCCTGCCTGTCGGCGGGCATGGCTTCGAAGTTGATGCGGAGGTTCTCGACGGCCTTGAGCGACATCATGGATGCCGCCTGCTTGATGGTGCTCACGGGTATCTCCTGAGTTGGGGTTGCGGTCGGCATCGCCGCCCGCCGGGGTGTAACAACCTATATACGACTGCCTTCGACAATGGGTTCATGACTCCGACGACGCGCCTAACGCAAGGAAGCCAGCGCCTCCCGCACCCCCTCCGCATCGCCGCGGCCGAGAGACGGACCCACGCAGCGTACCGGTTGCCCCTACCGCGACCGCCCTCCGTGGCACACGGCATCTGCTGACAGTCCCCGGATGACCCGGTTTCGCACCGCATCGGCGTTGACACGTCGAGGAGCCAGCATCACATCATGATCCTTCAAGGCGGTTGCATCCGGATTCACGAGTCCCGCGGGGGCCGGTCGGTTATTCGCACATCGGCGCTGAGACGGTCAAAGATCGCATCTGGGCGCAAACCACTCCGGTGCCAGCGTGGATCGAGCTTGACCATCTCACTACGCCAACTCCATGACCTCGGAGGTCAGGAGTGAGAACCGAACAGGGGTTGTCCCTGAAGGCGGTTCGCCAGTGCGATCGACCACCAATGATGCAACCAGTAGAAAGTGCGGCGATCTCTGAAGTCCACAGCCGTGTCTTCCTCGCCGGGCTGGAGCGTCACGAGATCGCTCCGGTAGTACGCCTCGGGATGTGCTGGTCCCCGAATAGCCTTCAGCCAGAGCAGCTTTGCTTGCGTCTCGAGGATCGTTTCTCCGGTCACTTTCGCGAGCATCTCCGCCTGCTCACTCTTGACGCTGACGCCTGGCGCCTGCAGTATGAGCCCAACCGCCATTATGCCCACCACGCATGTTCGCCACGCCAGTCTCTTTTGTTGAGTGACGGTTTCGACGAAGGGGGCCATGATGAGCACTGAAACCGGCATTAGGATGACGAAGTGCCGTGTCCCGTAACAGAGACCACCTCCCCAGTTCGGGCGACCTTCGAAAATCGAAGCCGCATAGAGGGGAGTGTAGACAACCCAAAGCAATATGGTCGCCAGGAGGAGCGGGCGCAGCCGAACATCCGAACGCGCGTGGAGCATTGCAGGCACGAGAAGCCATAGGATCGGGAAGTACAACCACAGGGCCTTGTCCATGTCCAGACAATAACCCAGTAAGCCTGCCCATGGCGATGTGAACTGCTCCGCAAGGGTTCCGGGACCGGCCTTCAGAGGTGATCCGCGCTGAGCCCAGTTCAGTATGGCCGCCAGCGTTGGTCCAACGAGTGCGGCCGCTGTTGTCCACGGTAACTGTCTCCAACAGCGACGAACCAGTAGGAGCAACGGCGCGCACGCCGCCAGTAAGAGTAGTTCGTATCTGACGAGGCACAATGCGCCGGTGATCAAACCTGCCATGCCTGCCAGTCTTGTTCGATCGGACAGAGCCGCCGACGTGACGCCGAACAGGACTGCCAAACCGCAGACGACTTCTGAGAACGACGTGTTGGCGTAGACAAATGCCATCGTGCCGAAAAGGTAAAGATGCCCGACCGCGCGCGCGGACCTCTCGGTCGAGATCATCGCAGCGTTCGTGCGCACGAGACGCCATGTGATCAGAACGAGAGCCGGGTTCACCATGCTAATCAGGAATCCTGCAATGGGATCCAACGGGAGGCCGGTCGCGCGCTCTGCCATCAGGGCAAGCCATATGAGCGGCGTCCAGATCAGTGGCATGCCGGGTCCGTGAACCGAGTAGAACCGGCCGTTCGCTGCCCGCCTGATCAGACTAGCCTCCGGGTTATCAGCGATGTACGACTGCGGAATGCTGAGGGTGCCATTCAAGGCGATCGCCTTAGCTTGAGCGTATCGAGCCTGTCCGTCTCCGTGATGGATCACTCCGCACGGGACGATGACGAGTAGGATGAACGCGAGCAGCGGTGTCTCGCCTAGACCCGGCAAGAGTCGCAGGCGTCTCGGGGGGACTGGATCGGTGCCTTTCATGGAGCCTGATTCCCATGCGGCGCGCACGCCTCCCGCACCCCCTCGGCATCGCCGCGACCGAGCGACGGACCCAGCGCTTTGAGCTCTTTCGGAAGCGCCCGGTAGAGGCGGTGCAGCCGCAGAGCGCATGCGTCGTCTTCGGCGAAGGCGCGTAAGCCCAGCAGCACATCGGCCCGTTCGGCTTCCGGGTAATCCAGCAGATTGGGGTCATTTTCCCGGCCCTGCGCGTCCCGAGCCTTCATGGGCATGGCCGGTTCGCCGAGAACGCGCTTCATAAGCCCCTCCAGCTTGCGCCTGGTGAGCTGCTCGGCCCGAACCCCCTGCGACTCCGCCCAGCGCTTGAACGGCTCACGATCGAGCGCCCAGACGTACTTGAAATGTCCGACCTCCGGCTCGACGGGTCCCTCATCGAGGATGACGATGCTCCAGACCTTCGACTTCGAGAACGGCAGTTGGGCTTTGCGCGCCTCTCCCTGCGGTTGGAGGTCCGGCCCGATCCTTGCCGCTCCCGCCTCGGCAGGCACAATGAACAGCTCCCGCAGGTTCGACGGCAGCGCTTCCAGCAGCGTCCGTTTGTTGCCCGGCGCCGGAAATCGCCTGTGCATTGCGATGGTGAAGCCTTCGGGAAAGAGCTTCGGATCGTGCGGTCGAATGAGGTCCTTGCCGACCTGGGCTATGGGCACCAGCATATCGGCCGTCGAGAAGGTCACTTGCGTCGGCGCCGTGATGGTGTCGAGGCGGCCAATGGGCGATACGGCGACATATGCCGGGCTATCGAACGGCACGCCGTAGAGATCGCGCGACTGATCGGCGATGGGTCCCACGATCTGGACGATGGGCAGGCGGGGCTTGTCGGAACCCGGCGGAGGTCCGCCAAGCTTCGCTGCCGCCGCGATGTGGGCCGCATTGTAGCCCCAGTGGATCGGCGGCACGTCGGGCGCGACCCACACGAGCGGGAAGGCATCGGCGGCCAGCATGAGCGTCATCCAGCCGCCCGCGCTGCCTCCCTGAATGGCGACGCGGCGCGGATCCACATAGGGTAGCGCCCTGACGGCATGCAGGATGGCGCGGTCGAGGTGGACACATCTGCCCAGCGGGTTCAGAGGGTGCGCATAGGGCGTACTGACCAGATAGCCCCGCTCGGCGAGCGCCTTCCCTGAGCCCTCGTCAAGCTCATAGCCCGCGTTGTGGATCATGGGCACGCGGGCCGATGGGTTGGTCCGCAATGCCGGCGGCAGGAAGATGCGAGCCCTTCCGGTGGCATCCTTGCCGTCAAGGCCCGGATAGACGATCTCCACGATTGCCGATCCGCCGGAAGTGCCCATGTCGGTCCCGCCGACAAGCTTCAGGCGATCGGCAAGCCTGCCCGGCGCACCCGAGTGCGGAAGCCGCCGCATGATCCACTCGGGAGTGTCGGCGAGTGTCGGCTCGGCCGATGCCTCGGGAGCAACGGCAAACAGCGCAACCGCGCATAGCGCAATCAGCAGCCCGATTTCGTGGCTCACGCTTTCCTCCCTCGCTCCTCGGCATCCCTGTGGAGCATGGCCATCATCTCGGCAATGCGGCGCGCCCGCGTTTCCGGTCGTTTGGCGTCGCCGATCCAGCGCATGTAGTTCTTGCGGCAGTAGGTCGTCAACCCCTCGAAGATGGCTCGAGCCTCCGGATCGGCTGAGAATGCCGCCACGAGATCGGGCTCCATCAGATCAATCTGCGGACCTTCGGGCTTGATCGCAACCTCGACTTCGTCTCCGATGCCAATGCCCTTGTCCCTGAGCCAGGCCGGGCCAAGCGAGAGACGGAAGCGCCCCTCGACCGTCTGCACTTTGCCGCGGTACTCGTGGCCTGCAACCGTGCCCGTAATGTCATGCCGAGCGCGGCGACCCCATGCCTCATCGGGATCGAAGGGCAGCTCGATGTAAGCCTTGCCGCCTGCGCCGGATACAGTCGTGCGGAATGTCTTCTCGTTCATAGGAGCCTCTTTCAGCGCGCCGAGCGGACCCTCTCGATGACGGCCTTGACCAGTCCGGTCAGGGTCGTCGGATCGGTCTCGGGCACGATCCTCTCGGGGTGCGGATACCACGACTGGACGATCCAGCGATCGGGCCTTCCCCCGGCCTTGAGGTACGTTTCGGTCATCTTGAGCGTTTCCTCGGCAAACAGCGCATCCGACTTCTGGCCGCCCCGCTCCGAGTTGACGATCAGGTTGACCTCGAGCCCCTCCGAACGGCTTCGATCCTCGTAATCGCGCACGCGCTTCAGCCAGTCTACGCTCGTTGCGGGCTTCAGGTTCACCGAGAAGTGCTCGCCGATGAGGTAGTCGTACGGATTGTCAATCGTCACACCCGTCAGGGGCAGCTTCGCCGCGCGGAGCTTCTCCAGCACGATGCGGTGGGCGTCATCGTAGTCGCCGTAGTCCTGCTTGTTGGGCCCTCGCGCGTGATAGGAGACGTCGCCCTTGTAGCCCCAGTTCGGGAAGTTCGTCAGGTGCCAGTACTTCATCTCCGGATGGGCGGCATGGAAAGCCCGCACCGAGTCCACGACCTCGTTCGCCGCGGCGTCCATGGAGTCGAACCGCTTGCCGTCCTGCCGGTTGTCGGGGTGCATGAGGCGGCGGACGGGACCGTCAAGGTCGAGGTAGTCCACGCGACCGCCGGCGGCATACCAGCGGTTCAGCGCCGTCAGCTCGCTGCGCGCCGACCATTCGCCGTTGGTGTCGTCCATGGGACCGAAGTCCAGGCAGCACCCAAGCTCGACGGCAACCTTGAGCCCGTTGCGCTTGACCAGTTGGACGAGCTTCTCCAGTTGGCCCGGAACGGGCTTGTGCATCGTGCCGATGTAGAGCTTGATGCCCGCCAGGTTGCGCCGAACCCACGTCCACTCCTGCTCGCTATCAAGCAGGTCGCCGACGCGAGACGTGCAGAGCCACACCTCGGGCCGATAGGGCGACGAACGTGTGGTCTGGGCATTCAACGCGAAGGCTCCGGGCAACGCTCCGATCGCGATCAACGCAACGACCATGCGGACAATCATGCCGGATGGCTCCTTTCGTCTCTGCCGGCCGCAGTATACCGGTCAACGCGCGGAATGGTGCGACGCCAAGCGTTGGCGCGTTGACGACGACATTACGCGCAGCGTGTAGCCGTCGCTTCTTGCGACGCTGGAGGTGTGCCTCGTTCCGAACGTT
>JBBIQU010000090.1:0-16819 GCA_037442185.1 Chthonomonadales bacterium | reverse complement strand
CGCCCCCTTGAGGGGGAGGGCAGTCCCAATCCCCGCCCCCTTGAGGGGGAGGGCAGTCCCAATCCCCGCCCCCTTGAGGGGGAGGGCAGTCCCAATCCCCGCCCCCTTGAGGGGGAGGGCAAGGGAGGGGGTGGAGCCTACCCCGGCGGCCAGATGGTCTTCCACAACCGTTTCTTCCCCGCCACCATGCGCGCGCGGCAGATGGTCGCCGACGGCACGCTGGGCGACATCATCGGCTTTCGCGCAGCCTACCTCCATTCGGGCAACGTACCCGAGGGCAAGCCGCTCGCCTGGAAGGACATGAAGCAGTTCGGCGCGGGAGTGCTGTACGATCTGGGCTCGCACGTCCTCGACCTGGTCCTCTGGATATGCGGCGACGAGCCGGCCGAGATACTCGCGCGTCAGCGGACCCTCCATCCAAGGAGACCGTCGCGCGAGGATCCCGCTCGGATTGTTGAGCAGGACACCGACGATCAGACGGTCATGCTCCTGACGCTCCGATCGGGCGCGGTGGGAACCATCGAGGCATCCAAGATCGCCACCGGCGCGCAGGACGAGCTGAAGTTCGAGATCGAGGGCACGAAGGGTGCGCTACGCTATTCGCTCATGGACCCGAACTACCTCGATTGGTTCGACATGTCGCGCAAGGAGTCACCCCTCGGCGGCACGGCCGGCTTCACGCGCATCAACTGTGTCCAGCGCTTCGACCCGCCCGCCGTCTTCCCTGCGCCCAAGGCCACCATCGGATGGCTGCGCGGCCACCTGCACTGCCTCTACAGCTTCATCTCAGCTCTCCACGAAGGCCGCCCCTTCGAGCCGTCCCTCATGCGCGGCGTTCAGATCGAGCGGTGGTTGGATGCGGTGGAGAGGGGGTCCAGGCAGCGAGTCGCGTAGTGCAAGACTAGCGGGTATACCCAACCTGATAGCCACGGGGAGGAAGGTGCCCATGTCCACGTCGTTTCGGCGTGTTTCGATACGCAACTACCGGGCGCTGGCGGACGTCGCCCTGGACCTCGGTCCGGTCTCGGTGCTGTTCGGCCCCAACGGGGCAGGAAAGTCATCGTTACTGGACACGATCTGGTTCGCCAGAGACTGCGCGGTGCGAGGCGTAGATACGGCGTCGAGCGCTCGTAGCCACGGCATTGGCCTGCTGTACGACGGCGCCGAGCCGGGCGAGAACCTGGTCATCGCCCTTGAGACAGACAGCGCCCGGTACCGCCTCGAGTTCGGGATATCATCGGGGCGCATCGAGAGCTACCCCGGTGAGGAGCTGACGGCGACGGGTATGGATGCCCCCCTGATCGAGCGTGCCGTCGGCAGCGACAAGGTCACATTCCTCACCGGCAGCCTGAACTCCCACGTGACAACCGATCTTCGCGATCCCGGAAAGCTCAGCTTGGATCGGTTCCTGGACATGGAGCCGCGCAGGTTTCCTCAGGCCATCGGCATGGATCGCGCGCTGCGTGCGGTGCACAAGTACCATAGCCGCAGCTTCTTCCTGCACCGACTGGGCCAGCAGGGCTCAGAGGCAGGCCCGGACGTCTCTTTGCGGGACCGGGCAGAGAACCTGTTCTCGGTACTCCGCAACCTCCGCGACCGTTCGGACAGCATCGACCGGTACGACACCGTTGAGAGATACATGCGCCGAGCGATGCCACTCTATGACGGTCTGGAGATAGTACAGACAAGCGCCACGACCGTCTACGGCAGCTTTCTTGAGCGTGGGCGGCGCGAGCCCATTCGGGCGTCAGGGGTGTCTGACGGACACCTGCAGCTTCTCGCGCTGCTCACCGCCCTGTTTGCCGAGCCACGTGAACGTCAGCCGCTCATCATGTTCGACGAACCGGAGACATCTCTGCATCCCTGGGCGCTGGCTGTGTTCGCCGACGCAGTCCGCGATGCGGCCGCCAACTTCGACAGGCAGGTGATCATCGCCACGCACTCCCCCGTGCTGATCAGTCAGTTCCAGCCATCCGAGGTCTTAGCGGCTGAGCTTCACGATGGCCGTACTACGCTGACGCGCGTGAGCGACATGCGCGAGCTGGCGGGCCTTCTCGACGAGTATGCGGCCGGCTCGCTGTACATGACCGAAACGCTTGCGCCGCAGAACCCAGCCTCCCGAGTGGCCGTGTCTGCCTGACCAAGATGCAGCGGCACAGGTCTGGGCTGATTGTCACGGGCGAGGGTGAAGCGCAGTTCATACCCAGGCTCTTCCGGTCACTTCAAACAGAGCATGCATGCGCGTTCGAGGTCATCCGCCGCATCGGACAACGGTCTCCACGATCAGGCCCCGTGCCGGCGCTTCGGGTAACCGGCACCGCGCTGAGGATCCCAAGCAAGGACGAAGAGGAGATCGGACTCGCCGCGCTCCGTCATATGCACCAATGGCCGGGCTCATTCGTGATCCTGCTGGACGACCTCGAATGGGATCGTCGCGAGAAGGCACAAAGTGTCTTTGGCCGCTATCGCGAGGCCCTTGATGCTGTGCTCGGGACGTGTGGGCTGTCGCACGCCGCTGCTGTGCACTTCTTCGTGATGATGCTTGAGGCGTACTACCTCGCTTGCCCTGATGCCCTTCAGTCCGCGCTCGGCATTGACTTCCCACAGCCGGACGGTGATGTCGAATCCCTGAGAAACCCCGTGAGCGCCATCAAGGATCGCTTTCCGGCCTTCGACAAGATCGAACACGGGAGACTGATCGTAGAGAAGCTCGACATTCCTGCCGCTCTCAGCGATCCGGCAACCTGTGCGAGCCTCCGAACGCTGTTCGCCTGGTGCGTCAAGGCGATGGCGGGCGAGTTCGGAATGCGGTACCGGCTAGCGGACGGCGAGCTGTTCTGGGTCACTCAGATGCAGATCGAAGCGCTCCCAGACAGTCCGCCTGGGTGATTCCGAATTCTGCATAGACCGCTGCTTACCGCGTACGATACCGCGGACGGCCTGCAATGCCGGCTGAGCGGGACAATGGATGCGCATGCGGCGAGGCGACACTCGGTCGTCACTTATGCCTGTCCGTTCGGTGCGACACGGTCGCTACAGATTCGGGTGCTCGGATGCCGCGGTCAGCCCAGTGCGTCCCATATCCGATCCAACGGCACGGCGCGGATGCCGGGCGCCATGGGGAACGTATCGCGGCCTGCGTGGATGACGATCAGTTCATCGAGGCGCAGGTCGTTCAGAGCGATGCGCATGGAAGGAGTCACCCTCGGCGCGGACGTGCGCTTGACCTCGAAGCCCAGACGCCGCGAGCCGTGCTTCACCATCAAGTCAAGCTCGGCTGACGCATGGGTAGCCCAGAACCAGCACCGATCGGGCATAACCCCGAGACGGCGAAGCGCCTCGCTGATGACGAAACCCTCCCAGGAAGCGCCGACCTTGGGATGAGCCATCAACTGATCGTAATCGTCAATGCCCAACAGCACGTGGAGAAGCCCGCTGTCCGCGATGTAGACCTTCGGCGAACGAACCTGCCGCTTGGTCAGGTTCTCGTGCCATGGCGGCAGCAGCCGAACCACCATCGCCGATGCCAGCGCGTCGAGGTACCGTCGGACCGTGGTGTCCGCAACGCCGAACGATCGGGCGAACTCCGACGCGTTCCATACCTGACCGTGCCAATGGGCCAGCATGGTCCAGAATCGCCGGAGCGTCATGGCCGACATTCTGAAGCCGAGCTGGGCCATGTCGCGCTCAAGAAACGTCCGAACGAACGCGTCCCGCCATTCGCGACTTGCGGCCTCGTCGGTCGCCAGAAACGATCGAGGCAGTCCCCCGCGAAGCCAGAGACGATCCAGCTGATGTGCGCCAACTTCGTCGAGATGAAAGCCGGCCATCTCGTGGAAGACCACCCGCCCTGCCAGCGTCTCGGACGACTGCCGCAGAAGATCGGGCGAAGCGCTCCCCAGAATCAGGAAGGTCGCCGGACGGCCCGGCCGATCCGCCAGCACTCGGAGGACGCGAAAGAGGTCCGGATAGCGCTGGACTTCATCAAGCACGACGAGGCCCCGCAGACCCTCAAGAGCCAGCATGGCATCGCCCAAACGCGCGTGATCACGCGGATCTTCGAGGTCGAAACGGGCCGTCGGGATCGTGAGGGAACTCGCAACCTGCATGGACAAGGTCGTCTTGCCCACTTGCCGCGCCCCCACCACGCCGACCACAGGATGGCGCTCCAGAAGACCGCACACAGTCTCTATGTCGCGTGTGCGCAGTACCATAACGACAGCATACCTTGAAATCTCGGTGTCACGCATCGAGATTTCAAGGTAATGCCGCAGCGTACGATCGTCGTGTTGCTGCGCGGCGGCGGAATAGGTGTCCCGGCTAGCCACGGGAAGGAACACCGAAGCCCGGCGTTGAACCCGCAGGTGATCCCGGGGTTGCGGCAAAGGGTCGGCGCATGGTCGCGCCGTCATGCCGACATCGGTCCCCCGGCACAAGGCAACAGGAGCACGATCGCCATGCCCGCCATCCTCCGCCTGACCGTCCGCGACGCCGAGGACGTGCTGCGGTTCCTGCAGGGTCTGGACGAGGAGACCGTTCGCCTCTTCCACCCGCACAAGTTCGACCTCGACCACGTGCTCCGCTTGCTCAGGGGGCGACTGAGCGGAGCCGTGGATGCGTTCGGGGTTCACGATGCAGGCGGAGACCTGATCGGTTACGGCTGGCTGTGGAGCATGGAGACGCAGCATCCGGGTCTCGGCATCTGCATCGCAGACGGCTGCCGCGGACAGGGCATCGGACGCGCGATCATGGAGCGCCTCCTCGATGAAGCCGTCCTGCGGGGCAAGGCCGAGGTGCGGCTGTCGGTGGTTCGCGACAACGAACGCGCCCTGAACCTCTATCGGAGCCTAGGCTTCGAGGTCGTGGAGCAGGTGCAGGGGCAGGGCGCGGACTACTTCTGCATGACCCACCGATGCGACCTCAGCCCGCATAACCGAGCGAGCGTCATCCGCAAGAGGCTCCTCAATGCGAGCATACTGCTCGTTCCCTACTCGCATCCGGACTGGGCATGGGTGCACACGCGCCACTGGCACGCGCATCGCTACGTGCTGGTCTTCGAAGAGGCGCTGCAAGCGGTGCAGCGAAACCCAGACTTCCGGTGGTACTGCGACAACTTCGCCTGCCAGATGAGCGCCCTGCTCGAACTCAAGCCCGAGCTCCTGCCCGAGCTGAGACGCCAGGTGGCCGCGGGGCGGATAGACGTTTGCGGCGGCTACGCCAACGTCCGCCCCAACATGGTCGGCGACGAGACGTTCGTGCGCAGTCTCGTGCTCGGGAAGCAGGCCTGGTCCGCGACGATCCCGGAGGCCGACGTGATTGTGCATGCCGATGCCGTGGACGTTGCCGTCGGCCATGCCCAGATGCCTCAGCTCCTTGCCCTCGGAGGCTACCGCTACCTGCGCATGTGGCGGCCCTACGGGGCGCTCTCGCTCAAGGGCATCCCCAACGACTTCATCTGGCGCGGCATGGACGGAACCGAGGTCCCCGTATCGCGTGGCTGCTACGGCGGGCTGTGGGCGTTCGATGGTCCAACCCGCGTCCTTCTCGATCCGGCCTCTGCCGATCCCGATGATGTCGTATGCGCCGTCTGGGACGCGGACCTTGAGGCGCGCATGCGCTATGCCGATACGCCGCTCGCATGGCTTGCGGTCGGGTGCGACGACGCGCGCCCGAACCGACTCATTGATGACACGCCGTTCGACGTGGCCGCGCTGGCGGATTGGTGGAACGCTCACGAGGCGTCGCCCATGCGCTTCGCGACACCCGCCGAGTACTTCGCGGAGCTCATGCGGCATCGGGATCGGCTGCAGACCATCGTCGGCACGCTCGATCCGTGCGATGTGGCCTACAACGCCGCATGGAACGGCGAAAAGGGCCTGCATCAGCAGAGGATCGTCAATGATCGGCTCCTCGTGGAGGCCGAGACGTTCGGCGCGCTGGCGGCGTGCTGTGTCGGCCATCCGGACGAAGGCCCGACGCTGATCGAGCTGTGGAAAGACCACCTGCTCACCTGCGCCCATGCGACCCAGTGGCTGTACGCCGACGACTTCCGCGCCATGAAGGACAGGGCCGATCTGGTCGGGCTCCATGCTGCGCACATCCGTGACAACGCCATCCGGGCAATCGCGCGTCGCATGGACCTCCTCGAAGATACGGCCTATGTGGTTGCCAATCCGCTGCCCTGGGAGCGCGACGCCGTGGTCGAGATGAACGTCTCGCGCTTCGGCGACGTATGGCCCGCTCAACTTTGCGATGATCCAGGCGTGCCGTTGCCCCATCAGGTGATCCATGAGCATCGTGGCCAGGGCGGATATGCCGAGCAGCGCGTGGCCGTCAAGGTCCATATGCCCCCAACCGGCATCGTCGGTGTGCGCCAGACGGCTGCGCCGCAGACATCAGACGAGCCGGCGCCTGCTCACGGGCGCTGGGAGGGCCTCGACAACGGCCTCGTGCGGCTGGACATGCGCGAGGGCCGAATAGTGGCGATCCGCTCAGGCGACTGCGACTCCGCACCATGGGAAATGGAGGCTCCGCTCGGGCTGGAGTGGGGAGGCATCGTGGTCAAAGAGGTCGCGACGCAAGAGGGACCCCTGCATGTCGGCCCGATCCGCGCCGAGCATGTCGTAGAATGGACGCGTGGCGAGGCGATCGAAGATGGCCCGGTGCGATGGCGGTATCGGCGGCACGGCCGGACGCTGGGAATGGCGGTCGCGATGGATGTGCTGCTGACCCAGGGATCCCCGCGAGTGGACTTCGAGGTTTCCGTGGACTGGGCCGGACTGGACGGGTTCATGGCCGCGCGCTTCCCCCTGCCTGTGCCGTGTCGTCTGCACGCCGATGTGCCGTTCGGCGTCGAGGCGCGCGACATCGCCGGGGAGCCTTACATGAAGGATCACTGGGTCGGCCCGCACAGCATGGAGCGAGTCCGTGACGGCCTCTTCTACGCCCGGAGCTTCGTCGCCGTCGAAAAGCCCGACGCCCCATCGTTTGCCGTCATAGGACGGAACACGGATCGGTACTGGCTCCGGCACTGCATGGGGCGCTATCTCGAGCATATCCTTATCAAAAGCGTGGCGACGCTCGACGAGTGGGAGCATCAGGTCGAGCCGTCCACTCTCCGCGGAGTGGGTCCCCATCGGTTCCTGTTCAGCCTGTTCCCCTACGCCGGAGGCTGGCGCGATGCGGGATTGGTCCGGCACGCCGCCGAGGCCCGATGTCAGCCTATCGTTCTCGAAGCGACACGCGGGTATTCATCAAGCGCCCCGGACGCTTCGCATTCTGCAAACCGGTCCGATGCGTCGCAGGGGCTGCTCGCCGTCTCACGCGGGGCGAACCTGACATCGTGTCGCATGGTGGGCGGCGACCTCGAGCTCCGTCTCCACGAGTGCCGCGGCGAGGCGGCGACGGTGTCCGTCGAGCTGCCGTTCGCTCCCGATGCGGTTCAGATAACCGATTTCCTTGGCCGGCCCATATCGCCGCCAATCGCCGTGACTGCAGCAGGACGGCGCCTTGAGATGTCCGCGCACCCGTGGCAGATCGTTACCCTCCGCCTGAGACCACCCCGATCCGCCGCAACGGCCCGAGCCGGCGGCTAGGCGTCACTGCCCGAGAAACCGGCGATCTCCGAACCAGCAGGACGGACGCGGTCACGCGCGGAACCAACAGTGCATGAGAACAGAGCGCAGGCCGCTTGAGCCCGTTCGTGGGGGCGGGTTGGTTGAGACCGCCGGGCTTTCGCGGCGCGCGCTCGTGAAGGGAGCAGGGGCAATGGCAGTTGCGCCATCGGTGATGTCGGAATCGGACGCCGCCGTCGGAAGGCGATCGGACAGACGCCCGAACATCCTCATCTTCCATTGCCACGACCTCGGACAACACGTCGGCTGCTACGGCGTTCCGACCGTTCGCACTCCTGCCGTTGACGGTTTCGCATCGCAGGGAGTTCGGTTCGAGCGCTCGTTCTGTACCGCGCCGTCGTGCAGCCCCTCACGGGCGTCGCTGTTGACAGGCCGATACCCCCACAGCAACGGCGTCATGGGCCTCTGCCACGCCGGCTTCGCGTGGGACCTGAACAGGGGAGAGAGGCACCTCGCGCAGCTACTGCGTGATGTCGGATATTCAACCTGCGCAGTCGGGGTCATCCACGAAACGCATCAGAAGGCCGAGCGCTGGGGCTACGAGAAGCACGTGCCGAACGCATGGGCCGCCCAGGCTTCGGAGGCTGCGATCGCCGAACTTGAGCGCCTGCGCCGGCTCGACAGGCCGTTCTTTCTCTGGACAGGCACCATCGAGCCGCATCGTCTGCCGATCCCCGATGAGCCCGGACAGCCGCCGCGCGATCAGGGCTTTCCGGGCCCCGGGCTGGAGCCGGACGACGCGCTGGGCGTCTACGTGCCGCCATACCTCAAGGACACCCCGCCGGGGCGAAAGGAGCTGGCGGGGCTTCAGGGCGCCGTGCGCCACGTTGACACCCAGTTCGGACGAGTTCTGGCGGCTCTCGACCGGATGGGCATCGCCAACGAAACGCTGGTGATCTTCACCACCGACCACGGGATCGCCATGCCGCGAGCCAAGTGCAGCCTCTACGAGCCCGGCGTCGGCATCGCATGCATCATGCGGTACCCGGGCAGACCGGGCTGGCACGGCGGCCTCGTCAATCGGGAGATGATCTCCAACATTGACGTTCTCCCAACTCTCGGCGAGCTGGCGGGGTTCGCTCCGCCTCCGTCGGTTCAGGGAAGATCATTCGCGCCGCTGCTCGACGGAGACGGCTACAGGCCAAACGATGCGATCTTCACGGAAATGACCTATCATGACTACTATGATCCCCGGCGCGCCATCCGGACCGAGACCCACAAGCTGATCGTCAACTTCACCACGGCGCCGGCATTCATGGATCCGTCACAGCAATGGCGGCCCAGGTCCGACACGGTCACTCCCCCGAACCACGCGCTGGCATACCATCCCGATCTGGAGTTGTTCGATCTGGTCACCGATCCGTGGGAGCAGACCGACCTTGCGGGAGCTGCCGAACACGCGGCCGTCCGCGACGAACTGGCCAAGCGTCTCTACCGGCATCTGACCGATACGCGGGACCCCATCCTGCGCGGCGCCGTCACTTCTCCGCATCACAGACGGGCGCTGGACGCACTGCGGAGGCCGGCGCGGCAACGCTGACAGCCGGCTGGCGCGAGCAAAGGGAAAGATGCGCCCCGAGGAGGGGTTCGGCCTCGGGGCGCCGGCAGGAGGGAGGTTCCAGCTTCAGCCCCCGGACGCGCGCATGCCCCAATGGCAGAGGGTTGCATCCGGTCTGGAGCTCAGTCTACACACCTACCGTTTAGGAAGCGTTATAGGACTCGGGCCGGCGGAAAGATTCCGGAAAATCCCGGAAGGGTGACGCGCAAGGATGGGGGAACGTTTGAGCCTGCCTGCCTCGGATGGGACGCCAACCGTCGGCCACAAGGTAACAAGGCGGCGTCAACGGACGCCGCCCTGTGTTGTTCGCATTCGCCGCCTCGGCCGCGCCCGCCCGGATATGGACGGACAGGCGCGGAGCGGCTATCGGAATGTCAGGCCCGTCGCCTTCGCCACCAGGCAATGCCGCTCAGGCCGAGGAGCGCCGGCAGTTGGAGCAGGGCCGGTTCGGGAACGACATCGGGGTCGCGCAGCATCATATTGGGGCCAAAGAGCCCGTAGGCGACCGACGGGTACTCAAGCATCGGATAGGTGAGTGTGCTGCCCGGCTCGTAGCGATCTCCGATGTAGCTGATACGAGAATCAACGGTCCAGCCGGTCGGCGGCGTCGAAATGCCGTAAGCATAGTACTCGCTGAGCGCTACGCCCGCTATGCGGTAGCCGGTTCCCGGCATGAGCGTTACCGGCGTTACGAGCGAGCGGAATCTGAAGTAACCGCTCAGCGGATCCGAAGGACCCACCGTGGCAGTCGCAACCAGAGCCTGACTCGGGTCATAGATCCCGACGGCATGCCCGTTCAGACTCAGTCCGGAATACTCGAACATTCCGAGCCCGGTCACCGTCACCGGGCTGAGCACATCGAACTCCCAGCCCACAACGAAGTTGCCTTGCTGTACGGTGGAGAAGTTGCTGAAGTTCAGGGCAGGCGTGTCCGCCGCTGCGGGTCGGACACCGAAAGCTCCGATAACGGCAAGCGCAACTGCCGGCCAAAGAACCCGTTTTCGCGTCGTCAAGTCATTACCTCACAGTCTGATGGGACGGATCGGCTAACAATATTAAGAAGAGGGGCCCGCGCAGCGGCTTGATACACTCGGCCGCAACAATCAGACCCGCCGGGTTTGATACACCCGCCATTCAGTATACGGATCGAGCTGCCTGGCGTTCCCTTGTCAACAATGCCACTCATCAGGGCAGTCCGCGCAGGCGGACTTGGTGCCGTCTGCAGTCGCGACTTCAGTCGCCGGGCGTCTACCACGGGCTTCGGGCGAGCTGCATTGCCGGTTGCCCTATCCGACGGCGCCGAAGGCAACGCCAACCTTGACGGTCCTCTCGGGAGCCCGAACGATATCCGCGAGCGCCTCCGGAGCCTTATCGAATGGGACGATCGGATCCACCACAGGGTTCCCTGCGATCAGCCCGGCGCGGAAGAGTTCGATGGTCGCCTCGAACGCCCGTTCATGCGTCCAGAGCGGATAGGATCGGTCGGCGCAGCCCCAACCGGACCAGGCCTGGCTGCCCACGATGGTCGGCCTGTTCAGGTGGAACTCCTCGTCGAGATGCAGCGCCGTGCAGTCGTGAGGTCCCCAGGGAACATGGACCACGATCCCGCACTGGCGGATGCATCGGATCGCATCGTGGAGGGCTGCCCTCCCTGAGGTCTCAATCGCAACGTCAACTCCGGCCCGGCCCGTCGCCGTCTTGATTTCGAGCGCGGCGTCGCACGATCGGGGATCGAACGCGGCATCGGCGCCGAGGTCCACCGCTCGAGCCCGCCGAATGGCGATGGGATCAACCGCACAGACCTTGCGCGCGCCTCCGGCCCGGGCGATTTGCACGGCCATCAACCCGATCGCACCCAGCCCGTAGACCGCCACTGTGTCGCCTATGCGGACGTTGCCGTCTCGCACGGCCACAAACGCCACATGGGCCGGGTCCACGCATACGCAGTCCGGCTCGGTCATTCCTTCGACGGGCCACAGAGCGGATTCCGATGCCTGGTGCGTCTCGCGGATCGGTCCGTACCCGAACACCCGATCCCCGGGCTTGTATCGCCTGGCTTCGGGACCGACGCGTTCGATTGTGCCGACCACCATGTTGCCGATGGGCCGCGGGCCCTGTAACGATGCGCCGCCGCCCCCATCGCGCGGAAGGAACATCCGGAGTTCGGGGTCCCAGCGCTTCCGATCGAATGCGCTGCCTTGCATGGCATGCATCTCGGTGCCGTGCTTCGGGGCGGCAAACTCGACCCGAATGCGGACCTCATCTCCGCCCGGCTCCGGCAGGTCGTACTCGACGAAACGATAGACAACGCCGTCATCGGTCACGATCGCACGCGGCATCTTGCTGCTCCTCGATTGGTTTTGCTGATACGCGTCCTTCAGGCCAGTGTACCACCTGTTCGACGGACGCGCCGAAACACGTATATTTCCGTACAGCATATTCCGATTCGCGGGCATGTCATTCGAGTATACGGGCGTCTACAATCCTGGGCAAGCTGAAGGAGGACTACGCCCATGTCACACCTGCGCCGCCAACTGGCCGAAATCGAGCTTGAACGCCATGCCGACCGCATCCTGAGGTCTGTTCCCGCGCGCTCCGGCAATATCCTCAACGCCGATCAAACTCGGCGGCGGACACGGCGGGAATCAGTTGCCCTCGACGATGCGCTTGAGCCTCCGTCGAAGCCTGAGGTGGTAGCCGACCTGCGCTTCATCGGGTCCATGAGCCCCCTCTCCGACGAACAGAGATATGTCTACTCTCTCTGGGTGGAGGGTTACGGCGTTCGGGAGATTGCCACAGCCCTGGGCGCGTCACCGGCCACCGCCAGCCGGGTCCTGCGGTCTGCGCTTCTGCGGTGCTGGCTCATGGGACCGGTTCCGTTCGGTGAGTTCATCAGGCGCGCGATATACCGGCGTCCCTCCGGGTCGCGCAGCGGCTATCGAAGCGGCCGGCGATGCATCGTGTGCGCCGTTCCGCTATGGGACGACAGCCGGGAACAGACGTGCGGATCGGACGATTGCCGGGCAACGATACGTCGGCGGCGCGCGCTCGACCGCAGGCGCATGGGATGGAGATGATGCGCAAGAGGCCGCGGTGCGGTACTCTCAACGCGCCCGACGCTTCGCAGAAGGAGAGCCCCATCAGCCGGTCCACGCCGAAACCTCACGGTGCGCCCACAGTCCGAGTGATCCTCGGACTGTGGCTGCCGCTTGCCGTGAGTTTCGAGCTGATGATGCTGGAGGGCCCGGCATTCCACGCGGCGATCGGCCGCCTGGCCGAGCCTGCGCTGAACCTTGCGGCCTGGGGGCTCGCCATGTCGCTGTCGTTGCTGATCGAGAGCCCCGTGATCATGCTTCTCGGTACCTCGGTGGCGCTCTCGCGCGACGGGCCGTCGTTCCGGGCGCTGCGGCGCTTCGCGGTCATTCTATGCGCGGTCTGCACCGTCATCACGGGCGTGGTTGCGTTCACGCCGGCGTATGATCTCGTCGCGGTCGGCATGATGGGACAGCCGCGGGACATCGCAGAAGCCGCTCGTCCCGCGATGCGGATCATGCTTCTCTGGACGGCCGCCATCGGGTGGCGCAGGTTCTATCAGGGAGTGCTCGTGCGCCATGGTTGGACGCGCTACGTGAGCTACGGAACGGCCATCCGACTGGCCGCGGCCGTATCGGTCGCGATCGTCCTGGTCCGACAGAACGCGCTGCCGGGCGTTCAGGTGGCTGCCGTTGCCATCATGGCGGCAGTCATCTCCGAGGCGGTGGCGAGCACGGCGTTCGCTCGGCCCATCCTGAATCGCATCGTGCTGCCTAGCGTGGACCCGGATGCCGAGCCGCTGACGATGCGCGCGATCTGGCGGTTCCATATGCCTCTGGCGGCGACAACGCTCCTGAGCCTGCTGGCGATTCCGCTGACCGCAGCCGCTCTGGCCCGCATGCCCGGGCCTGAGCGAACGCTTGCTGCGTGGCCCGTTGCCGCCATGATCCTGCTCGTCATCCGTGGCGGGGGTCTCGCCTATCAGGAGATCACGGTCGCGCAGGCGCGCCATGCCGAAGCTGCCGGCGCCCTCCGGGCTGTCGCCTGGATACTCGGGGTTTCCGGCTCGACGCTGACCGTCATCGTGGCCCTGTCGCCGCTCCTGGACGTGTATCTGAGGAGCATCGTCCACGCTCCGGCGCAGCTGCATGGTCTCGTGGCCGTTGCCGTTCTTGCCGGATCGGCGGTGCCCTGGCTGCCGGCTTTGAGCTCGCATGCCCGGGGGCTGCTCATCGCGACCGGCCGGACCAGCGATGTGTATTGGAGCATGGCCTTGAGCCTTGCATCGCTGGCGGCGTCGCTGGTCGCGGGCGTTGCGGTCGGCCTTCCGCCCATGTGGGTCGCTGCAGGCGGCATGACGGTGGCCGGAGGCGTCGAGTATGCGTATCTCGCGTTCCGCGCCAGCTCCGCGCGCCCCGTTTCCGCGTCCAGCAGCCCGTGAATCGCGCTTGACGCCTCGGGCAAGTGCCTGTAGAATGCCTCCAGAAAGTCCGGTATCCGGTCGCGGGACCGTGCGCCCGCGTGGGAGGTGACGCAATGAGTGCGTTGGCCGCTCCGCTCCGTCAGGCGGGCTTGACCGCCCTGAAGGCCGGCAGGCTTCAGGAGGCCATCACCAGTCTCCTGAAGTCGGCGCAGGCCGATCCGGAGAGCTTCGAGACCTATTCTTACCTCGGCGCCGCTTATTCACGGCTGGGCGATTTCGAGAGCGCGCGGAAGGCATTCGGACGCGCCATCCAGATCAACCCGACCTCGGGCCGCGCATGGTATAACCTCGGCGTTTCCCATCAGATGGCCGGCGACGAGGAGTCGGCGCGCACCTGTTTCGAGAACGCCGTCAAGCACGATCCGAACCATGCCCAGGCTGCCGAGGCCCTCGCCAAGCTCGCGCCAAAGCCCATGTCCATGAGCGAACTCGCCTCGGTCGGCGGCTCGATCAGGCTGCCGGGGGCGCATCGTGACGCAATGGAAGAGGAAGAGGCGCACGCGCCGCAACGCGCGTTGACCGCGCAGGAGCTGGCCCGCCTCGCAACGCCCGAGGGCTCGTTCCACATGTCCGGCGCTCAGGCAACCGAGCTTGAGGAGGAACACCCCGGCGTATAGAGCGCGCAGGCGGGATTTGTCTCGCACCCCGACGATAGGCCGGTGGTAGATGCCATGCGACTGAAGTCGCGCCTCCAGACGGCACCAAGTCCGCCTGCGCGGACTGCCCATGTGGGTAGCCTTGGGGCTAAGTGAGGACCGTTCACTTTAGGCCCGGGGCGGATGCCCGGCGACTGAAGTCACGGCTCCAGACGGCACCAAGTCCGCCTGCGCGGACTGCCCATGGGGGTAGCATTGGGCCTACGTGAGGACCATTGGCGCTAGACGGAAGGTAATTCCCCGAACATGTCCATCCCAACCACGCTCCCGCTGATCGCGGCAGCATTGCTCGCTATGGAGGCCACCGGCATGGCAGACGCCAGTTCCGATGCGCGCGCGGAGTTTGTCTCGCCCGCCGCTGCACACCGGATGCTCAAGATCGTCCACGGATGGCCGGAGCCGCACGAAGCCCTGACGGGCCTTCTGGACAGCGTCGCTCGACAGGGCTATGGCGGCGTCGTGACCAATGTCAACTTCGACAGCGGCTACACCGAGTCGGAGCCGAACTGGACGCGATTCATCCGCGCGTGCTCGGAGATACGCCGACGGGGCATGGCAGCGTGGCTCTACGATGAGCTGGGATACCCGTCCGGCAGAGCCGGGACGCTTGTGCTGAAAGACCGGCCCGAGCTCGAGGTTCGCGGCCTGATGACGCTCAGTCGCGAAGTGCCCGCCGGCCCTGTCGAGCTGGACATCCCGGCCGGCGACCTCCTGATCGCAGAGGCTTACCCGGTAGTCAAGGGCGCAATCGCGCTGGATCGGCGCGTGGCGTTGACAGCGGACGGCGGCAAGGTGCGATGGACTGCGCCGGCGGGCCTGTGGCGCGTCGTCGTCATCTCTATCGGCAAGCTATACGACGGCACGCAGGTCGCCTGCAGCGGTTACCCCGACAAGACGCCCTACGTGGGCCTCATGGAGCCGGGCCTCACGCCGCGGTTCATGGAGTACACCCACGATCGTTATGCGCAACGCATGGGAGGCGACCTGAAGAAGACCTTCGTCGCGACGTTCACCGACGAGCCGTCCACCATGGCCATCTACTTCAACCCGATGCCGTGGGGCGTTCTCCCGTGGTGTTCCGACTTCCCCGACGAGTTCCGCAAGCGCCGGGGATACGACATCAAGCCCGTACTGGCGGCCCTCGTCGTCGAGGCCGGAGACCGCGGACGCAAGGCGCGCGCCGATTTCTACCGCACTGTGACCGAGCTCATGACGGAGCGATGGTGGGAGCCCCTGCGGCGCTGGTCCGCGGCCAACGGCGTGCCCTCCGGCGGCCATCTGCTCCTCGAGGAGAACATCATCCACCATGTGCCGCTCTACGGCAGCGCGTTCGAGGCCTTCCGTCACATGGATTCGCCCGGCATTGACTGCTTGAGCTCCGATCCGACCGTCGCCCGTTACGCGAGCATGGCGGGCATGGGAGCCGACATCCCCTGGAACGCGGCGCGCCTCGCATCGAGCGCGGCCGAGATTGACGGCAAGCCCCTCGTCATGTGCGAGGTCAGCGAGCACATCCAGAACTCCAACGGATCGGCGCGCAACCTGACCGAAGCCCACTATCGCGGAACCTGGGCGCGGCTCATCCTCGGCGGCATCAACGTCTTGACCAGCTACCACAGCTTCCCCGGTTGGAGCGACGAGCGCCTCAAGGCGGCCAACGATTGGATCGGGCGATGCATGGCGGGGGTCTCAGGCGGCATGCGTGCCGCTCAGGTGGCCGTCGTCTATCCGACCGAGGCTGTATGGTCCCGCTTCACGCCCTCCAACCTGTGGGTCGAACAGGTTTCGCCCGAATGCCGCAAGGTCGAGGAGACGATTCGAGCGCTGAGCGAAGCGCTCTATAGCTCGCGGCGCGAGTTCGACTATGTGGACGGGAAAGCGCTGGCAGGCGCGAAGGTTGAGGGCGCTGCGCTCGTCGTTAAGGCCCACCGATGGCGCGCGGTGGTCCTCCCCGAGTGCGACACGCTGCCCGAGGCGGCATGGCAGAACCTCGCGGCGTTCCGCAAGGCAGGCGGCACGGTGGTGGCAATAGGCTCCGGCCCGCGCAACTGCCTCGACCACTTCCCCTGCAGAACAGCGACATCCGTCGCGCGCAGTCTCGGATCGAGCGTGCCGGACGCCGATCAAGCCCTCCGCGCTCTCGATGCCGTGCTGAAGCCCGACATCACCGTCGCGGGCGACGCTCCGATACGCATGACGCATCGCCGCATCGGCAACGAGGATGTCTGGTTCCTGCTGAACGACTCCATGCAGCCCTGGTCGGGCCGCGTGACGGTGCCGGTATCCGGCCCGACGGAGGTCTGGGACCCGCGCGACGGCAGTATCCGGACCGAGCCGAGCGGGACGCTTGAGCTGAGCTTCGGGGCTTACGATGCGCTCATCCTGCGAGCTCAAGGCGCTGACGATCGGCAGCGGGGGTAGACCCATGCCCGATAGTGGGCTGGATGGGCAACGC
>JBBIQU010000089.1:6672-16941 GCA_037442185.1 Chthonomonadales bacterium | reverse complement strand
CCCACTCCGGGCACGCCCGGGACGTTGTCCGACTTGTCGCCGACGAGAGCTTTGAAGTCCGCGACCTGATCCGGTCCTATGCCGTACTTCTCGCGCACCCTGTCGGCATCGAAGTCAACGCTCTCGCTGACACCGCGCGTTGTCATGCGCACTGTGACGCCGTCGCCGACGAGCTGGAGCTGATCCGAGTCACCCGTTACGATCAGGACGTCATATCCTTCGTCAACGCCTGCTCGCGCGAGCGTGCCGATGAGGTCGTCGGCCTCGAATCCGGGGAATTCGGCGCAGGCCACATCGAACGCATCCACCATCCGGCGCGCAACATCGAACTGCGCCTTGAGGTCAGGATCCGTCTCAGGTCGGTTGGCCTTGTACTCGTCGAACAAGGCATCGCGGAAGGTCGGTCCCGGCGCATCCCACGCCACATACACGGCATCGGGCCGCTCCTTCTCGAGGATGCTGATGAGCATGCCCGTAAAGCCGTGCACTGCGCCCGTCGGCCTGCCGTCGCGCGTACGCAGCGTATCGGCGGATCCGTACGCCATGTGCGCGCGAAACAGCAGGCTGTAGCCGTCTATGAGGACTAGTCGTGGTCTGGATGACATGATTGGTCCCTCTTAGCTGGTTTCGTCGCCAGGTGCGCGTACTCCTTCCCGACAATACGTCGTCGCAGGCCGCGCGCTCCATATCAACGGCATTGGGTACCCTGTGCCATGTGTTCCGCCATCTTCGCCGTTCTCGCCGCATCCTCCGCGGCCGTTGCCAAATCTGACTTCGCCGTCGTGGGCGCCATCGTGACGCCCCATGTTCAGGCCCCGAGCATGCGCTATCGCCGGGATCCGGGCAAAGCCGACGGAGCCCTCGTGCGCGTGATTGTGGCATCGAAGGGCGCCCAACCATGGTCGCGCCGGGATGTCAGGTTCTTCGGGCAGACCGGCAAGGAACTGGTCGAAACCGGCGCATGGGCCTGGTGCGACTTCCCGGGCGAAGAGATGGGGGCCGCCGATCCGATCCGTCCCGGCGAACTGACTGTGCTGACGTTCAACACGCGGGCACGCGACCATGGAATGGGATCCACGGCCACCGTCGGCATCAGCGGGCGCGCCGGATCGTCGAGGATCACTCTGAGACCTGATGCTGTCCACATCGCTGCGGCGACGTTCTTCAGTTCCGGGTCTCGCGCGGTCCTTGACAAGGCCGTCGTACACATCGTCAACTCAGGCAAGAGCCCGGTACGGATCAAAGGCTCCCGGTTCCGCCAGCCGGCGTCCCGCAGCCGATTCTGGGCGCTTGGCGCAGCGGCCTCCCCAGTGGGCATGCGTACGCTTCCTTCCAGCCGCATCGTCCCGCCCGGTGAGACGGGAATCATCCTTGCAGAGACCAAGCTCGACCTGACGTACACTCTGATCGAGGTGGACATCACGCAGGGGAGTCGGACTCGGTCCGTCTTCGGGTACGTGAAAGCGAAGCACGAGGCGTTTGACATCAGCGGCGGCTGGGTCAGTTCGGACGCGGCAGTTGGCAGCAGCACCCTCGCGCATGAAGCGTTCCTCAAGACCCTGGCGGGTCTGCATGTCAACACCATGCACCACACTGAGGCCCCCGGTTACTCCGACCTGCCGAGCCTCTACTCCAGGTTCCCTCTCAAGAGGTTCGGCAACCTGCAGCCCGTGGAACGCTATGATCGCGACGATGCGCTGCCATTCATCCACGGAGTGGAGTTCCTCGGCGAGCCGCAGTACGGAGGTGGCAGACCCGTTCCGCCGCAAGACGTATGGCGAGACCTGCATCCTTACGCCCCAACGCGGTTGGCCACAACGGTCACCCACAGCGAAGAGGCCGTCTGGCGGTTCTACGCCGGCCTATCCGACTATCCGCATTACGATGCCTACCGCGTCACGGCTCCGTCGGCGGATGCGTGGCGGCTATACGATCGGTGGGACGGGGCGCGGATCGCCTGGGGCGCTCCGCTGGAGACCATCGGCGACATGTGCCGATCGCTCAGGGAGATGAGCCGGCCCGCTCCGACCGCCTACTGGTCGCAGGGTCCCCACCACGGCTGGGGCTCCTACGGCGGACGCAAGCGAACGTCGCCCACGCGCGACGAGATCAGATTGCAGGCATACCACGCGCTGGCGAGCCGCATCACCTCGCTCTACTGGTTCAACCTTAGCCTGCGGAGTCTCCTGAAGTACCCCGACACTACGCCGGAGCTGCGGCGGATCGGCCGCGAGATACGCATGCTCGAGGATGTCTATCTTCGCGGCAGCGCATACCGCTACAGGCAGGAAACAGAGAACGGCACACCCTCGTGGGACCTTGCTTCCATCGTTTCGCCCGAGTGCGCTGCTCTGTTCGCTCTCGATCTCCGTTACGCGCCCGATCCGAACGAGAGGGTGTTCGTGTTCGGCCCGCCCCGGCCGGCCGCATTCGCATTCGAGTTGCCGTCGTTCCTGCGCCGACCCGTGGATGTATTCAGGGTGGACGCCGACGGCGTGCATGAAGTCAGCTTCGAGGTTACGAGGACCGGCGTCACCGCCCGCGACAGCGCCAACAAGGTTGCCGTCTACATCGCCGCCCCGAATCGCGACGTGCGCGAAGGCATCCTCAAACGACACCGCAGCCTCATGGCGCAGGAGCGAGCCATCGGTTTCGACCCGGTCGGCAATCCAGCGGACATGGAGGCGCTCCGGCGCATTCTGCAATAGCGCCGATCACGCATCACCGGATGCGACCGGGGTCACTTGCTCTGCTTCGGCGCGCCTGTCTTCGCCTCGGATGCCCCTTGCTTCGCCGCCGAGCCGGTCCCGGGCTCTTTCGTACGCGGCATCTCGGGCATGGACTCCGCCTTGTTCGGCGGCGGAGGCAATGACACGCCTGATGGCGGACCGATCGTGCCCGTCTCCTGCCCTGTCAGGACCCGCGTGTAGACGAACCAGACCGCCGCAAGCGCGACGGCCACGATCAGGAGAGCGACGACGGGATTGACCTGTTGTTTCATAGCTGAATGCCCCTGCAAAGCCTGAGGCTAGGCGCCCCCACGTTGTCGGGACTCGGCTTCATCGCCCGCCGCTCGGTGGAGCGGTCGTCTGAGGCCGTACCGCCGGTGCCGGTTTGTCCGGCCTGACGCCGCTCTTCCAGAGATCCTGCATGGCGTTGAAGCCGCCCTGCGCTTCGACGGGCGCCACCCGCGTGGGATTGCCCTTCGCGTCAAGCGGCAGGGAATCCTTGGCGAAGAACCGCCACGCCGAGTAGCCGAGGATGCCTATTGCGATTACCAGAAGGCCAATGGCGACCGGCACACTAATCCGGATTGTCATGCTGCGCACTCCCCGTGGGCGCCGCACGGTAGAGCAACCGCGCGACGCCCAGGTCATCGAACGAAGGCCGACGCGGATCGTAACCTACGCGCCGACTCGCCTCCATTACCGCCAGGACCAGCAGTTGTCGGATCGCTGCCAGCAGTCCTGAACGTCGAAGTACGCCTCGGGGATGCCCCGCGGCCGCATGGCCTTGGCATGACCGTCGTAGAACGAGAGGTTCATCATCTCGTTGTGGCGGCCCTTGCCGAAGTAGCCCCCGTATGTGGACTCGGTAATGCCGTTCACCCAGTCGCTATAGCTCGTTCGCAAGCCGCAGCACGATGCCAGGCCGGGGTTCGGACCGCCCACAACGGCGTTCTGGGTCTCCAGCAGAACGATCCGCTCAGCGGGGAAGTTCACGGCGCCATCACTGACACCGCCGAACGCCTGGTTGCCGGGCGGGTTCTGGTGGATTGCCATGCCCCATTGACCGGCGTCGGTCCACTGAGGCGTGTACCAGTTGAGGCCGATTCCCGATTCATATCGGTAGCTCGAATCGGTCGGATTGATCCAGCTGCTGACCGGCGCTGTCTCTCCGCCGAACACAGGGTTCGAGATGCTGGGGCAGGCGAAGATGCCCACGTTCTTGACATACGGGTAGACGCAGAACTGCCACCAGAAGCGGCCCGGCCCCTCGCCGTATTTGTTCACGAACATGCCCTGCCAACCGAACGGATTGACGCCGTCGTAGTCCTGGGCATACATTCGGAACGAGAGTCCGAGCTGCTTCATGTTGGACAAGCAGCTGATCGCGCGGGCCTTCTCTCTGGCCTGTGCGAAGACGGGGAAGAGGATCGCCGCAAGTATTGCGATGATGGCGATCACGACCAACAGCTCGATGAGTGTGAAACCTCTGCGCATTGCCTTACCGACTCCTTTCCGCCCAATCGAGTGGTGGATATGTCCGGCAACGGCGTCGCTCGCCCGCTCCAGTGCGACGTCGAACCGCCTGACGCCGGGCAATCAACATCAGTTTACGTCACTCCCTGCCAGTTGTCAAGCGGGAGTCAGGGGGCCAGATCGGCGAGCAGATCACGCAGGGCGGCTACCACAGCGGCGCAGTCCGTCTCGGCAACGACGAGAGGCGGTAGGAACCGCAGGATCGTATCGCCGACTGCGTTGACGATGATGCCCCGCTCCAGCAAGCCCCGCTGAAGGCTTCTTGCCTGCGGGACCGAAAGCTCCAGGGCAAGCATCAGGCCCAATCCTCGGGCCTCGCGTACAAGCGACGGAAACGCAGCCGCGAGATCGCGCAAACCGTCAAGAAAGCCCGCTCCGACTGCCGTCGCCCGGCCCATCAAGTCCTCGGCCTCGATCACATCGAGCGTGGCGAGCGCCGAGGCGCATGCGAGCGGCTGGCCGCCGAACGTCGAGCCATGGTCGCCGGGCACGAGCGTTGTCGCAGCCTCGCCACGCGCGAGGCACACGCCCATGGGAACTCCGCTTGCCACGCTCTTGGCAAGGGTGACGATGTCGCCCGAGACCCCTGCATGGGCAGAGGCAAGGAAACGCCCGGTCCTGCCCATGCCGCTCTGAACTTCGTCGAAGATCAGGAGCGCTTCAGCTTCATCACACAGGTGCCGGAGCAAGCGCAGGAAATCAGGCTCGAACACTCGAATGCCGCTCTCGCCCTGGATGGGTTCGATCATCACCGCACAAGTGCGCTCGCTGATGGCCTCGTCCAGCGCACCCACGTCGCCGGGATCCACATAGACAAACCCGGCCGGCAACGGCGCGAACGGCGCAGAATACTTCGGCTGAGCCGTCGCCGTGACGGTAGCCAGCGTCCTGCCGTGGAACGAGCCGGTGAACGTCACGATTTCGTGACATTCCGGGCCGCGCTTCGCCTTGCCCCACTTGCGGGCTATCTTGATCGCGCATTCGTTCGCCTCGGCGCCGGAGTTGCCGAAGAACGCCTTCTCCATGCCCGTCAGCGCGCACAGCCTCCGCGCAAGCTCGGGTTGGAGCGGATTGTGGAAGTGGTTGCTGACGTGCATGAGGGTGGCGGCCTGATCGGCGATCGCCTTCACGACATGCGGATGGCAATGGCCGACCCCGCATACGGCAATGCCTGCGAGGAAATCGAGGTATTCCTTCCCATGGTCATCCCAGACCCTTGCGCCGCTTCCGCGCACAAGCCTGACGGGCTGTCGGGCGTACGTGCCCATGACGCAGTCTGGAGCCTCGTGGGCGATGTCATTGAGCGTGTTTTCGGAAGCCATGGGGCGGAACCTCGATAGGCGGGAGTTTCTCGCGGCATCGGTGCGTATGGAACGATGCGAACAGGCGAATATAACCGCGGAGAAGTTAGGATACCACGTTCGATGACAACGACCGACCCGAGGCCAAACGGCCTAACAATAGATAACAAAGACGAGTTCGCGCTCTGTGCGTTTGCGGCAGACGGGCTCTGCGACGGGGGCAACCCGCCCGGGACCCTTTGCAGCACATGCGAGCGCTATACGAACCTGCTGCGAGAGGCGCGAGACCTTTACAAGGGCATCCGCTGGATCGTAACCCCGGAGGGCCTTCTACAGGAAGTCCGATAGATCGCGCCGCGGCTCAGCCCTTCGAGTGGCCGGCCGCATGGCAGCGCGTGCACAGCTTCTCTTTAGCATCGGTCAGCAGGTTCGCTCTCACCGAACCGTGCGGATCGTGACACATGGCGCATCTCGCCAGAGGCGGCGCCACATGCTTGTGTATCGTCTGGACAGACACTTCGGAATGGCATGGCGAGCAGCTCGTCGGCGTTGAGGCCCTTCCGAGGTCCCCCGCCTTCATCTCGTGGCATCCCGAACACGTGGAGCCTTCCTTACGCGCCGGAACTTGCGGATGTCGGCGATATGGTTGCCATCCCGGCGGCGACGCTTTGCCGCCATACAGCGAGACCGTCTCCTTCCCCACCGTCAGCGCCCCGCGTCCCGCCCTGACGACCGCCTTTCCGATCCAGAGATCGGATGCGTGACGGTCGCCGAGCCTGCTCGCCGTTTGGGAAATCGCTCCCGGCGTTACCCAGTCCTCGGCGAAGCGCAGGCGCTCCAACCGAACGGGCCGCCCGTTCAGCCGCACATCAGGACGCGCGCCTCCTGACGGCCCGGCAACGATGATCTCGATCGGTCCCGAGTGCGAGGTCTTGCCGCTCGGATAGAGCAGAACGTATGCTACAGACGGCGATGCCGACATCCACGTTGCAGACGCAAGCAGCGCCGCCATCGCCGCGCCCAACACGGCAATGCCAAGCCTCGCCCTCATGCCGTCTTGCCGTACTTGGTCAAGAAGCCGATGTTCTGGCTGATCTCATCCTTGAAGCGGGGCCACATACCGACGATCACGGCGTCGGTCTTCTTGATGCGGCCCAGCGCATACGCGAACGCCTCTTCCACATCGTAGTCGGTCTCGCAAAGGCGGCCGGCGCCGAGAATCTTGAACGCGAGGCAGGGCTTCTTGACCTGGCGGATCACGTTGAGCATGGCGTCCCGATCGGCATCGAGAAAGGGCTCTCCGAGCGGCGCGGCGCCCAGCTTGGCTCGTATCTCCTCGTGGGGCCTGGTCACATAGTACAGGCAGCACTGATAGAGATCGCACTCCCAGCCCTTGTCCTCGGCATACTTGATGCAATCGGGATTGTGGGCCGAGATGCCCGCAGGAATGCCCAGAACGTCGTGCACCTTCTTGACGAAGTCGTGGACCTTCTCCTGTTGCCCCGATCGGAAGAGCGTGTCGGTGGCGTTCCCGTGATGCACGTGCCAGATCGGCCGATACTGCAGAAGGTCCTTGGAGATGGAGCCGTCCGCTTCGAGCGTTCCGAGGAAGTAGGGCCGCAGCTTCGATCCGCTCTCCCAGAGAGCGCGCAACGCCCTTCGCGGCTTCTCATCCCAGTATGTGAGCCATACGTCGAGACCCTTGCCTTCGCACGTCCGCAGGAACTCCACCGTCCGTTCGAGCGTGAAGTACTCGGTCATCGCCAGAGTCATGTACCGTGACATGTGGCTCCAGCCTCCGATGGGGTTGCAGCCGACGATCATTCGCGGGATGGTGACCCCCGCTATGGTCACCGACGGCAGCTTCGGCTGCGCTACGTGCGGCGCGGCGGGGGCTTCATGTGCCACCGCGGCTGCCATGCCGAATGCGGCCGCCTGGCGCAAGAGATCACGTCGGTAAACCTTGCCGGCTTGCGGGTCCGTCGGGTTCATGTGCGCGCTCCTCCATCGCATTGGTGTCGGCATTGACGCTTTGCGAACTTGCGGCGTTGTTTCTGCGTCCCGCAGCCCGGTTCCTCCGGCGCAGCATAGCCGGGTGTTTGTCACATCCTGTGATCCGAACGCCCACCGGCCTTTCGAGCATATACGTCATCGTGAGCGAAGCGAAGCGATCCCAATCGGCGACGCGCCCCTGTGGCCGGTGCGACGACGGTGTAGCTCCTTTCGCTGAAACGAGGGCGGGTAACCGCACCCGTACGATGGCCTGCCCATCGAGACGTGGATCGTGCGGTTGACTCGCCCCTACAACGTCGGGCGCGTGGGCTTGTGGAAACGTTTTCAGCCGACCGGCCCCCTGCCGATCACCGGACATCACGCTTCGTCGGACCGGTAAGCACACACATGTCCGTTTCGGGCAGGAAGCGATGGTTGCGCAGCGAACATGAAGCTGTCAGCGGCCTTTGTCCGAGCGTCTGAACGGCATTCGGATGAGGCACGGACCGATCGGCTTTGGAGGAACCAACGATGCGCTTAGCACTGCTCGTCTGCGCTCTGTTTGGCGCGACGCCCGCGGCGCGAGGCCAGATTCTGCGCGATAACTTCGGAACAGGCGATTCGGCTCCCGTCGGATGGGCGCTACGCGAAGGCTCCGGCGCGTGGGAACCGGCCACGGGAGGTCGGCGCTTCATCAGCGTGTCCGGCGCCGGCGAGGATACGAGCCACTGGGCGCGCAAAGTCCCGGAACTGAAACCGAACAGCGTCTACTCTTTGCGCTTCCGTGCCAAAGCCGATCCCGGCAGCTCTCCGTACACCCTGATCAGCGGTTTGGATGTGTGCAACCGGGATTTCGGCGTATCCGACACCTGGCAGAACTACAGCTTCGCGTTTCGCACCCCTTCCGATGTCTCCAGCGCGTTTCTGCGGCTGGGACAGTGGCATCTCAAAGGGCGTATCGTGTTCTCGGACGTGGCGCTCTACGAGGCGACGCCGCTCCATCGGGAGGTCCGATCCACGTCGGGGTCGGTACCGGTGACGGCGTCCCTCGGGGCCGGTGAGGCCATTAACCGGGAGACCTACAGCTTCGTCGCGCCGTTGGCCGACCAGGGCTCCAACGATTCACGGTGTCTCGTTAGCCACACTGCGCCCTTCAACAGCAATCGCTGGGTGTTTTCGGGCGGACTCGAGGTCGTCTACAAGCACTCGGTTCGCGGGGTCAAGCAGCTCGGCGGCGCCGTGACGATCAACGTGAACTACCGGACCGGAGGCGAGTGCATCGTCTATGCCGGAACCGACGGCAAGGACTGGATTCAGGTCGGGCGGTTGGCTGAACTCGGATCGAAAACGCTGCGGCTGCCCGAGAGCCTCTATCCGGCGGACGAGGTGTACGTGAAGCTGTCCGGAGCATCGGCATCGGAGCTGGCAGGCAACTCGGCTCCCGGAGCGTTTCAGATTGACGCCTATCGGTATGTGGCGCCCGTTCCGGCCGGTACGCCGGACGCCCACGGCGCCACCGTATATGTTGAAACGCTTACGACCACACCCGGACTCAGGGCCGAGATCGAGACCCTGGGTGATCTCGGCGTGGGACCGTCCAACGAAGCGCGTTTGCGCATTACGGCCTCCGGATCCGCAGCGGGTGAGATAGCGGCTATAGTGCGGATCGAGCCCATGCAGGGATCCGGCAAGGCGCTGATCTTCTCCAACACGGCGCGCCTTCAGTCGGGTCGCAGTCAGGCCATCACAGTCCCCTACTCGATCGGAACCACAGGTCACCTGCGCCTGACGGTCTCGGCGGTCAAGCCCGATGCGCGCAGGCCGACGCCCCTTTACGCCGCTTCGGCAGACATGCACATTCCGGCCTATTACGCCACCGACTACGGCCATTCGCTCACACCTGTCATCGACGGTGAGCTCTGGTGGTGCGAAGGCACCTACAAGGTCCCGCCAAGTCGGCTTCCGCCATCCCAGGAGTTCGGGGCGGACCTGGCCGACCTCAAGGCGGTTCGCGGCAAGGGCGCAATAACAATGTCAGCCGCGCGACGTGAGCGCGAACATGCCCAGCTCATCTTCAGGCCCGACGAGGATCCCAGTCCCATCACCGTCAGCGTATCGGACCTGGTCCTTGCGCGTGCCGGCCGTGGCGCTCGGATTGAGGCGCGCAACATCGAAGTCCGGCAGGTTGACTACGTGAATGTCACGCAGCCCACCGATCGAACCGGCGTGGCCGGACCGTGGCCGGACCCGCTGTCGCCGCTCGACGGCGCATGGAAGCCGCGTGCCGGCCGGAACAACCCGCTCTGGATCACGGTCACCGTACCGCCGGATGCGCCGGCAGGCCAGTACACCGGCATTGTGACCCTCGCCGCGAGGAAATGGAAGCGGGAAGTCGAACTGCGCCTGCGCGTTTGGGACTTCGCGCTTCCGGAGCGAACCGCCCTTCGCAGCGGGTTCGGCGTTCAGCCCGGCATGATATCGAGGTACCACAACCTGCGGTCGCCCGGATCGTTGGAGAAGGTGTGGGATATGTACATGGAGGCCTTTCGCTCGAGGCGGATCGCCCCGTATAATCCCATGGCGCTCGCTCCATACCGCCTGAGCCTCGAGGGGCGCGCCTGGATGGGCGGGACGCGTGAAATCGGCAATGCCGGCGCCGGGTCTGCGTCGCTTCGGATATCGGATGCCTCGACCAACGCCGACATCAACGCCGG
>JBBIQU010000089.1:0-6656 GCA_037442185.1 Chthonomonadales bacterium | reverse complement strand
CCGGCAACACGACGCCGGTACCCATACAGCCCGGGACGCGCTACGTACTGTCCTGGAAGTGCCGCACGGCAGTCGCCCAACAGGCCTACCTCGTGACGGTCGGGCACTTCGATGCCAATCGCCAATGGATGTGGGGCCGGAACAACGACATCCCGCGAGTTGGCACAGGCGGATGGGATACGGAGTTCGAGGACATCACGGATCGCATTCCGCCTGACGCCAGATACGTAAACGTGACCCTGCGGCCTTGCCTCTGGACCGAGACCGGCGGGAACACCGGCGTCGCCTGGTTCGACGACGTCGAGCTTCGACCTGCCGACGGAGGCGAAAACCTCATTCCCGGAGGGAACTTCGAGGCGGAGCCGACCCTGGACCTCAAGATTGACTTCACCGACTTCGATAGGGCTGCGGAACGCTACCTCGACGGCCTGGGCTTCAATGCGTTCACCATCCACATCGAAGGACTGCCCGGAGGTCGCTATCCGAATCACTACGCCGGATCGTTCATGGGCTACTCACCCGACGCGCCGGAGTATGACGCCCTGATGACGCGCTATGGTCGGCTGCTTGAGGACCACCTCGAGGCGAAAGGCTGGCTCAAGAAAGCATATGTCTACTGGTACGACGAGCCCGAAGAGAACGACTATCCGATTGTCGCTGAAGGGGCCGCCCGCCTCAAGCGCTACTTCCCAAGGCTCAAGCGCATGATGACCGAGCAGTTCGAGGAGCCGCTCTTCGGATCGGTGGACCTGTGGTGCCCGATCACTCCCACATACAACCAAGAGCGCGCCCATGCCCGTCAGAAACTGGGCGAGGAAGTCTGGTGGTACGTCTGCACCGGCCCGAAAGAGCCCTTCTGCACGCTGTTCATTGATCACTCGGCCATAGAACTGCGCATGTGGCTCTGGCAGACATGGCAGCGAAGCATTGAGGGGATTCTCATATGGGAGACGACCTGGTGGACCAGCCCCCAGCAGTTCACGGGCGACGTGGTCCAGAACCCGTGGGAGGACCCGATGGCCTACGTGGCCGACGTGGCAGGCGTCTGGGGCAATGGTGACGGCCGTTTCTTCTATCCGCCGAACCGTGACCCGAACGGAGACCGAGCGACCGAGTTCATCTCGGGTCCCGTCATATCCATTAGATGGGAGATGCTCGGAGACGGAATCGAAGATTGGGAGTACTTCCGCCTGCTCGATCAGGCCGTCAAACGGGCCGCTGCCTCGGGCGCAAGGGCAAACGAGCTGGCCGCAGCTCGGTCGCTCCTGCGAGTGCCGCCCTCCATCACGTCCGACCTGACGCGGTTCACGACCGATCCCCAGCTTCTGTTCCGACATCGTGAAGCCATTGCCCGCCAGATCGAGGCGCTCCAGAGCCCTCGAAATCGCGCCCCGCGGCCACAGTCCTCGCTGCGAACCGGTCGGTCCAGGGCGTTCTGAGGGACCAATGCAGATAGACTATCGCATCACACCCGCTGACCTCATGCCGGCCATCGAACGGCTCTGGGAGCTCTCGGCCGCAAAGGTCACGGCAATAGAGCGACGCCTTGGCGAAGCCGACGCGTCGCCCGTGTTCACCGTTGAGGGACGCTACACGGCCAGAGGATGGACCGACTGGACGCAAGGGTTCCAGTTCGGATCGGCGCTCCTCCAGTTCGACGCGACCGGCGACACCGAGTTCCTGCGCATCGGAACCGACCGAACCTTGCGGCGCATGCCGGCACATGTCACGCACTTCGGCGTCCATGACCACGGGTTCAACAATGTCAGCACGTATGGCGCGCTGTGGCGGCTCATGGCGGAAGGGCGCATCTCCGACGAACACCGGGATGTCTGCGAGCTGGCGCTTCGATGCAGCGGCGCGGTTCAGGCAAGGCGCTGGACATCAACGGCCGACGGCGGCGGCTTCGTTCACTCGTTCAACGGTCCACACTCGCTGTTCGTGGACACCATCAGGTCCATGCGGTCGCTGGGCATCGCTCACCTTCTCGGACATGAGCTGATCGGCGAGCAGGATGTGCGCGTCTCGCTGCTCGATCGCCTGTGCGATCACCTGATGGCGACTGCGCGGTGGTCGGTGTACTACGGAGAAGGACGCGACGTCTACGACGTTCGCGGGCGAACCGCGCATGAGTCCATCTTCAACCCCACCAACGGCGTCTATCGGTGTCCGAGCACGCAGCAGGGCTTCTCGCCGTTCACGACCTGGACGCGCGGCCTCGCCTGGGCCATGTGCGGGTTCGCCGAGGAGCTTGAGTTTCTGCAGAACGCGGCCGGCCTCGATCGGCCATCGCTCGGAGCGGCAATCGAAGCTGCCGACCGGGCCGCAGAGGCCACGTGCGATTTCTATATCGAGAACACGGCCTCCGACGGCATCCCGTACTGGGATACCGGCGCTCCCGGCCTCTCCGCGCTGGGCGATTGGCGTTCGCGCCCATCCGAGCCGTACAACGACTGCGAGCCGGTGGACAGCTCGGCGGCCGCCATTGCGGCGCAGGGCCTGTTGCGGTATGGACGCTGCCGCGAGAGACAGGGCGACGACGCCAAGGGCACACGGTACATCCAAGCCGGCCTCACTGTCGCACGCACGCTCTTCGCGGAGCCGTATCTGATTACGGACCCAGGGCATGAGGGTCTGATCGCCCATTCGGTGTATCATCGTCCCAACGGCTGGGACCACATACCGCCCGGAAGGAAGACGCCGTGCGGCGAGGCAAGCATGTGGGGCGACTACCACGCCCGGGAGCTGGCATTGTACATCGGCAGGCTGGCAACTGACGGTCCCTATCTCGTATACTGGGGCTAAGGAAAGCGTAGCGTGAAAGACGGAGTCGCGCTGATAACGGGAGGCACCCGCGGGATCGGGCTCGGGATCGCGCGCCATCTGGCTGCCGAAGGTTACGCGCTCGCTCTGAACGGGGTTCGGCCGGCCGAATCCGTTGAGGAACCTCTCGAAGCGCTGCGCGGACGCGGAGTTGATGTCGAGTATTTCGCCGCAGATATCAGCGACCAGGCTGAGCGCGCGCGACTTGTGAGGCAGGTGATTGAAGCCTTCGGGCGGATCACCGTGCTAGTAAACAACGCCGGCGTCGCGCCCACCGTTCGCGCCGACATGCTCGAGGCGTCCGAGGAGAGCTTCGCTCGGCTGATCGCCACCAACCTGCGCGGTCCCCACTTCCTGACGCAGCTGGTGGCTCGCCACATGCTCGACGATCTGGAGAAGCCGCCCACCGATGAGTTCGGCGACCCTCTGTCCTTGCCCGGAGCGGCGCGAGGGCGCATGGCCATACGCCGAGCGATTGTCTTCATCACATCCGTGTCGGCCTGTGTGGCATCGGTCAACCGAGGCGACTACTGCATGGCCAAAGCCGGACTGAGCATGTCCGCACGACTGTGGTCGGTTCGGCTCGCCGATGCAGGCATTCCGGTCTACGAGGTGCGGCCGGGCATCATCAGCACCGATATGACTGCCGCCGTGCGCGAACACTATGACCGCCTGATCTCCGACGGCCTGCTGTTGGAGCGACGTTGGGGCACACCTGACGACGTTGGCCGGGCCGTGGCAGCGCTCGTCCGTGGCGACGTGCCCTATGCAACTGGCGCCGTCCTCACGCTTGACGGCGGCATGACGGTGCCGAGGTTGTAGTCCGCCCGATCCCGTATCCGACTCGATGCCTTTCATGCCCCGCCCGCGGGCGCTAAGAAGGAGGATAGTTAAGATGAAGAAGCGCCCTCCGGAGCCCGAACGCGCCCTGCGTGTGGAGCGCATCGAGGCCGACCTTGCGATTGTGGGCGGCGGCATGGCCGGCGTTTGCTGCGCCGTCACGGCAGCGCGCGAGGGCACTCGGGTCGCGCTGGTTCAGGACCGGCCTGTCCTCGGCGGCAATGCTTCGTCCGAGGTTCGGCTCTGGGTCCTTGGCGCGACTGCCCATATGGGCAACAACAACCGGTGGTCGCGTGAGGGCGGCGTGCTCGATGAGATGCTCGTCGAGAACCTGTGGCGCAATCCCGAAGGCAATCCCGTCATCTTCGACACCATCCTGCTTGAGCGCGTTCTTGCCGAACCGAACATCGCCTTGCTCTTAAACACCTCCGTGCTGGAAGTGCGCAAGAACGGCGATCGGATCGCGTCGCTTGGAGCGTTTTGCAGCCAGAGCGGCACGCGCTACGACATTCATGCGCCGCTCTTCTGCGATGCGTCCGGCGACGGCATTGTCGGATATCTCGCGGGAGCGCCGTTCCGTATGGGCGCCGAGAAGCCTGACGAGTTCGGCGAGAAGTTCGCGCCGGACCCGTCCGAGTATGGCGAGCTGCTTGGCCACTCGATCTACTTCTACAGCAAGGACGTCGGCAAACCGGTCGCGTTCGTGCCGCCGTCATACGCGCTCAAGGACATCACAGAGATCCCGCGCTTCCGGCAGTTCAACGCACAGTCGCACGGGTGTCGGCTCTGGTGGATTGAATGGGGCGGCAGGCTGGATACCGTTCACGATACCGAGCGGATCAAGTGGGAACTGTGGAAAGTCGTCTATGGCGTCTGGGATTACATCAAGAACTCAGGAAAGTTCCCTGAAGCCGCCAACCTGACGCTCGAATGGGTCGGTCTCATTCCCGGCAAGCGGGAGAGCCGCCGATTCGAGGGTGCATACATGCTGACGCAGCAGGACATCATCGAGCAGCGACATCACAGGGACGCCGTCGCTCACGGCGGATGGTCCATTGACCTGCATCCTGCCGACGGCATCTACAGCCCGAAGCCCGGATGCAACCAGTGGCATTCGCGTGGCGTCTACGGCATCCCGTATCGGTGCATGTACAGCCGTAGCGTGCCGAACCTGTTCCTCGCCGGTCGCATCATCAGCGCGTCGCACGTTGCCTTCGGTTCGACGCGGGTCATGGCAACATGCGCAGCCGCGGCTCAGGCGATCGGCATGGCCGCATCGCTTTGCAAGCGCCACGAGCTGCTTCCCGCTGACCTCTCGGAAGCTCCGTGGATCGGCCAACTCCAGACCAAGCTCATCGAAGCAGGTCAGTTCATCCCGGGAATCGAGCATCGTCCTTCCGGGCTCGAGGCCGCCGCGCGGGTGACAGCATCGAGCAGCCTGAAGTTCGCGGGGTTCCCGTCGGATGGACCGCTCATTCCGCTCACAGCCTCCGTGGCGCAGATGATCCCCGTGCCGCCCGGACCCGTGACGGTCATGACGGTGTACGCCCACGCCGACAAGGCCACCACACTGCGCATGGAGCTGCGCGAAACCGAGCGTCCGGGGAATCACGTGCCCGACCGCCTGCTGGGCTTCCGGGAGATAGCGCTTCCGGCAGGACAGAACATGCCCGTCAGGCTCGACTTCGGGCTGTCCGTCGAATCCGCTCGGTACGTCTATCTGTGCGCGATGAAAAACCCGGATGTGGCCCTGCACGGCTCCGAAGCGCGCCTCACCGGCGTCCTTTCGCTACGTCACCGGTACACGCAGCAACCCCAGGGGGACATCGGCGTCGAGACCGTCGAGATGTGGTGTCCCGATCGGCGCCCCGGCGGCCACAACGTTGCGCTCTCCATAGAACCGGCGCTCGACGTGTTCGGCCCGGAGAACGCCGTGAACGGCATCGGCAGACCGACGACTATGCCAAACGCATGGGTCGCGGACCCCGGCAATCCGAAGCCGTCGCTGACGCTGGCGTGGAACGCGCCGCAGACCATCGGCCGGATCGTCCTCGAGTTCGACACCGATCTCGACCATCCAATGGAGTCGGTCCAGCACGGCCATCCCGAGCGCGCCATGCCGTTCTGCGTCAGGCGCTACCGAATCCTCGACGATCAAGGTCGCTCCATTGCCGAACGGTCCGACAACCACCAGACACGCAATGTGCTCGACTTTGCGCCGCCCCTGCGTGCCGCCAAGCTCACGATCGAGCTGCTGGAGACCCACGGCAAGACGCTGCCCGCCCTGCTCGGGATACGCTGTTTCGCAGCGTCGTAGTGAAGGCCGCTAACGCAACCCGACCTGCGGTCCGATTGGCACACATCAGCCTGCAGGTTGCCGGGCCGTTGGGGCCGAAACACACGGCGATATACCCGCCAAGGAGCGCCTCAATGCCTCGTTGCACATTTCGGTTCGGCCTCGCCGCGGCGATGGTCCTCGCGGCCGCCGCCTGCGTCTCTCAGCCGCCGGAACCCATCATCCCCCGCTCGGGATTGCTGCTGGTTCGCCCGGGCCGTTCGGGTCGAGACGCGCTGCCCCGAGATGCGGTCCAGAAACTCATCGTTGAGGGACGCTGGACGGTTCCTGCGGCCGGCGATACGATCTCGCTTCCCGACGGCGGAACGAGAACATGGCAGCGTGTGGAGGCCGACAAGGATGGCCGCTTCACCGGTCCCGCGCTGCCGGGAAGCTACCTGTTCGTGACCGTGCCGTCGGCAGAGGAACGGACAATGCTCCTCGAAGCTTCCGGCCACTCCCTGGTCTACGTGAACGGCGAACCGCGAGCCGGAGATCCCTATCGCATGGGATACGTCCGGCTGCCCGTTCGGCTTCGAAAGGGCGACAACGAGCTGCTCTTCGTGGTCTCTCGGCCCGAGCTGAATGTGCGCTTGACGCCCGTCGCCTCCCTTACATGATCTCGACCGGCGACGCGACGCTGCCGGACCTCGTCCCG
>JBBIQU010000088.1:0-17047 GCA_037442185.1 Chthonomonadales bacterium | reverse complement strand
CGCGAAGGCGGGATTCGTGTTCGCAGCCCGACGATTCATCGTCGGTCCGGCCTGCGTGAGGACTATTGGGGCTAAGGTGACTGCGGTCTGCCGCCGCTTCCGCCCGAAATGGAACGCCGACAGCGTAAGGGGCGCGACATCGCGCCGCGCCCCTCATCCCCCCTGCCGGCAGTCTCGGTCAGTCTGCGTTGCGGACGGCCTTCCGTATATTGAGCAAGCCATCACCTAACAAACCGATGTAGTCCGGGTTCCATTCGTCAACCGAAGTCGCGGTGCGTCCAAGGATGATGCCGATTGGGTTTGAGCCACCCTGCGGTCGGAGTTCTCGGACCAGGGCTGCGGCGCCGGACACGAACGGAGTCGCAAACGACGTGCCGCTCCACGTTGCGTATCCGCCGTTCCAGTATGTGCTGCGGATGCCTGTCCCCGGGGCCACAAGGTCAACAGTGCTGCCGAACGAAGCATACGGTGACTTCGTGTTGTCTTCCTCGACCGACGATACCGAAATGACCCCTTTGTAGGCGGCGGGTATGTGCGGAATGTCATTGTTGTCGTTACCCGCCGAAGCGACAACGACGACGCCTGCCCGGCGTGCGAACTTGACCGCCCTCTTGACGGCTTCCGAGGAACCCGGCGATCCGAAGCTCATGTTGATCACATTGGCGCCGGCCCGAACGGCCCAGACGATTCCCTCGACGACGTCCTCAACCGTACCCGACCCGTCGGCGGCGAGGACCTTCACGGGCATGATCAGCGCATCGGGCGCCACAACGGCAATCAGCCCGGCAACCATCGTCCCGTGCCCCACGCCGGCATCGGCAATGCCCATGATGGAGATCTCGGCATCGGGACCGCCCGGCAGATCGTCCGGCGGGAGTTGCGGGTTGATGGCGTTGAAGCCAGGCACGCAATGGCCGACTAGATCAGGATGATTCGCGTTGACGCCAGTATCGAGCACGGCTACTACGACATTCCTGCCTGTGGCGAAGGCGTGCGCACCCTGCAGCCGAACCTGATCGTATGCACTCTGATTCACGTAGCCCAGTGGGTCTGGCCCAATGTCGAAGGCGAAGGCCAGCTGGTCGCCACGTATCTCCGGGATCGTGACCCAGGTGCTGGGCTCTGCCGAACCGACGCGGCTGTCGGCCCTTAACGATCCTGATACCAGCTCCGCGTCTTGCTCGCCTACGTCGAGTACGAAGTAGCCCGTATCGCGGACGGCGCGCAGAACCCTGGCGCCGTGGTCCGCTGCGATGGCAGCGACGTGGCTGGGGGCGGTCGGCTCGACCAGCACGCGGTTGCGGCTGCGCCCCGCTGCATACGCTGAGGCACACAGCCAAACGGCTAGCATAACGGCCAGGAGTTTCCTCAGCGCTATGGCCCGACTTGGTCTGTTGGTTTTCATACGCGATATCCTTTCAACGAAGCGGCCCGGGGATGGCTGCGCTGCCGTTTAGCCCCGGGCCGCAGGTGTTACCGCGCTCCCACGATCGAGAACGCCGCCCAGTGATAGGGATGCGGGAACTCGTCGCGGGACGCTATCTGTGCCTGCCTCAATGCGGCGGCACGGCCCATGCCGGCTGCCAGGTTCGTGTAGAATCGAACCATGACGGCAACCGTGGCTGCATCGGCAGCAGGCCACATACTCACGGCGAGAGATCGGGCTCCCGCCGACAGAAAGCCTCGAATCAGACCGAACAACTCGTCTCCAGGCTCCACGAGGGCCGCACCGGTCCGGCACGCCGAGAGTGTGGCCAGGTCGCACGAGAGCATGACATCGTAAAGGTCGTGCGCCAAGAGCCACCCGTCGTAGAACGACAGGCCGGAGAACAGAGGATTGTCGGCCCGGAACAGCGCATGCGTTGCCAGGTGAATCACCCGACTGTGCGGCGCATGCCGGTGGAAAGCGGCAAGCGTCGCCTCCTCGTCACGGCAAACGGTCGCGTTCGGGAACATCTCGGCCAGCCGATCCACCTCTTCCCGCACGAGCTCGATGCCGGGAGTCGGCACGGCCATCAGGAGGGCCTGGGATTGCGTCAGGTCATCGCCTTCGGCCTTGCTATGGTCCGATCCCCGCTGGACGCCCTCATACCACACCCCGGCTCCAGGAGCGTAGATGATCTCCCAGCGATCCACCGCGTACTGATCGCCGTCCATGGCTGCATGCATTGGCAGCCCATGGACCACACCATGAGGGACGATTACCAGCTTGTCGCCCGGCAGCAGCGAGACGATCGGAGCCAGAAGGAGCCGGTAAAGGTCCACAAGGACGCTGCTGATTGCGGCATGCAGCTCTTCCTGATGGCGCGCCACATAGCCGCTCTGCCCCTCGACACGCTGCAAGTGATACCGCAGACGCCGCGCAGCATAGTCCACTTCGGAAACCTGCGCGATGTTGAGGCGCACAAGCACGTCACGCCGCGTGACCACGAACGCACAGACCTGCCCGAAGAAGCTCGCGTATTCGACCAGCGCCTCATCCGGGCCCAGCGCAGCCTGAAGCTCGGTCACGGGCACGACCTCGCCAAGCATACGGGCGGCGTGCCGGTCGCCGGCCTGTCGTATCTGGACCTGACGCAACAGGTCCCGATACTCGCTCTCAAGTTCGCGCAGTCGCTGAGTGCTGCCAAGCGTAATCCCAACGCGACGCTGAAGCTGCTCGGCGCCATCGAACACGTGCATGCTGTGGTAGTGCCGACACAGCTCCGAACGAAGCTGCGCAAGCCGCTCGGTCAGGTCCGAGGCGATGACGGCGCCCGAACGCAACGCGGCATCGTGTGCGCTCTGAACGCGCTCCAGCAACAAACGCGACTTGGAGCGCTCCACACAGTCCAGGGCCTCGACGATGTCGCCCCTGAGGCCTCGGGTCAGCAGCGCAGCGACGAGGTCGTCGTAGATCGCCATCTTGTCCTTGAGGAAGGCAACATGGAACTCCTCGATCGTGACAAGATTGCGCGCGTGCTCAAGGCAGTCAACGCCGGCGCGAAACTCCTCCAGCGCCTTCTCGAGATTGCCCTGAGCCTGATGGTACCGCCCGAGCGCATGATGCGCCCGGCTCTCCAACGAGCTGCGCAGGTTCTCACGCGCTGCCTCGACCACAGCGGTCATCATGCCAACGGCGTCCCGGCCGCGCTCGAGCTCGACGTCAGCCTGAATGAACATGGCCTCGGCCGCCCACCCGTGCAGGCCTGCCCGCTTCAGGGCACGCGCAGCGGATGCAGCCGCCCTGGCCGCCGCGGCCGCCTTTCCGGCCGATCGGAGCACATGGGCTCTGATGAGCGCAACGTGCGCGCGCTGCAGGCGATTCTGCTGACTGGCGAACGCCGCATCCGCCCTCGAGAGCGCCGCCATGGCTTCTTCTGTGTTGCCGAATCCGGCCAGCACAACGGCCCTGCCGATTTCGGCGCGCGCCGTCTCGTACACAAGGGGCACTTCGCGGAAGGTGTCTATTGCCCGGTCGTAGCATTCCAGCGCCTCGGGCAAGAGGTTCAGCGCCCGGTAGACGTCGCCCATGTCGCCATCTACCTTCGCTGCCTCGACCTTGCGGCCGTGTTCCTCGAACGCCTTCCGCGACCGCGCGAACGCGGCCAAGGACGCCGAGTGCTCGCCCGAGATGTAGCGCAGGAACCCCACGTTGAGATCCACGACGGCCGCCGACAGAGCATCGCCCCGTTCGGCAAAGGTCGCTCGCGCCTCCTCGTACAGGACCATGGCCTCTTGAACGCGATTCAGGTGCGTCAGGATGTTCGCCCGATTGGCCTGCACCCGCGCAATGGCATCCACGTTGCCTGTGGGCTCAAGGATCTCCAGCGCCCTCGTGTAGCAGTCCAGCGCCTCCGGATACTCGTCGCGACGATGGTAGAGGTTGCCCGCATTGCAGAGGACTTTGGCGGCTTCGCTGAAGTCGCCAAGCTCGCGAAGATCGGTCTCGAGATGCCGGGCAAGCTCAATCGCTTCGCCATATCGCTCGAGCCATCCCAGGGAATCGATGATCCCGACTCGACTCTGCGCAGCCAGGAGAGGGTCGCCTGCATCCAGCGCGTACCCCACTGCGGCTTCGAGGGCGTCAATGGCATGCGCATGCCGGCTGAGCGCCCGCAACGCCTGCCCCTGCACCCTTGCCGCCGCCGATTGGCGCAACGGCTCACCGAGTCGCTCGGCAATCTCCCGGGCAACGCCGGCGCACTCGAGAGCCTCTTCGGCAGCCGACGTCACCAGGCGACGCGCTTCTGCCAGGATTTCGTCAAATGCACCCGTCCGGCACGCGCGTTCGATGGCGCTCGAGCGCTCGCCCGGGCCCGATGCCGAAACGGCTTCCTTCCACAGTACGGCCGATGACATTGGCCTAACCTCAGGCGCCGACTTGCACGTTGGGCAAGAGGACTTCCGCGCCGCTGAGGCGGAGCCGCAGGTCGTATGTCCCCGGGTTCACCGAAGGGATGTGAAACTCGCCGTTGTCCGGCACGCCGGTCTTCACGGACTTGTCGGCCGAGATGAGCAAGGCTTCGAGCGGCTTGATGGCGGGCCCGCCCTCTTTGGGCAGCACCTGTCCGATCAGATACCATAGCTCATCCGTCAGGCGCTCACCCCAGAGGTCCACGTCGTGCCACGCGGTGCTGAAGACCTGATGGCGTGTGCTGGCCGAATCCCCTCGGACGGCGGCGGGCGCCAGGCTCGCCCAGCTATCATAGAGCGGCCTTGCCACATGGACCACCTCTCCGCCCTTGCGGCGTCTCTCGAGAAAAGCCGTTCGCGCACAGTCAATGACCGACTGGGGCGCCTGCACAATGGTCGGGGACCGGAGGGCGTCAGCCACACGCCGCAACCACGAGGTCTCACCCGCATCGTCAGCCGTCGCCGGGAATCCCTCCAGCTTCACCTCTTCATCCATCAGTGCGTACCCTCCCTCATCACATGCGCACGCGAAAACGTGCGCGAATCTCTAACTAGAGGCCGGCGACGGACCCTCTGATACACGTTGAGCCAGCTTATTCGATGCATATCGTACCAACGGCTCGAGCCCAACGCTGTCGGATAATCGCCCCATGCCGTGTAGGAACGGATTGCGTCGCTGTCGGGGAATGGGGAAGTCAGGGGTTCCAATCTACAGCTCAGCGCTCAGAACCCGACTTCATCGAGAAGCTTGCGCAGGCGAGCCAGGCACCGGGCCCGAGTGGGACCGACGCTGCCAACGGACATGCCCAATCGAGCCGCAACCTCGGCGTAGCTTGCGGGCGGATCGGCAATGAAGAGCATCTCGATCATCGTTCGACACCTTGGCGATAGGCGCGCCAGCGCTTCACGAACGCACTGCTGATCCTGAAGCGCGACTAACCTGGCCGAGAGATCTTCAGGCTCCTCTACCGACGGCGGGGACATGTCTCGATCGGCGTCCAGCGCGAAGGGCACGGCACCCGACTGGTTTCGCTTGAGGATGCGCAGGGCCTCGCGCCGAGCGACCGTCATGAGCCACGACGAGATGCGATCCGTTGACCGGAGATCTCCCAGATGGTCCAGCAAGATCATGCTGACGATTTGAAAGACGTCGGCGGCATCGTCCTTCTTGAGACCGGCCTGCAGCGCGACCGAGTACACCAATCCGGAGTAGCGGGCGAGCAACGCCGACCATGCTTCGGCATCGCCGTCCATGCAGGCGCCGATGAGCTTTCCGTCGCTCCACGACTTGCGCGGGCGACGGCGCGGATGCCCGTCAGGCGAGCGTGCGTTCATGTCTCAGGGATCCCCAGCGTGAAGACCTCATCGGGCGGCGTGCGGCGCGGTCCGAATCGCGCTCAACACGATCGGACACCTGTGTTCCCAATCGGATGACGCGCGCCGAGCATGCGATGTTCCGAGCGGCCGAGCAGCAGTCACGACGACAGCGTTCCGCTTCCGCCGACTGGACGACACACATGGAGGCCCGGCTTGCGCCCATGTGGGCCGTAATACCCGTCCTCCAACGCCGCCGTAAGGTCCGGGATGGCGCTTTCGTGCGCCAGCGCCATCATGCATCCGCCCAGTCCAGCTCCGCTGAGCTGCGCGCCCAGCACACCGGGCGTCGCGAGGCAGATGTCCACCATCAGGTCAATCTCCGGCGTGCTGCAGGCGTAGGCGCCCGGCTCTTCGGCCAGTCGCATACCCATTCGGCACTTCCCGATCAGCTCACGGACCGCCTCGTCGCTGTATTCCTTGCCGTCCGGGCCGAAGACTCCATCGGCCGAGGGTGTCACGCGGTCGCCATCATGCGACAGGCGCATCAATCGCCCAACTTCGCCGATGTCGCCGCTGTTGAGAAGCTCGGCGCAGAGCCTGCTGCGCTCGCATTCCGCCAGCCCGAATGCAGCCACGGCGCGCAGCGCGTACTCCCCGACGTCCCATGTGTGACTTGCCAATAGCGGCCCGGCAACATCCTCGCCGAGGGCGTCAATGATCGCCGCGCGCGGCATGCGCTCGGGTATGTCGAGCAGGCATGCCGCAGCCTCTGCATCCGATACCCCGAGGCGGTGCGGCGTCAGGTCCCTGAGATGGACCACGCGGTCGGCTAACTCGGGACGCGCGCGTCGCACCATCTCACGGGCGACATGATAGCTGGCGACCCGCTGGTTGAACGTATTCTTCGCCCCTGCGGACTTGCGCGCCTCGATGCCCGAGTTGCAGACAAGCAGGGCATAGCCCACAGGCCACGGCGCCGCCTGGATGACCTCCATGGGGTGGAAAGCAATCTGGACAACGCACCCCGCCCTGGCGAACTTCATGGCCGCCTGATCGCCCGAACCGCCTCGCGCCCCGACATACCACTCGGCCTCGCCCCACATCTCCGCGAACGCCTCCGGGGCCATTCGGATGCCGTACAGCGCGACCAGCGCCTCGGCAACCGAGACAACAAGGGCCGAGGACGAACTCAAGCCCGCCGCAACCGGCACATCGCCCGTTGCCACCACATTGAGTCCCGACCATTGACGCTCGGGCTGTGCGGCCATCAGCCGGGCGATTGGGGCCTTGACGTATTGTTGCCATTGTCCGGCATCGCGCGTCGCCTGATCGCGGACCGGCTGCGTGTCCACATAGGCTCGCCAGGCACCGCCGGCATATCCCGGCAGAACCTCGTTGATGTCCGATGAGGCCTCCCCGAACAGCTCAGGTTCGAGATTGACCATCCTCATAGCCGTGTCTGCGCGAAGGCCGGCCATCACGTAGAGATCGCGCTCGATGGCAAGCATATTGCAGTGGCCGCCCTGATGATCTATGTGCCGGCCAAGGAGGTTGACGCGCCCCGGCGCTCTCGCCACAGCCACGGGCATGTCGCCGAAGCGCCCCAGAAACGTCTCTGCAAGGGCCGCAACCCGGCGCAGCCGACACTCGACAACGTCCGACGCCGGTCCGTATATGCCGCGAAGCGCGCCGATCAGCTCAGGTGAACGCTGCGCAGCGCGGTTCAGCCACTGAGATGCCGGATGGATGCCCGGGCGAGGCGGGCTGTGCGGATTCATGGCACCGGCCATACGCCGGACGGGGTGGAGATCATGGCGTGTGGCCGATAGTCTACCGATGGCCGAGCGTCGTGTCAATCGGCGCAAGTCACATGCTGGAGCGCGTCCAGATTCCGAAGGCCTTCATACCGGCAGCGAAGATGCCTGTGGCGATTTGCCCCGCACCGGCGATCAGACCGATACCAAACTGCCCGGCCGCCAGCAGCCCAAACGCGAACTGTCCAACGGCAAGCGGCGCAAGGACAAACTGGCCGAAGCCGAAGATCAGCCCGACGCCGAACTGCGCGATCGTGATCGCGCCGATGCCGAACTGCCCGATGGCAACGACGCCGCGAGCGACGCGAAGCTTGCCGTTGGCGTCGCGTCCCCACGCGATGTGGACGAGCGGCCACCCGCGGACCTGACCGGGCGAGCGCCACTCGTAACCGGTGCCGGTCCACCTGGCGCGTCCCGGGTACGGCGCGCCGCAATGGGGGCAGACCGCGGCTTCACGGCTGATCTCGCGCTTGCATACGCGGCATCTGGTCAGCGCCGGCGCGGCATTCGCGCTCGAGGCAGTCCGGCCACTTCGCAGCCGCTCGGCGACTGCGGTCGGAGATCCAATGCGCGCAAGCATGGCCCTGATCGAGGGCTCGTCGGTCCCATCCACGTAGGCTGAGTCGGCCTCCAGCTCTATCTCGGCCTGAACCTGACTGATAAGGCTCTCAGCTTCATACGATGGGAGGTCCGACAATCCGGCTCGGACCTGTCCCAGGTATTCCAGCACAGGTCCCGAGGCCGAGACGCTTGCTGCCGTCATGGTCTCGCTCTCGGCTCTCGCCATTCCCGTTGTCTCCACGCACCATTCACCGGTACCATTGTACCGACATCACCCAAGCCGATAACGTCATGCCGATCGTTGCACTATCACTACGCGCACGGGCCGCAGCAGGTTTGCGGGCCGACGCGCAGAGAGCGAGCCATGGACAGACCGGCGTCAACAACGGTGACCATTGCCGTCATTTCGGATTTCCACGTCTCGGAGCCGGGGCACCCGGACGCGCAAGTGAGATTGCGTCGTCTCAAGTCGGCGATCGAAGCCGTGAGGGCGTCCAAGCCTGACCTGGTGCTGGCTCCGGGCGATCTGACCGAGGATGGCACGCCGTACGAGCTGGCCATGTGCATGGAGTGCCTGCGGGAGATAGAACAGCCCGTGCGCGTCGTGCCCGGCAATCACGATGTCGGCGACAAGCGCATCGGCGAACGCTGTGGAGTCACATCGGCGCGGGTTGCCGCCTACCGAGGCGCCGTTGGTGCCGACGTTTACGCCGAACGCGTGGCGGGCATCCACCTCATCGGCCTCAACGGTCCGCTCCTGGGAAGCGGCTTGCCGGAAGAAGAGTCTATGTGGCAGTTGCTGGAAGATGCCCTGGAGGATCGCGGCTCTGAACCGCGAGTCGTCATGCTGCACTACCCGCCCTTCGTCACGGATGCGGACGAGCCTGGCGGAGACTACTGGGGACTTGAGGTTGAGCCTCGACGGCGGCTTCTCGACACGGCTGCGGCAGGACGCGTGGACATGATCCTGTCAGGGCACCTGCACCGGCCGCTTTGGGCCAAATATGGCCCCATGACCCTCGCAACATCGCCTTCGGTAGCGTTCGGCCTGCCGTTCGACAGACAGCCGACGGGATGGATGGAGGTGACCATAGCGCCGGACGGCCAGGTCAGCCGAACTCTTCACTACTCGACAGACGAGGCTACGGCTTGGTCTTCGGGGCTGGAGTGAACTTCAAACTCACCGAATTGATGCAGTAGCGCTTGCCCGTTGGCTCGGGACCGTCGTCGAACACATGCCCGAGATGCCCGCCGCAACGACTGCAGGTGACCTCTATGCGATGCATGCCCAGGCTGTAATCATCGTGGTACTCGATAGTGCCTGGCCGAGCGGCCTCCCAGAAGCTCGGCCATCCGCAACCGGCATCGAACTTGGTGGACGATGAGAATAGCTCCTGACCGCATCCCGCGCACGAGTACGTTCCGCTCTCGCGCGTGTTCCAGTACTCGCCGCTGAACGGTCGCTCCGTTCCCTTCTTCCGAAGGACCCGATACTGCTCCGGCGTCAGCGTCTTGCGCCATTCATCGTCGGACTTGATCACTCTGGCCTTCCTTGTGCGCTCCGTATTGGCGGCCCGGTCACCTTCCGGGCGATGTGTGGCCGCGAGATGGAACCACGCACCGAGGAAGATTGGCATGGCGACAAGGCCGAGCGTAACGCGCATGGTACAGATCGGTACGCTCGACCATGCCGCCGGGTTCCCGGCTTGACGCGGACCGTCGGGCGTCAGTCGCCGATTACCGTCACGACAATGGTGCGCTTGCGCGGCCTGATGTCGCACTCGAGCAGGAACACCTGCTGCCAAGGCCCGAGGACCGGCGCGCCATCTCCGACGGGGAATGCAACGTGCTGCCCGAGGAACGTCGCCTGAAGGTGCGAGTGTCCGTTCCCGTCGTGCCAGGTCTGCTCATGGGCATACTCCGCGCCCGGCGGCGCGATGCGGTCCAATAAGCCGGGAAGGTCGGTGCGAAGGCCCGGCTCGTATTCGACAAGACCGATCGCGCCCGTACTCCCGATGACGAACACCTGCGCGATCCCCGTGGTGATGCCGCTCCCGCGCACGATGGCGGTTACCTTCGGGGTCAGGTCCAGCATGTCACGATGGCCGCCGGTGGCCACCTCGAACTGATCTTGAGTTACCACTGCCTCTCCTCATCGAGAAGGCCCCTGGGCGGCGGTCCCGCGCATCCAGCGCCGGGACCTCGACGCCCATCAGGGCCAGAAATCGTAGGCGCGAATGCCCATCGCGATGCCGTACAGCGTCCACGCGCATCCAACAAGCATCTCGCCAAGTATGAGACCAAGGAAGACCGGCACCGCTCGCCTGTACAGGCGCAAGCCGCCATACCGGGTCAGAGCGCCCTTCAGGAGGCTGCCGATCAGGACCGGCACCCAGATTTGAGCCATGCCCCACGAGTTGGCGACCGCATACCCGAGCGGGTGAAGCGGAAACCAGGCGACGCGCTGCCTGATCGCCGCCATGGCCAGCGACAGTCCAAAGGCGACTCCTGCCGCGACCATGCTGCCGAAGTTCGGGGTGCCGTGCTCGGTCATCCACGTATGCAGACGGGTGAAGTTCTCGCCGGGAAAGAGGCGGGGCCACTGCTCCACGTTCGCCGTGCCCGCTCCCAGCGCATACGCCCTGTGCAGATAGGCCCAGAACAGGCCGAATGCTCCAACGCACGCGGCAAGCATGATACCCCGAGCGAATGCGCGCTGACGAGCGGCGGAGACCTCGGCGAGCTTCATTGCCTCCAGCGCATGGGGCGCGGGGTTCGCAAAGAACGTGCGGTTGAACCAGTAAGTCAGTGAGAATCCCACCATGTTGCGAGGACCGAGCGCAGTCGTCCCGAAGCCCGCCAGGAGAGGATTGAGAGGTCCCATGTAGTGCATGTCGTGGATCGGAAAGCCGAACTCGGCCCGGATGCGGGTTATCACCACAACGAGCAGGAAGTACAGAGCAAAGAACGCGACCGCTACCCATGGCGTCATGCCCATGGCGATGCAGAAGACAGACAACAGCGCAATGCCGCAGACCAGCCCGAAGAGAGCGCGACGGTAGCCCATGGGCTCATCATGGTCGTCGGAGAATCGGCCGGGCTTGAGCGCGCTCCTGACGATCTCAGACAGATCACGTCGCGCCGCCCAGAGCGCCATCGCAGCGACGGCCATGTAGGCGCCGAAGGCCTGGCCATGCTCATAGGGAGGAAAGTTGCTGAACCCCGCTCCCGAGCTGAAGCTCTGCTCGATGCCGAGAGCCGTCACCGTGACCAGTTCGAGTTTGTAGAGAACGTAGAAGAACCAGAGAGAGAAGGACAGGTCGAGAGGCATTAGGAACGCCAGACCGATGGCGAAGAAGTAGAACGACACCTTGACGTTCCCCATGCCGGTCCAGGGCGGAGACGTTATGTACGGATCTATGTCCTGACGCTTGATGGGCACCATGGGTACGGCCGGATAGAAGTACGATATGCCGTTGACGAACGTGATGGAGGCCGCGATCCCGAACCCAACCCACATGCTCCGGTCCCGCCAGAACGCGCTTCCTCCCGTCATCTCGATCGGCAGGTAGACGGTCGGATATGTCAATCGCTCGGCAACCATCCAGCGGCGGCGCAGGAGCGTCGTCATGCAGAGCATCGTGTACACCAGCGTCACGATAAACCCGATCCACAGCAGGCCCGGGACGACCCACGGCTGCCAGTGCTCGGGGCGGTATAGCGTGCTGTTGCCCGCGTAGAACCGCGCTACGGCCTCGGGATCATCAACCATGAACCTCCGCGGCAGGTAGTCGAGGAACGACGTGTGCCACCGATTGCCGATGCCGGCATATTCGAACGGAAACGGAAGGAATGACACGAGCAGCTGCCCCATCTGCTGGGCGCCAAGGGCGGAACCAATGCAGATCATCGTGAACACGCACAGGATCTCCGCGCGCGTCAGCTGTAGCTTCGGACCCAATCGTCCCATCCGCCCCATGGCCGCATTGGCTGCGATGACACACGACAATGTGAAGAGCGCATTGCAGAACGGGACGGCGTTGGTGAACAGCGACCAGCGGACCAACTCCACCTCGACCAGCCAGAACTGATTGACGACGAGGAGGACGCCCCCGAGCAGATAGGCCCGCGGTCGCACGAGGCTTCTCAGGTCGGCGGCCATCGGATGTCGGCCCCGAAGTCGCTAGCCATTGGCGGAGTCCCGGGAAGACGGCGCTGGACGCTGACCTGTGTCTTCACGCGACAGCGCGCGCTGCGCCTCAAGAAGCTTGCGTCGTATCTCGCGCACATCCAACCATGCGAGTATGAGCAACGCGCCGCTAAGCAGGAAGCACGCCGACCAGTACGCGCCAATGAACGCAACCCGGACCGCGGCAGCCCGACGGGCACGTTCCGCCTCGGGCGGAGCCGGCTTCCCTGCCCTCCGCGCAATGACCGCCTGGCGCGCCAGTGCGCGAACCTCTTCCGATCCGGCGCTGCGAAAGAACGGATGGGTGACGCCTGTGGCGACCATTGCGCCGATCATGAGGATCACGACGGCGGTAAGAACCCGCAGGCGTCGTTGCCGCGCGGTTAGGCGGAACTCAAAACCGGCGTGGGCGCGACCGCTCTGGGCCATGGGCGTCAGGAGGCCGAAGCCGCCTTCCTCAGATCCCTGATGCCCGCCGCAAGGCCTTCAGGGTGACCGAAAACGCTGGACCCCGCCACCAGCACATTGGCGCCGGCCCTCACCACTTCAGCAGCCGTCCCTGCCGCAATGCCTCCGTCCACTTCCAGATCAATGCGCGATTGGCCCGGATGCCCGGCGTTGCCCGCCTGCCGGTCAAGTGTCTGTCGGGCCGCTGCGATCTTGGGCAGCATGGCGCGAATGAAGCTCTGGCCGCCGAATCCCGGGTTCACCGTCATGATCAGGAGCAGGTCTAGATCATCGAGGAGGTAGTCAAGGATATCGAGGGGCGTGGCTGGATTGAGCGACAGCCCTGCCCTGGCCCCGGCTCCGCGTATCTGGCTCAGCGCGCGCTGCAGATGGATACAGGCCTCGGCGTGAATCGTGATGATGTCGGCTCCCGCCTCGGCGAACGCGTCTATCCACCGTTCGGGCCGCTCGACCATCAGGTGCACGTCGAAAACCGCCTTCGAATGGGGCCGCAAGGCTTTGACCACGCCCGGGCCGAACGTGATGTTCGGCACAAAGGCCCCGTCCATGATGTCGAAGTGCAGGTACTCGGCGCCGGCCTGCTCGCAAGCGCGCGCCGCTTCAGAGAAGGCGCCAAAGTCCGACGACAGCAACGACGGCGCTATGATCACGTTCATCATCGCCTCGGGTTCCACACCTGTGTTCGCTCGCTCACCGGTATCGGATCGTCCGAGTAGTAGACCCGTACGATGAGAGTCGGTCCTCGACCGTTTACCTCCACCCGCACGGTATCCCCCTCGCTCCTGACCTCGTCGAAGGCCGTGGACGAGCCCTGTGAGTCTTCATATTCGATCCGAACCTGCCGCGGGCCAAGTCCATCCCGACGCACATGGTGCGTGATGGTCCAAGTGTGCTCGGCGTCGAGGTCCTGAGTCGGCTCGACCGTCTCCTCTCCGGAGTTCTCGGGTCCATCGCTCAAGACCAACGCCACCGGAGTGTCACGATCCACGCGCTTGCCGCTTCGCGGGTTCTGCGAGACTACCGTACCGTACGGAGCTCTGTCATCGTATGTTCGGTTCACCTGCCCCGGCACCAGCCCTGCTTCCTTGAGCTTGGCCTCTGCCTCTTCGGCGGTCGCGCCGACGACGTCCGGCACCCAGACCAGCCTGGAACCGCGACTGACCCAGACGAGCACGCTGCGGCCGGCCCTGATCGGTCGCCCCGGCTCGTAGTCGGTTCGGTAGACAACGCCGGGATCGTAGCGATCGTTGAACTCCTCCCTCTGGATCAGCTTGATGTTCAGCCTGTTGGCTTCGCGCTGAGCTTCGGTGATGGGCCTGCCGACGAGATTGGGGAACGTGTTGCTTTCAGGCCTCGTGTATGTGGCCATCCAGAGCGCTCCGCCGAAGACGATGCCCAACAGGATGACGACGATCAGCGCCATGATCGCAAAGCGCAGCAATGGCGAAATCCGATCGTCGTCATAGGTCTGTCGCGGCATGGGCTGCTGCGCCTCCCTCGCAGATTCTGTGCGACCGGCCGTCGCCGCCGATGCTGAGCGAACCACCGCTGCGCCCGACTGCGGCGCGGTTCGGTCCGGGCGCTCAAGCGGTTGTTCCTGCGGTCCCGCCGGTTCTGTCGGTCCTACTCGTCCCGCGGGTCGTAGTGCCGCGTCGGCGTCTGTCGGCGCCCCGGCATCCATCGGTGACCAGGCCAACGATCGCCCGAACCGAAATGCATCACGCACGGCGCGCAGGTCAGCGAGCATATCGCCGGCCGAAACGTAACGGTGTTCCGGCTGTTTCTGCATGGCCCGCATGACGATGCCCTCAAGCGCTCGTGGCACCCCGGGGTTCAGGCGTCTTGGCGACGGCACCGGATCGTTCTGATGGCGCATGGCGACGCTTACGACCGATTCGCCGGGATAGGGCACGCTGCCCGTCAGCATCTCGAAAACGATGGCTCCAAGCGCATAGAGATCGGTGGCGGGAAGGTAGATGCCCTTGGTGGCGGTCTCGGGCGCCTGATAGTGCACTGCGCGCCCAAGATGCCGCGAGCTCGCTTCGGTTGAGGAGGCGTACGCCCTGATCAGCCCGAAATCGGTCACCTTCACGGCCCCGTCGGGACTGACGATCACATTGTGCGGCCTCACATCGGCATGGATCACGCCGGCCCCATGCGCGTGGTGCAACGCCTCGCAGATGGCTACGGCGAAGTCTACGGCGACGCTCAGCGTGAACGGCGCGATCCTCTTGATCCGCTCCTTCAGGTTGATCCCGCGCACGAACTCCGTCACCAGGATAGGGCCTTCCTGGTCCTCAATCAGTTCGTAGACCTTCGCGATGTTGGCATGGTCGAGATCAACGAGGCTCGGGGCTGCCTCCCTCAGGCATCGCAGGAACTCGACATCGCCCAGCGTCTCGGGCAGGAGCGCCTTCATGGCCACCTGGCGACCCGATGAACGGTCACGTCCCTTGTAGACCGCGAACACAGCGCCGACGCCAAGCCGCTCGAGGACCTCGTATCGCCCTGCCACGACTCGACCGATGTTCATCTCTGTTGGACCTTGTCTCCCGATCTGAGCGCGCCAACCGTTGCCAGGATCAGCGTGGCAACCAGCAGCACGAGGTACGCCACCGTGAAGTCCGTAAGCGCCAGCTGCGCCAGAGGCGCTTTTCGACCTGTGATGATCCGCATCCGCTGGTCTGAGATAACATACTGGACCGTGGGAACGATGAGCCAGCCGATAGCCAACACGCGCACCCACCACGAGCCGAGGTTTGAGTGCGACCCGTGCTTCGACTTCGTTTGGTTGGCTTCATCGCCTTGCGCATCCGGCGTACGGTTCGTGCGGCTCGAACGGTTTCCCATGGTGTTCTCAGCTCGCCTGAGCGCGCTCCAGCGCCCTGGCAACGGATACCGGTTCCGGATCGAAACCCGGCTCAGCATGCCCGATGTCGCGCAGCAGCACGAAGCGAGGCCGCCCATCAGAGGACTTCTTGTCCGCTCTCATCGCCTCCATCACGGTCTCCGGCGCCATGCTACGCGGGAGCCTGACGGGCAGACCCGCCGCGCCCAGCAACGCTCTGACCTCCGCTGTGACATTCGCCTCCGTAACGCCAATCTCCTCGCCGATGAGGCAGGCTGCCACCATCCCGATCGCCACTGCCTCTCCATGCCGAAAGCGTCGGTACCCTCCTAGCGTCTCCACGGCGTGTCCCACGGTATGTCCAAAGTTCAGGACGGCCCTGAGCCCTCGTTCGGTTTCGTCACTCTCGACCACGGCGGCCTTGATCCTGCATGAGCCTACGATGGCCCGGTGAAGCGCGGCGCAGTCACGCTCGAGCAGCCGGCATATGTCTGCCCTCACTTCATCCAGGTAGGCCGCATCTCGGATGAGCCCGTGCTTGATCACCTCCGCGAGTCCAGCGCGAAGCTCGCGGATCGGCAGCGTGGCCAGGGTAGCCGGATCAATGAGGACCGCCCGGGGTTGATGGAAAGCGCCGATCAGGTTCTTGCCGGCCCGCATGTTGACCCCGGTCTTGCCGCCCACCGAGGCGTCCACCTGAGCCAGCAGCGTCGTCGGAACCTGGATGACTGCCACTCCCCGCATGTAGAGCGCCGCCGCCAGACCGGCCATGTCGCCGATCACGCCGCCTCCCACGGCCACCACAGCCGCGCGCCGATCCATGTGCGCCTCGGCCATCCGCTCGCAGATACGCTCCACCCAACGGAGCGTCTTGAAACGCTCGCCGGCCGGTATGCGCAGCACCGAGGTCGCGATGCCGCATCGCCAGAGCGATCGCGCGGCTTCATCGCCGTAGGTCCCGACAGGACCATCGCCCGTGACGACCAGGGCCGACGAAGGGCCGACGACGGTTGCAGCGAGAGGCCCAATCGCCGAAAGTGAGCCGGTCTCCACACGGATGTCGTAGGCCTTGGCCCCCAGTCCGACCCTTACGTTGCTGCTGACAGCCGTGCGCCGCCTCAATCCTTCGCCTCTCTCCCCTCGACGTTGGGCCACGATGCCGCCGCGCGGCGAAACGCATCAACCACCAGCCGGGCCGCGTCCTCGCGCCGAAGGCCCGTGGTCACGACTTTGACATCTGCGGCTCGCGCGTAATGCGGCTCTCGTGCTGCGATCATGCTTCGTATGCGCTCCAATGGGTCCTTGGCATCGGCAAGCAGCGGCCTCGTTTCGCGCGTCCCGCATCGCCGGAGCAGCTCCTCGGGCGCGACCGACAGCCACACCATAATCCCGGATGCCTTCATGGCGGCTGTGTTGACCGGATCAAGCACCGCTCCGCCGCCTGTGGCAATGACA
>JBBIQU010000087.1:0-17162 GCA_037442185.1 Chthonomonadales bacterium | reverse complement strand
CCCCTTGCCCCCGCCCACCCAGGGGGCGGGGGAACCGGATCGCGCGACGTTCGATGATGGACCGGCGTTGAGCGTGGCAAGAAGCGACGGTTACACGCTGCGCGTCGTCGGTCCGAGGTAGCGCCTATGGCACTCGTCGGGGCAGGGAAGCGTGGCGTTCACGTCCCGGCCAGCGGGCCGGTGGTGCATAATGCTGATGATCCCCTTCTTTGGAGGCGCAGCAATGCCGAGACTACTGCTATTCGCTCCGTGCAGCAAGATCATCGTCAGCGCCGATGACCAGACGGTCACGCTTGTTGCGCTGGTTGACGGCGTCAATGCGCCTGCCGGCGACGCTGTGGCGGTCCTCGCGTGGGAGCATCTGACCGTGTGGCAGACCGCCCCGGGCGACGAGGGTCAGCAGTTCGAGCAGCGGCTGGAGATCGTCAGGCCGGATCGCAAGGTGGCCGCCGAAGTTCGCCAGGAGTTCGCCATGGCGGCAAGGACGCTGCGCGTGCGAGGGTCGGTGGCGGGCTTCCCGTCGGAGATCGAGGGGGAATACGCGCTCCGGCTGTCGGTGCGCAACGTGCTGGACGGGGATGCGTGGGAACGGGTCATGGAGTACCCGGTTACCGTTCGCCACATCACAGGTCCAGCCCCCGAATCGCCGCCTCAGCCCGAAGCGTCTCCCCTGCCCGCATCGCCGAGGCGCCGCCGTCGAACATCGCAAGGAAAAGGTGCGCCGTCCCGCCGCCGCTCTCAATGGCGAACGCGCTGAAAGTGTCGTGGCCGAACTGCCATATGCTTGCCACTGTTCCGGTGGCGTAGAATGGTAGTGCCACCTGGTAAAGACTACCAGTACGTATCTTGACGCAACACTCGACGTGTGCCAGACCCGCGTAGGAGGTGTGTCATGGCGTGCGTGAAGCTCAACGTGTCGCTCGATCAACAAGCCGCCCGTATTCTTCGGAATCGTGCTGCGGAACGCGGGGTGGCAGCGAGCCGTTACCTGTCTGACCTGATATTGGAGGACGATCGGCGCCGAAAGGACCTTCTGGCCGACGAAGGCTATCGGGCTCTTTCCGAGGACACGCGGCGGTTCGCGGCGGCAGCCATGCCGATTGCCGCCGAGACGTGGCCTGAGTGGCACGTCAACGAGGCTCTCCGGTACGAGCTCGATCTACCATAACTACCCGAATCGCCGCCTCAGCCCGAAGCGTCTCACCTGCCCGCATCGGCGACGCGCCGCCATCGAGCATCGGAAGGAACAGGTGCGCCGTCCCGCCGCCGCTCTCAATGACGAAGGCGCTCCGCAGCCCCTCGCCGCTCTCCACGATCAGCTTGCCGCCTCCGGTCAGGAGGGTCAGCGGGTCCTGCGGGTTCGCTGAATGACCCAGCCGCACGCCGAGGGCCTCGCCCGCTCGGCCTGACGCTGCCGCCCGCTCCCAACCGCCGAACGCCGCAAGAGGAACGCGCAGGGCATAGAAGGCTATCTCGGGTGCGACGTCGGCCGACGGCGTCGTAGCCATCCGACACACGATGCGGTCGGTTCCGTCCATCGTGTAGGCCAGCTCGTAGGCGACCGGAGGACCGGGAACGGCGCAGGTCTGCACGCCGTTCCATGACCGCTGCCTGAGCTTGCCCGAGAAGGTGACGGTGACGGCATCCCCGGCGCGCCGGAAGCTCATTCGCGGGTTTGTCTCGCCGTCCACGGACGCATAGAGCCGGTTCGGGAAGAACCCGTTGTCCGTATAGCAGTCGCCGCCCGGAAGGATGACCGGATCGGCCTTGCCCGATTGCACGCGATCGAGCGAGGCGATCACTCCCCCGTGGCGTCGGGCCAGCGTCAGCCTCATTCGCCCATTGGCCATCGTCACGAACATTGGATCTATGCCGACAGCTACCGGCCCCCCGGCAATGTCTGCGGGTAGCGTGCCGTCGTTCAGCCCGAGCTCTTCGGCGCGCCGCGCCCTGCCGAGCGTCGGAAGCGCGTCTTCGATCCGCTCGCCCGGCTTGAGCCTGACCGCCTGATCGAAATCCCGGTCGGCAAGGATTCCTTCGGATGTCTCAATCCGCCAATCGGGTCGCGCCCCGGCGATCGGTTCCAGTCGGGCGCCGGGCCGCTTGAGCAGAATGACGGCCGGTCTGTATGGGGCAACGGTGATCCGGGCATAGCCCTCCCGAACGGCGATCCGCTTGCCCGTGAAGGCGTCGAACGCAGCCGTCAGTCGCGCGCTGATCCCCTTCGGCCAGCGCACGGCGCAGGTCCTTGCCCGCCCGGTCAGGTTGATCGCCACGACTGCCGCGGACGCGGACGATCGGCGCAGGAAGGTCAGCACCTCCGGGTCCGAACATGACGTTGCCAGATAATCGGCGGTCCCCCGATAGAACGCCGGCTCGCGGTTCCGGAGCTTGAGCCACGCCGCCAGTTCCGCCGAGAAGCCGATCTCCTGCTCCTGCTGGATCAACGGCACGCCCTGCATGAGCACGCACGCGGCCATGAGCGCCTGCGACGGGCCCACGCCGAAGTACTCGGTCGCGGCGACGATATCGTGGCACTCGAGGAACCGCACGAGCCCCTTCAGAGCCTTCTGGGGATAGGCGCAGCGCTCCCACTCGAGCCACTCGCGAATGTCGGCAACCCATTGCGCCAGGTTCGGCTGCCACGTCAGATCGCGCATGGCCAGGTAGAGCGGGTAGTCGAACACCATGTCAGCATGGCGGAAGACGAGCGGCTTCCCGCCCTCGGGAAGGGTGACCGCTTCGGGGTTGGCCTTGCGCATGGCGTCGCGCACCACCTTATTGAGCTTGAGGCCGCCATAGGCGACGGCATCGCCGGGTCGCCGGCCGGCCCAGTTGACGGTCTGGCCCCAGCCGATGCAGTCCAGGCGCGTGCCGTCGAAGCCGAACTCCCGCGCCCAGCGGCCTGCAACCTCGGCGATCCGGCTCTGCCACGTCGGGTTCGTCGTATCGGCGGCCAGCACGGTCCCGCCCCATACCCGCACGGGCTTCCCGTCCCGATCCTTGCACCAGACGGCCTCGGGCAGGCGCTTCACTTCGTCGGCATCGGGATGGATGCCGTAGACAACCAGGTCTATCAGCATCTTGATGCCGTGCCTGTGGGCGGTCTGAACCAGCTCACGCAGCTGATCGGGCGAACCGTTCTCGGGCGCGATCGCCTCGAAGTCCTTGAGCGTATAGACCCACGGCGGCGGCCAGCTCACCGGCAGGAGCCAGAGGCCGGTGATCCCGAGATCGCGATAGTAGGGAATGAGTTTCGTCAGCCGATCATAGCGGTTGCCGGTATCCCCCCGATGCCACGATTCGAGCCTGCCCCAGGGGTGCACTTCGCACAGCGTGAGCTTCTCAAGATGGCCCGGCTGATCGGTTGGAGGGCCGTTGCCGAGTCGGTCGGCCATCCGGCGCAGGCCGGCCCGCAGCTCCTCCTCATTGCCCTCGATGACCTCGATGCTCTGCGTCCCCACAACGACTTCCTGCTCCGGCTCAAGCTGGGCGAGCGCATCGAACGCGTGCTCGATGACGACACCCTTGCCCCGCTTCACGAGCGACACGCGCGCCTGATCGTGTTCGAACACGTAGGACGCGGCCACGCTGCGCTTCGCGGACCGCGAATGAACCAACCCCAGGCCGTAATCGCCGCGCGTCCAGCCCACCTCCGTGATTCGGGCTCCGTCGGCCATGGTGGCGACCGGCTCCTTGCAGATGGGGAAGTTGCCGGGCGCCAACGCCCAGTCGTCGCCGGAGGTCGAAATGCGCAACGGCGGCGTGGCCAGCACGACGCGAGTGACGACGACCTTGCCCTTGCCCATCCAGCGAAACGCGGCCCGCCGACCGACGCCCTGCCCGACGATATTGGTCTCCGTGCGGATTTCCCAGTCGCCTGCTCGGCGCACCACGACTGTGGTCGGTCCCTGTGTGCCGATGCGTACGAGCTTCCACTCGGCCAGAGGCGGCAGCGCTCCGCCTTCCCACTCGATGCGCACATCGGCGGCCGGAGCAACAGCCATCTCCGCCGACCCATAGCGCAGCCCGACCCATCGGCCGGTCGCCGGGTCCATGAGCGGTTCGAGCCTGGGCGGAGCAGCCGTTGCTGCAACGATCATGAGGGGCAAGAGCATGGCGGTATGGAGACCTCGCTGAGGACGTGATTATCGTCAGGATACCGCCAACAACCGCGAATGGGGTAAGGCCGGCGACTGAAGTCACGCCTTTGGACAGCGCACATGACAGGGCCGGCGACTGAAGTCACGCCTGTCACTGGCGCGAAGTCCGCCTGCGCGGACTGGGCGGCGGCTATGCGCGGGCGGAGAGGTCGTCCAGTCGGTGGGACACCCCGTCATGGTTGGATGAGGCCTTGGAATGCGATTCGAGCATTTCGGCGTAGCATTCGACGGCGGTGAGGATATCGCCGGCGGCTTCGGAGGTGCGGCCGACGGCATATGCGGCGGAGGTGTCCCCGGTTTCATGCCAGGCCTGACGGTAGGCGTAGGCCGCGCTGGACGCGTCCGACTGGGCCTCGTAGTATCGGCCGATGTCGGCCCAGGCCGGCGCCGACGATGTTGTTGCGCCTGTGGCGTCCCCTCCAGTGGCCGATGACGGCTTTGTTTCTGTCGGGGTGGTGCGCTCGGGCGCATGGGCCATGCGTCGGCGCAACAAGAGCATTCGGCGGATGGCGGCCTTCTCGGCGGCGTTCGCCTTGCGCTCGTCGTCCTTCGCCTTCTGCCCTTCGGCCCGGGGCTTTCGACGTTCGTCCCTCGCCGCTCGCTGCTCGCCCCTGGCCGTGGTCGCGGTCGAGCTGCCGGCGGTCGTCTCGGCTGTACGCGAAGCGCCGAGCGGACGGGCATCGGCGGTTTGCGCGTGCGATTGTAATGCGGGTTCGGTCACACCGGCGCGCTCGGATGTGCGCAGATTGGAGCCAAACAGGATCGCGGCAACAACCAGGACCCCCGCCGCAGCCCATGCGGTGATCGCTCCCCGCCCTGCGCCGGCAGTCCTGCGCTCTCCGGCGCCTATGCCCGCCCATACCCGCTCAACGAACGCATCGGACGGCTCAGGCGCATCGAGAGCCTCCGCCAAGCGGCCTGCGATGGACTCGAAGTCGGATTGGACCCTGCGACACGCGGCGCACCGATCGAGGTGCCGACGAACCCATGGAGCGACATGCGCGGAGCCGGTTCCTTGCACGCCGGACAGCGCGAGCGACCGCTCGACGAAACGGCAGACGAGGCTCATCATTGCACCTCCGTTGCTAGCCGACGGCGCAGCCTGCGCATGGCGGCCGCCAGCCGACCGACGACAGTGGATTCGGGCAGGCCCAGGGCTGCTGCGATTTCGCGATATGTTCGACGGTAGGCATAGTGCAGGACGATCGGCGCCCGAAGATGATCGGGCAATGCGGCGACCGCATCCCGCAGTTCACCGAGACGCTCGGCCTCCAGCAGAGCGGCCTCCGGCGCGAGATCGCTCCCATTGTCGGCGATGCCGTCGCAGTCCGTCTGGGCGGACGCATGCGCCGACCGGACCTTGCGGCGTCGAGCGGCATCGCGACACAGATTGCGCACGATACTCATGATCCACGCGCCCCATGTTCGGCGGGGATCGAAGCCGGGCAGAGCGCGATAGGCACGCACGAACGCTTCCTGGGCTATGTCCTCCGCGTCATCGGAGTTGCCGGTCATGGCGTAGGCGGTTGCGAACGCCAGCCCGCGGTAGCGCTCGACGAGCGTCGAATAGGCTGCCCGATCGCCTTCCGCGGCGAGCTTCGCCAGAGCCTCGTCCGTGACGGTAGCCCTATCGCTGATCATTGCGGCTTCCATGGTCCTGCCATCCCGATAGACCGCGTGCGGCGGGCCTTCGCTGAGGCCCGCCGCATCGCGACTCTACTTCCTCATCGCCGCCTGCTTCTGCTCCAGAAGTTCGATAAGCTCCGGAAGCGTCAGCCTTGGTCCGAGGCCCATCATGGGAGGCATGCCCATCATACCGCCCATTCCCGGGAACATTCCCGGAGCGCCGGGACCACCCGGAAGCGCCGGGCCGCCGGGCCCTTGCCTGTTGCCGCGCTGAGGCCTGACCATCCCTCCGGCCGGAGGACCCTGCGGCCCCTGGGGACCCTGGAAGGACGGCTCGAGGTCTCCCGGCCCGCCCTGACCATCGAACATTGGGTAAGCCGGCGCATCGGCAACGTCGAACTCGCTTTCAGGGTGTCCGCCCCGTGGATCAGGACCCGGACCGGAACCCGGGCCGCCCGGAGGGGGCATTCCCGGGCCTTGCGGCATGCCCGGACCCATGCCCATGCCGGGCTGGCCGGGAAAGCCGGGACCGCCGCCGGGCATCATGTTCATCGGCCCCATGGCCACGCCCAGCAGTCGCCGTATCGCGTTGGCCTTCGGTTCTCCGATAGCCTCGCCGAGTTTGGCATAGAGCCGCTCCATCTTCGCCCTGTGGTTCTCGGCGGCTTCACGCATCGCGTCGGCGGACCCGGCAGGCGGCTCATCGTCGGGACCTGCCAACAGCAGGGCCTGCTTCTCGCGCTCGAGCGCCTGAAGCGACTTTTCCTGGAGCGCCTGCTCGGCCTCATGCATCTCTCGCAGCACGGGCAGAGCCGCGCTAATGTCCTTGGCCGAGAATCTGGCGGCGTGAAGCTCACGCAGCGCCATGACCTGGGCGATCTTCGCCGCCATTTCGGGCTGCATGGCGCGTCCCGGCTGCAGCATGGGCATGCCGGGACCGGGCGCCTGGCGGCCGGCTCGGCCCTGCGGAGGGCCGCCCTGTGGGCCCGGACCTCGTCGCTGTGCCTGAGCGACCGCGGCGACTGAAGTTGCAACGAGCGCAGCCGACAAAGCGGCGCCGAAAAACGTGCGCAAGACTGTACGGTTCATCGCCTTGATCTCCTCTCCTTTGTGGCGGCCAACTGAATCCGCTGTGTTGCCGCTTGCCCTCCATTACGCACGTGGGTGCGGGGGCAAAACACAAAACATCCGATCTACGATTTCTTGCGCCGCAAGGTCATGCCCTCCCTTGGAACGGGAGGCTAGTCAGGGGGGTGACAGTGCGTCTCTGGGGTCGCAGGACCGATGACGAAGACGATGCGGGCTCGCACGAGCGCAAACGGGCGCACGGCGGCCTCGTCGGCGCCCTCGTCGAGAGCTTCGATCCGGACGCTGCCGTCGCGCTGGTCGCGAAGGACTGGGAGCCTTCCACGGATGAAGAGCGCATCGCGCTGATCATCGCTATGGACACGTACCGAGACCTCGTCCCGTTCGGGGATCGGTGCATCGAAGCGGTGCAGCGATCGGCGCACCGCCACGAGTGGTGTGCGGGCCTACTGCTGACCCTTGCCCGAATCGGCACACTGCGGGCGGTGGCATGCCTGCAGGAGGGCATGCGCGCGCGATGGCGCAATGGCTCTTGGGACCGAGACTGCGCGCAGATGCTGACCATGCCCTACGGACGCGCCGCCATGGCTCTCGAGCTTCAGACGAGCTTCGACCCGCGCGTCGCCCGGCTCCTCACCGACGCGGGATGGCTGCCTGCCAATGCGCGCGAACGGGCTGCCTTGCTGATCGCGCTCGGCGACATAGCCGGCACCGTGGAATGCGGTCCCGAGGCAGTCCCCTCCCTTACGGCCGCCCTTGCCAGGGGCGACAATGCGCTTGAAACTCTGGAGGCTCTTGCGCTGATCGGTACCGATGAAGCGTGCCAGGTCGTCATCGAGAGCATCCGTTCCGGCTGGGAAAAGGGCCGTTCAAGGTGGAGCGACGCCGACCTGATCCTTCAATGCGGGACCCGCGCGGTTCCGCCGCTGGTGCGCTGGATCCAGTCTGATCCCGCTCACGCCTCCATTCTGGTGGACCTGCTCGTCAGGTTCATGGACGCTTCAGAAGCGCTCGACACCGATGCGCTCAGCGCAGTTGCGGCGATGCCCGATGCGCGCCATGTCTACTATGTGCCCGAGGACCCTCGCGGATACGTGCAGACGCTGGACTGCTCAGAGCTGCGTCGCAGGGCTTCCGCCGTTTTGGCCGGGCGAGAATCTCTCGTTGTTGGAGAATCCTCTTCGTCCTGACACGTAAGCTCCGGTATGGCGAACCGGAGTCGGGTGGAATGTCGCACGCCCAGCCCGGGCAAGGCCCCTGTGACGATAGACGCATGGAAGTTCGAGGTCGTGCGTCGCGCCGTGTTGAGCGCGCTTGCCGACCATCCGATGGGCGTACCGTTTGCGGATCTTGCCCCCATGGTCGCGAAGCTTCTGACCTCTGACGAGCTCGCGCGTCTCGGTTCTGTCTCGTGGTATGTCACGACGGTGAAGCTCGAGCTCGAGGTGCGTGGCGAGATTGCCCGCACTGCGAGGAGGTCGCCGCAGACACTGACGCGTGTCCGGAGCGATGTCTCCCCTCGGATGCCATAGGGCCGGCTGCCGCGACTGCGCCGTGAGCCGGATCGGCTTTGCGGACATGTCGAGGACCGCCGAAAAAAACAGTTGACGGAAATGCTTTCTCACGATAAAGTACTAACAGTGACTGGGCCGATACAGTCGTAGACGCGTCGTGCGGGTTCCCGCGGCGAGTTGCCGGCTGGGTCCGCGCAGTCTGCGAATGGGCAGGCCACATCTCAATCAAGCGCAAGATCTCGGCGAAAGGAGCAGTAAGGCATGAAACGTGCAACCGGCTTCACCCTGATCGAACTGCTGGTCGTCATCGCGATCATCGCGATCCTGGCCGCAATCCTCTTCCCCGTTTTCGCTCAGGCACGCGAGAAGGCCCGCGCGACCTCGTGTCTCAGCAACGGCAAGCAGCTCGGACTCGCGTTCCGCATGTACGCCCAGGACTATGACGAGAACAACGTGGGGTCCTACGCCTATCCCAACACGTGGGGCGCCTGCCCGATGTTCATCTGGGCGGACCTGATCTACCCGTACATCAAGAACAACCAGCTCTTTGCGTGTCCCAGCATTCCTGAGCGGCGCTTCGTTCGCGACGGCGGCCGCGCCGGATGCGCCCCGGTCATCGCAATGTGGGGCGATCCACCGTTGGGCACGACCGCTCGGCCCTGGTCCATGGGCTATCTGTTGAACGAGAGCTACAACGAAAATCCACTGTGGTGTAACGATCCGTACGGTCTCGCCTGCTACCATGGGTTCGTCGCCCGATCCGAGTACGACTCGGCCCTCGGTGACACCACCATGGACATCGGCGCGGCTGACGCCGAGATCGAGGACCCGGCCAACACCTTCGCTGCCGTTGATGGACGGCCGACCTGCGGCTCCGACGCCGGCAACTCCAGCACCGCAGCGGTCTTCCGCTATCCCCGCGACACGGACGTCACCGTGACGACCCGCGGCGACACGAGCGGCAGCGGCTGCTTCATCGGCGGAGTGAAGAACGGGCGCGTCGGGAAGCGCCACACCGGCAACTTCAATGCCATCTTCTGCGACGGTCATGTGAAGAGCCAGCGGCAGTCCACGCCCAATCAGTGGACCCGCTACGCCGACTGACGTCCAAAGCGCAGTGAGCCGACGGAGGCGTGCCGTGCGTGCATGCCTCCGTCGGTTCGCAATCAGGAGCAAACAGCATGGGCGGAAAACTCCAGTGGTGGCACATCCTGATCTTCGTGGTTGCGGTGGTACTGGTCATCTGGCGAGTTGGAGCCACGACCATAGCGTCTCGTCAGCCCGCTGAAGAGAAGGTGGTGCAGGGCGAGTACAAGAACCTCGCCAAGCCCGGAACAAAGACCCATCAGATGTTCGAAGAGAAGTGACGGGACACGGTCGCCCATGAAGCACGCGTTCCGGGTTGGGGGCGGCCTACTTGCCGCCCTCGTCGTTCTCTGGCTTGCAGCCGGAGCATGGGTTTGGTCGCGCAACAACGTGCCGACGCCGCCGACGCCCAAGCGGGACCTTCCCGCCGACAACGTCTACCCCAGGTACGTCGAGCTGGTGACGGCCGTCAAGGACCAGAAGCGCATCCAGCGGCTGCATCTGGACCCCGAAGCGCCGCGAGCCGAGATCCGGCAGGCGCTCCAGGCGAACGCATCTGTTCTGGCGACGCTTCGAGAGCTTGCCGGCAAGCCCTGCGCAGTCACCGAACTGAGACCCGGGGCCCAGTTCGTTGGCGCTCTCGCGTTTCCAGGCGTGACTCGGCTTGCTGCCCTATCGTTGCGCGAGACTGCCCAGAGCGATCCGACCGCGGCGCTGCGCGACCTGACGGCAGCCCTGGACTTCGGCGCAGGAGTCATGCGGCAGGGCGCGACGCTGCACGTAACAACGAGCTTCCTCAGTCTCGTTCCGGTCTTCATGGACGCCCACCGAGTGTTGCCCTCGCTGAGCGCTGCGCAATGCAAGGCCGGCGCCGACAGCGTTCTCCGCCTTCTCGAAGCGCATACCCCAATCTGGACCATCATGGAGAACGAGCGGGCTGTCCGTCTCGAACAGCTGGCCGGGACGGTTCGCCCCGGAGCGACATCCATCTTTCGGTTCCAGATCCCGCTCGAAGACTACCAGCGGACGTTTCTCATGAAGCCCAAGCGGCCTGCCTATGATGCGCTCGACCGATACCTGAAGGCTTGGATCGAAGAAGCCCGAAAGCCGATCATGTCCATCACTCCGCCCAAGGCGCCGCAGGAGCTGGAGGGCATCATGGCGGACGAGTCGCTTGAGCCCGAAGCGATGGGCACGCACATCATGCGCCACGCCTATGTTACGGCGCGCTTGCGGATACTGTATGCAGCCCTCATCGCCGAAGGGCGTCGGAAGGCGACCGGTTCGTATCCGGCCACCCTCGACGGCCTCGCCGCGGCCGAGCACATCGCCGATCCGTTCTCGAACGGACCGCTGATCTATCGTGGAGCAGGATCGAGCTACACGCTCTACAGCGTCGGACCGAACGGCGCCGACGACGGAGGCGCTTCGTATACCGAGAGCCGCATCCGACCCGGCCAGACGGGTGACCTGCCGCTCAAGGCCACGTTCTGATATTGCCGTGGAGCGGGTCCCTGCGACGCTCGTGCCGCGCGGTCCGACTGCGACGGGCGCACGATCATGTCCCCGGTTGCCCTGCTCCACGGACGAACACTCACGTGCCCCTTTCGACACGCGCCATGAAGGAGACAATGCCATGCCCGAACGCACAACCGGTGAAACTCACGAGGCGACCGTGACCCGGCGCCGGCTGCTGCAAGGAGCTGCCATCACGGGAGCGGCGCTGGCCGTCGGCTCAAGGGCGGCTGCGAACCGTTCGCCGCGTAGGGAGCCGCTCCAGGTCGGCGCCGGTATGCGCATCATCACGCCGAACCCTCTGCTGCCGGTTTCGGGCGGCATGGGACCGGCCAACCCCACGAACCGCAAGATGGGCGACATCACCGCGCGGGCCATGTACCTGCGCAGCGGTCGCGAAGAGGTGGCGATCGTCAGCCTCGATCTGCTCGGATTCCCGTCGGTGCTGGGCGACAAGGTCCGCGCACGGGTTCCGCGCATTCCGGCCGACCGCATCCTGATCGGAGCGACACACACCCACAGCGCGCCCGATTGCTACGCGTTTCCGGACGGTCAGGGCGGCCACACGGGCGACCTTGCCTATATGGAGCGGGTCTGCGTGCTGGCGGCAGAGGCCCTGAACGAGGCCATAGACGCGGTTCAGCCCGCGACGCTTCGGATCGCAACCGGCGAGGCCGAAGGCAAGATAGCCTACAACTTCTACGCGCCTGACCTGTATGACCGCCGCATGTCGGTCGTTCAGGCCCGGGCCGCCGATGGCAAGCCCATAGCCACACTCGTCAACTACGCCATCCATCCCGAGGTCCTCGGGAGCGAACAGGGCATCCTTAGCCCGGACCTGTGCGGACCCATGTACGACCGCATCAAGGAGCGCGGCGGCGGCATGGCGCTCTTCATGAACAGCGCGCAGGGCGGCATGGTGACTGCCGACAACCGCGATCTCGACAAGCCGAAGGACCAATTGCGAGGCTACTGGGAAGACATGCGGACATGGGAAGAGTGCGTCCGGATCGGCAACCTCATGGCCGACGAAGCGCTCCGCATTGTCGGCAATGCGACCGACCAATCGGAGCCCGCCATCGCGTGCATGGCTTCCAAAGTGACCTTTCCGGTCGATTCGCCCGAACTCTGGTTCGTCGTTACGAAGTCGCCACTGAAGTACCCGCACGGGCAGGACCGAACAGTTGCGGCCCAGGTGAACCTCGTCAACCTTGGAGACGCCCAGATCGCGACAATCCCGGGCGAGGCGCTGCCCAACATCGGCTTCTATCTGAAACGCAAGATGCGCGGCAAGCATAACCTCCTGTTCGGGTTGACCAACGAGGCGTTCGGATACATACTCACCCGCGAGGATTTCGGCGGCTTCAAGCGCTACGACTACGTCTCACGCGTCTCGCTGGGCGAGCGCACCGGCGAGCTGCTGATCGCCAAGCTGCTCGACATGGTGGCCGCAGCGCCGGCGCCGAGCAAGTGACAGAGCGTGTCCGACCCGTCTGACCCGTCCGACAGGTCCGACACGTCCGACAAGAACCCCAGGAGAACCCACCATAATGAACATAACTCGAACTCGGCGGCTCGCGCGAGCGGCCATATTGGTCGCGCCTCTGGCGCTCTCGATGGCGGCCGTGCTATGGGCGGGCGCACAGGGCGGCGCCTCTGAGCCCGAGCGGATCGTCCTGTGTCCGAGCGGCGACCCTGCGACAGGAGCCAATGTCACATGGCGAGGCGCCGGGGACGTGGCTGAAGGGAGCGCGCAGATCGTCCTTGACAACGGGACGCCCACGATCGCCAACGGAGCCAGGACCGTCACCGCCATGCCGGTCGTCCTCGAGGTAGGCTCTCAGAAGTTCAAGCACTTCAACGCTGCCTTCACCGGACTCCAGCCGGACACGCCGTATGCCTACAGGGTTGCCAACGGCACAACATGGTCGGAGTGGTTCACGTTTCGCACCGCCTCGACCCAGCCGAAACCGTTCAAGTTCCTCTACTTCGGCGACGAGCAGAACAGCATCCGCGCGCTGTGTTCGCGCGTGGTGCGTCAGGCATTCGCGACCGCTCCGGATGCGCGCCTGAAGCTGCACGGCGGCGACCTCACCACAACCGCAAGCAGCGACAGCGAATGGGGCGAGTGGTTCATGACGGCCGGATTCCTCAATGCCTCCACGCTTGTCGTGCCGGCGATCGGCAACCATCAGTACGAGAGAACCGCGCCCGAGGCTGAGACGCGTCGCCTGACCCGTCACTGGCAGGCGCAGTTCGAGCTGCCGCGAAACGGCGTGCCGGGGCTGGAGGACTCGTGCTACTACTTCGATTTCCAGGGAGTTCGATTCGTTGTCCTCAACTCCATGGAGAAGATCGTGGAGCAGTCGGTCTGGCTCGATACGCTCCTCACGGGCAATCCCAACCGATGGACCGTGGTCATGTTCCACCATCCCATCTTCTCGGGCGCCAAGAACCGCGACAACGATGAGCTCCGCAAGCAATGGAAGCCGATATTTGACCGCCACCGCGTGGACCTCGTGCTGAACGGCCACGACCACGTGTACGGCAGGAGCAATCCGAAGTCAGGACCCGCCGCCGGACACACGATCTATGTGGTCTCCGTGACCGGATCGAAGCAGTACGACGCCGGCGACCGCAAATGGGCCGCGCGGTTCGGTCAGGACCTGCAGCTCTTCCAAGTTGTGTCCGTGGAAGGCGACAGACTGCGCTTTGAGGCGCGCACGGCCGACGGCTCACTCTATGACCGCTTCGAGCTGGTCAAGAGGGGCAGCAGCGCCCGTTTCAGCGATGGGGGCGACCTGGGACCCGAGCGGGTGCGATCGAAGTAGGCTCTCTCCGCGCCGCATGCGGCTGTGGTGGTATTCTGTGTTCGGCGGAACGTGACCAGCCGCCGAGGGATACCGTCCGGAACCGAGGGAGCCAACGATGCTGAAGAAAATACGCCCCGCGATCGGGGGCATCGTCGTCCTTGGCGCTCTTGCCTATGCGGTATGGCGCACTCGCTTGCCCGAGGTGGACCCCAACGTCGTCCGAGGCAGCGGCGTCGTCGAGGCGACGGAGGTGATGGTCGGTCCGCGCATCTCCGGAAAGCTTGCCGAGGTTGCCGTCAGGGAAGGTGACACCGTGCGGGCGGGCGATTTGATCGCCCGCCTGGACACCTCCGAGTTGGACGCGCAGGTCGCCCAGGTGGAGGCGGCGCTCAAGGTGGCCGAGGCGCGCCTCGAAACGGCCCTCAATGGAGCCAGGCCGGAACAGGTCGAGGCGGCCCGAGCGGCCGTCGCGCAGGCCCGAGCCGCAGCAGCAGGCGCAGCGGCGGCGGCACGGACCGCTCGGACGGGCTTCCGCAAGACCACCGAGCTGCAGGCTGCCCACGATGCGGCGCGCATGCGCGTCAAGGCTGCCGAGGCGCAGTTGGCCGATGCCGAGGAAGCGCTCTCGCTTGTGCGAACCGGTCCACGCAGTCGCCAGATTGACCTCGCACGCGCCGTCATCTACCAGGCGGAAGTCGCGCTCGAGAAGGCCGAAGCGGACCTGCGCCGCATACAGGACCTCGCTCGTGAGGGCGCGGTTAGCGACCAGCAGCGCGATGCCGCCGCTGCGGCCCGCGACGCCGCCGCCGCGCAGGTGGATCAGGCCAAGGCCGCATTGGCTGATCTGATCGCCGGCGCGCGGCCTCAAGAAGTGCGCCGCGCCGAGCTCGGCGTCACTCAGGCGCGAGCGAATCTCGAAGCAGCCCGCCTTGCCGAGCGATCTGCTGCCGAGGCGCTATCGGACCGACTGGGCGCGCGGTCGGCTCTCGATGTGGCGGGCACGAGCGTCGCCACGACACGCGCGCAGGCCCAGGCGGCCCAGGCTCAGCTCGATCTCCTCCTTGCGGGCACGCGCCCGGAAGAGGTCCGCGCCGCCGGCGAACAGGTCCGGCAAGCCCGCGAGACGCTTCGTCTGGCCAAGGTCCAGCGCAGCCACTGCTTCATCTACGCGCCCACGTCCGGCGTGATCAAGTCGCGCGTCGCCGAGCCGGGCGAGACGGTTGCCATGGGCAGCCCGGTGGTGGTGCTGCTCGACGCGACTCGTCCCTGGCTCCGCGTGTTCATCCCGGAGTCGCGCTATGGCCTGGTCAGGATCGGCGACCGCGCCGTCGTCACTGCGGACAGCTTCCCCAATCGGAAGTTCAACGGGAGGGTGGTCGAGATCGCATCCGAGGCGGAGTTCACGCCCAAGAACGTTCAGTCGCCGGAGGAGCGAGTGAAGCTGGTGTTCGGCGTCAAGATAGACCTGCGGCTTGCGGGGGATCAGCTCAAACCCGGCATGCCTGCCGATGCCGTGATTGCGGTCGGCGGACCGTAGCGCGCGGCGGCAGATGCCGCTCGCCGACCCGGGTCACGATGGAAGAGATGGACGGCACTGCCGGAATGGTGGTTGTGTGCGACGGGCTCAGGCGCTCGTTCGGCTCCGTGCGGGCCGTGGACGGATTGACGTTTGGCGTCCGTGCGGGTGAAGTGTTCGGCCTGATCGGCCCCGACGGGGCAGGCAAGACCACGGCGATGCGCATGCTGACAGCCATCATGACCCCCGACGGCGGCTCGGCAACGGTGCTCGGGCACGATGTGCGCCGGGAGCCGCAGGCCATCAAGGAGCGGATCGGCTACGTATCCCAGCGGTTCAGTCAGTACGGAGACCTGACGGTGGCTGAGAACATCGAGTTCTTCGCCGACATGTTTCAGGTGCCGCCCGAAGATCGCCCGGAACGGGCGAGGATGCTGCTTTCGGCAAGCGGAATGCTGCCCTTCACCGACCGCCTCGCTCGGGACCTTTCCGGCGGGATGAAGCAGAAGCTGGCGCTGACATGCGCGCTCATTCATACCCCCGAAGCGCTGTTCCTCGATGAGCCGACGACAGGCGTGGACCCCGTCAGCCGCCAGGAGTTCTGGACGATCCTGAACGACCTCGTGGCACAGGGAATGACGCTCATCGTGAGCACGCCGTTCATGGACGAGGCAGAGCGGTGCCACCGGATAGGCCTCATGCACAGGGGCAGACTGCTGGCCACAGGCACCCCTGACGAGTTGGCGTACGGCTACGGCTCGCTCCAACAGGCGTTCATCGCCAGGATCGAAGCGAGCGCGGCGGCACACGACTGATGAGCGCCAATACGAACGCCATTGAGGTGGCCGACCTCGTCAAACGGTTCGGCACGTTCACGGCGGTGGACCGAATCAGCTTCACGGTGCGATCCGGCTCCGTTTTCGGGTTCCTCGGCCCCAACGGGTGCGGCAAGAGCACCACCATCCGCATGCTATGCGGCCTCTTGAGACCGACCTCGGGCGCTGCGCGGGTTGCAGGCATTGATGTGATGCGTGATCCGGAGGGGGTCAAGAGCCGGATCGGCTATATGTCTCAGCGCTTCAGTCTCTATCAGGACCTCACGGTTCGCGAGAACCTCGAGTTCTATGCGGGAATCTACGGCATTCCTCGCGCAAGCCGCCAGGACCGCATTGCCGAAGTCGTCGAACGGACCGATATGGCCGGCGAAGCCGGCACGTTGACCGGCGCGCTATCGGTCGGCGTCCGTCAGAGGCTGGCGCTTGGGGCGGCCTTGCTGCACAGGCCCGGCATCGTGTTCCTCGACGAGCCCACCTCGGGCGTTGATCCGATTAGCCGCCGCCGCTTCTGGTCGCTGATCGGCGAGCTCGGCAGGGAAGGCGTCACAGCCCTGGTTACGACCCACCATATGGACGAGGCCGAGCAATGCGACGACATTGTCATGATGCGGTCCGGGAGGATCGTGGCCCAGGGCGCTCCCGACGAACTGAAGCGGGCCCATTCGCCCGGCCGCGTTCTGTCCGTGCGGTGTGAGCGGCCCAACGATGCCCAGCGGATCGCCGCTACGGTGCCCGGAGTTCGCAGCGCGGCGGTTCGAGGGAGCCGGTTGCGTGTGGTCACTGAGGACAGCGCCGATGTCGGACCGGCGCTTGCGTCCGAACTGAAGGCGCGCGGCTTTGGCGAACCGAGCGCGGAACCCATGCCGGTGACGCTCGAGGACGTGTTCGTCCACCTTGCCCGGCACGATCCGGGAGGATAGCGGCGCGCAGCATCCAGCCCCGTCGGCAACATGACGCGCAGCGTGTAGCCGTCGCTTCTCGCGACGCCGAGGGTGTGCGTCGAGACG